>NZ_JBVPZC010000009.1:0-1717 GCF_055702805.1 Hydrogenophaga sp. LT287 | reverse complement strand
CGTACCGTGTTGCGCGACAGGCCCGTGCGCTTGGCGATCTCATGCAACGACATCTTGTCGCGCAGGTACATCCGACGAATTCTTCCCAACATTTCCTTGGGTGTCACCCTCTTTGCCCCCTGCCCAATAATTGAGCAAGGCAAGTTAAACACCTGGGTCAGTTTTCAGTCGGCACAGTGGCCTGGGGTGGGTCAGTTTTCGGGCGGCGGCAACACGCGTTCTCGTGCGTGAGTTTGTCCAGCAGCGCGCTCTGGTGGCGCAGTTGCGTCATGAGGCGCGTGGTCAGCTCACGCAGCTCTTGTGCGCTCAGGCTCTGCAGGGATTGAGGCTCGACCACCATGGGTATTCACTGTGCCAGCACTGGCACGCGCGCACCATTGGCGCATGCCCCAATTGGCAAGCACCGGTCTGCGCTTCAGAGTCAGACCACGGTGATGACACCACCGTCGGCCAGGCGCTGCCAGGGCAGGCCCAGCACCAGCGCATCAAACTGCGCACGGGTCAGCGCGGCGGTGCTGGCCGTATCACGCGGCCAGACGAACTTGCCGCTGTTCAGGCGCCGCGCCGCCAGCCACACACCGATGCCGTCGTGCACCAGCACCTTCATGCGGTTGGCGCGCCGATTGGCGAACAGGTACGCGTGGTGCGGGTGCGCTGCGCCGAAGACCGACACCACACGGGCCAGCGCTGATTCGGTGCCCGCTCGCATGTCCAGCGGTTCGGTGGCCAACCACAAGGCATCCACACGTATCATTTGAGCAACTCTCGCATCCACACCGAGCAATGCTCGGCCGCGGCCAGCGGCCAGGTCACGCAGACGTTGGTAGCGCCACGGCGCACCTCGATTCGGATGTCTGGTGCGGGTGCGAACGCGAGAGGTGGCATCGGCACCGGAACGAATGCGGGAGCCTGCGGGGCAGGCAGCGCACCACCACTTTGGCTGCGCCACTTGTGAACAACATTGGCGTTGATGCCGTGGGACAGGGCAATGCGGGCCACCGAGGCACCCGGCTCGGCGCACTGAGCGAGGATCTGCTGTTTGAGCTCGGCGCCGTACCGCCGGCGGGTCTTCTTCTTGGCTTCATTCATGGTGTCCACCTATTTCGTTTGGTGGACACCATCGTTGCCGCTTAAGCCAAGATCTTCAAGGGTGGGATGACCGCGCGCTTACGCGCAACTGCACGAGGGCGACCGAGTGTGTACAGGGCCCCTATCTGGCATGCACACCCAAGCACATTACCGGATACCGAACTCACGGCCTATCGGCGCGAACTATTTAAGAATCCAGAAAGCCCAAACCCCCAGGTACACGGGGTACGAGGGGGTTTGGGGGGCTGGTAAGAGCCTGACGATGACCTACTTTCACACGGGAATCCGCACTATCATCGGCGCAAAGTCGTTTCACTGTCCTGTTCGGGATGGGAAGGAGTGGTACCAACTTGCTATGGTCGTCAGGCATAAAGGGTTGCCGCTGCAGCACGAGGGTGCTACGGCGACGAATTCATAGAGCTTCGAATCAGCTGTCTTTTTGATTGCTGCCAACGTTATGGATCAACGGTGTTGAATTCCATAAGGGCATAACAAGACTACAAACGGTTGTGTATTGTAGTCGGGTGACATTCAACTGTTGATGGATTAGATCAAAGTTATAGGGTCAAGCCTCACGAGCAATTAGTACTGGTTAGCTTAACGCATTACTGCGCTTCCACACCCAGCC
>NZ_JBVPZC010000008.1:0-139691 GCF_055702805.1 Hydrogenophaga sp. LT287 | reverse complement strand
CCAGGATCTTGACTCGGGTGCGACGGCGGTTGCTGAACACGTATACCGACCTGGCGAATGGGTTCATTCCCAGGGCTTGCTCCACCAGGATGGCCAGACCGTTGATACCCATGCGAAAGTCGATGGCCGGGCGGTGCAGGTACACCGTCAGCGTGTCGTCGAGCCGGAACATGGCAGGCGCCCCAGAAGTTCAATGACGGGCAGCAACTCGCCCGGGCCTGCCTCGCTGAGGTCGACCTCCACCCCATTGGGCAGTCGAGCGTGAAGCCGAACCTTGAGCGCAGCAGCGACAGGCACAGCACCGGGTGGTGCAAGTCGCAGCGGCACAAATGTATCGCCGCCGCCCATCGCTACAGTCGGCATGTTGGCCCGACCGGCCTTCATGTCCGTGCCCATGCGCTGGGTGATCCAGCGGCGCAGCAAGTTGGCGTTGATGCCGTATTGCAGCGCCATGCGCGCCACGGAAACGCCGGGCTGCATGCAGGACTGAACAAGCTCCGCTTTGGCAACTGGGTCGTATGCACAGCGCCCATCACGCTTTCGTCCGCTGACCAATCTGCTCTTCAACTCTGCACTGATCTCTGTCATAGGTGTCCACCTTGTTGTACGTGGACACGTAGCATCTCCGATCAGCCTTGCCTTTAAAAGACGGGGTTCATAGAGCGCTTACGGTCTGACCAATGCCTTGGGTGAGGCGCTGGTGGGTGGCGACGCCGCCGAGTGCGAACGTGTTCTGGCCGAGGTGCAGGCTTATGCGGAGTACCACTTTGAAGCCGAGGAAGCCTGGTGGGCGCAGGCCGGCGTACCACCCACGGCGTTGGCTGCGCACCACGGACGCCACAGCGAGTTTGGCGACCAGCTGACCCAGTTCAGCGCGTTGTGGGCGCAAGGTGGTCAGCAGGCCGCGGCGCTGCACCGCTTTCTGTCGGCCTGGCTGATCGTGCACATTCTTGGCGAAGACCGCGAGATGGTGCAGCGGCTCAGCCAGTTGCCTGACGCGGCCGTGCAAGCGCCGCGCACCCTGGGTGACGGTGAGGTGGTGCTGCTGGAGGCGGTGCGCAACCTGCAAGGCGCGCTGGCTGGGCTGAACGCCGGTCTGGACCAGCGTGTTCGCGAAAGCACGGCCGAACTGGCCCACGCCAACCAGCACCTGAAGGACAGCTTCCTGACCTCCATTCGCACGTTCACCAGCATGATGGAGTTGCGCGGCGGCATGCTGGCCGGGCATTCGCGGCGGGTCGCTGAACTGGCGCAGCGCCTGGCCAAGCAGCTGGGGCTGGACGACCTGACCGTCCAGCAGGTGTTTCTGGGTGGCCTGTTGCACGACATCGGCAAAATCGGTTTGCCCGACGAACTGCTGGGCAAGCCCGTGACCCAGATGAACGCACAGGAGGTGGCGCTGTACCGCAAGCACCCGGTCGCGGGGGTCCAGGCACTGATCGCGTTGGACGACTTGCAGCCCGCCGCCAACGCCTTGCGCAGCCACCACGAGCGTTTTGACGGCAAGGGTTTTCCGGACGGTCTGGCCGGCGAAGCCATTCCCCTGGAGGCCCGCATTCTGGCCGTTGCCAATGATTTCGATGGCTTGCAGCACGGTCTGATTTCATCCCGCCGCCTGTCTGTCAACGAGGCGCTGCAGTTCGTGCAAGACCAGGTGGGCCAGCGTTACGACCCGCAGGTGGTGGGCGCTCTGCTGCAGGTCATGGGGCGGTCCGCAGAGGGCCGGGGGCCTGAGCGCGTGGTGTTGTCGGCCGAGCTCATGCCTGGCATGACCTTGTCGCGCGATCTGGTCACCCCTGAGGGCATGTTGCTGCTGGCGGCCGACAGCCCGCTCGAAGCGGGGCTGATCCGACGCATCCAGGTGTATCTGGGCCAGGCCGGACACCGCCCATTGCAGGTGCATGTGCGCCAGGAAGCCCAGGGCAGCGACATGCCCGCACCCGGCGCTGCATAGATCTGGCGCAACGCGTGGCTTTCGCCGGCGTGTTGCTGCCGGCACCGCTCCGCCAGGGCTTACCGCCCGGCCGTGACCGCTGGCAGCCAGGTGGACAGTTCGGGCACCGCCGCAATCAGCACCAGCGTGAGCATCACCGCCAGCAGAAACGGCACCGTGGCCTTGAACAGCGGACCCATGCGGATGTTGGCCTGCACCATGGCGATGTAAAGCCCTGGGCCCACCGGCGGTGTGACCAGCCCGATCACCGTGGCCACCGTGCAGACCACGCCGAAGTGGATCGGGTCGATGCCCAGGGTGTTCACCACCGGCATCAGCAGCGGCACCACCACGATCAGTACGCTGATGCTTTCCAGAAACATGCCCAGCACCATCAGCATGGCGATCACCAGCAGCAAAAACACAAAGGGCGAATCGGTCAGGCCCTGCATGGTTTCCACCACCAGGTCGGGCACGCCCTGAAAGGCGAGCACCCAGCTCAGCACCGAGGCCGCAGCGATCAGGCCGGTGATGGTGGCGGTGTTGGTGGCCACACCCAGCAAGATACCGCCGAGATCGCGGACCTTGATTTCACGGTAGGCAAAGCCCAGCGCCAGCGAAATGATGGCCGCCACCGCACCCGATTCGGTGGGCGTCATCACGCCCAGCATGATGCCGGCGATGACCACCACCGGAATCACGGCGGGCACCAGGCCTTCGAGCAACACCTTGATGGACCTGGAGCGCTCGCTCTTGCTGCCGGCCGGCAAGCCGGGACCAAACACGCCGTGCAAAAAAATCACCAGCGCCAGCGCTGCCACCATCAGCAGGCCGGGCACGATGCCGGCGATGAACAGCGGGGCGATGGGCTGCACCGCCACCACGCCGTAAATGATCATCAGCATGGACGGCGGGATGATGGGCCCGAGCAGACCAGAGGTGACCGTGACCGCGCCCGAAAATGCGCGGTTGTAGCCCATGCGTTCCATGGCCGGGATCATCACCTTGCTCATCACGCCGATCTGCGCCACCGCCGAGCCCAGAATGGACGCGGCCATGGCGTTGGTGAACAGGTTGGCGTAGGCCAGGCCGCCCTTGAGGTTGCCCACGAGCACCTCGGCCACGGCGATCAGGCGCTGCGTCAGGCCCGCCTTGTTCATGATCTCGCCCACCAGCAAAAACAGCGGAATCGCCAGCAGGCTGTTGATCTCCAGCGCGCCGTAAAACTGGATCGGCACCGAGTCGTACAGCACGGCCAGGTCGTTGGTGGCCATGAAGGCCAGCGCGCCCGCCAGGATGGCGCCCACAATGGGCAGGCCGGCAAACAGCAGGCCAAAGAAAACGATCAGGGTGATCATGCGGCGGCTCCTTTGAGCAGGGCGCGCGCGTGGCGCAAGATGGCGGCGAACTGGTGAAAGGCCATGCAGGCCATGGCCAGCGGCAGCGCCGAATAGTTGTACCAGCGCGGCAGCTGGGTGGTGGCGCCCAGTTCCATGCGCACCTCGGGGCGGTTGACCCATTCCCAGCCGAGCGCCGCCAAAAAGAGCAGCAGCGCCAGCAGCACCGCACCCAGCACGGCCATCAGGGCGTGGCGGGCGCGTGCGGGCAGGGCGGCGGGCAAAAAGTCGATGCTCACCAGCTGCCCGCTCTGCACCAGCAGCGACAGGCCAAACAGCGTCACGAACACGAGCAGCTGCACCGACATTTCTTCGGCCCAGAAGATCGGTGCGCTGAAGAAATAGCGCATCACCACCTGCGTCATCATGATGCCGGCAATGCCCGCTGTCAGCGCGATCACCGCGCCGCGTTCCAGCTGCATGAGCCAGCGGTCCAGGGTTTGTATGGGGGCGTACAGGGGCATGGTCGGTCTTGGGTTCAGATGGTCAAAAGCAGACAGGGCCCTGACGGGCGCTGTCTGCGGTACGGTGGCCGGAGCGGGCCGGTTTACAGGCCTTTGGCCTGCTTGTAGAAGTCCGCAATCAGCGGGTTTTTGCTGGTGTACTTGTCGCGGATCGGCCCCGCCACTTTCTGGAACGAGGCGATGTCGGCATTGACCACCTTGGCGCCGTCGGCCTTGGCCTTCACCAGGTTGCTGGCGTCGGCGTCGATAGCGGTCTTGAAGCCCCATTGCTCGGCGTCGGCCACTACCTTGGTGAGCATGGCGCGCTCGGCGTCGCTGCGGGTGGCCAGCCATTTCTTGGACACCACGATCACGGCCGGGAAGGCCATGTGGTTGGTCAGCGTGAGGTTGGGCGCCTGCTGGTGAAACTTCAGGCCCACCAGGGCGTCCAGGTCCACGTCCACCGCGTCGAGCAGCTTGGTGGTCAGCGACGGCGCCACTTCCGACAGCGGCATGGCGGTTGGCGCGGCCCCGTTGGCGTTCCACCAGTCGTTGTAAATGGGGCTGGGGAACGAGCGCACCTTCTTGTTGGCCAGGTCTTTGGCCGATGCCACGGGCTGCAGCGACAGCACATGGCGCATGCCGGCAAAGGTGTAGCCCAGGCCCACCAGACCGTGCTGGTCCAGGCGCTTGAGCATTTCTTTGGCGGCAGGTGTGCCGGCGGCGCGTGTGGCGTGGGCCACGTCCTTGAACACATAGGGCAGCGACCAGGCCAGGAAGGACTCTTCGCGGTTGGACAGGCCGCCCACCGTGAACACGCCGAGCTGCTGCGCGCCGGCCTGCATCAGGTTGATCATCTGTGCTTCGTTGCCCAGCTTTTGCAGCGGGCTCACCGCCACCTTCATCTTGCCGCCCGAAGCCTTTTCCAGGTCGGTGGCGATCTTTTCAGACACCTGGTGCCACACGTGCGTGGGCGGTGTGATGTGGCCGAGCTTCAGGGTCTGGGCGCTGGCGCCGCTGGCCAGGGCGGTCAGGGTGAGGGCGGCGGCCAAGCCGCGCAGGGTCTGGGTGAATGTCATGGGTTTCATGGGAACGCTTGGGACAAAGCAGCGGCCTCAGCGCGCGTGGCGCCAAAGCCTGCTGCGGGTTGAAAAAGGGGTGGCTGGACGGGGCTCAGGCCGCGTCGGGCTGCGCGGCCGGTGCCGCGCGCTTGAACGCGTCGAGTTCGCTGCAGGCCTGGTCGATGGCGCTGATGAGCGGCCAGCGCGACAGGTCCACCTTGAAGCGGCGCGCGCTTTCCACCTGGGGAATCAGGTACACGTCGGCCACGGTGGGCGCGTTGCCAAAGCTGAACGCGCCACGCGCCGTGTCGGCCGCCAGCAGGGCCTCGTAGGCGTCAAAGCCGGCGCTGATCCAGGTGGCGCACCAGGCGTTCACCGTGGCTTCGTCGGCGTTGAACTGCTTGCGCAGCGCCTCCAGAATGCGGCGGTTGTTGATGGGGTGGATGTCGCAACCCACGATGGCCGCGAGCGCACGCACGCGCGCCCGATCGCTGGCCCCGGCGGGCAGCAGCGCGGGCGTGGGGTGCGTTTCTTCCAGCCACTCGATGATGGCGGGCGACTGGATCAGCACTTCGCCGTTGTCCAGCGCCAGCGCGGGCACCAGCATCTGCGGGTTCACCGCTTTGAAGGCGTCTTTCAGATGCTCTTCTTTGCCCAGGTGCACCGCCAGGTACTCGGCGCTCAGGCCTTTGAGATTGAGCGCAATGCGCAGGCGGTGCGAGGTGCCGCTGCGCCAGAAGTTGTAGAGCTTCATTCCGCAGGGCCCACCGTCAGTGCAATCTCGGCCACGCCTTCGACACGGCCGGTGATCTGGTCACCCGCCACCACCGCGCCCACGCCTTCGGGGGTGCCGGTGTAGATGATGTCGCCAGGCTGCAGGTGGTAGTAGGTGGACAGGTCGGCAATGATTTCGCGGATGTTCCAGATCAGCTTGTTCACGTCGGACGACTGCTTGGTGGCGCCGTTGACTTCCAGTGCGATCGCACCGTGTTCGATGACCACGCCTTCCATGGGCACGATCTCGGAGCACACCGAGCCTTCTTCAATGTCCTTGCCCGTGTCCCACGGACGGCCCTTGTCGCGCGCCACCAGCTGCAGGTCGCGGCGGGTCATGTCCAGGCCGGCGGCATAGCCGTACACCAGCTCATGGGCGTTGGCTTCGCTGACGCGAAAGCCGGGCTTGCCGATGGCCAGCACCAGCTCCATCTCAAAGTGGTAGTTGCTGGTGCGCGGCGGGTAGGTCACGGTCGCACCGCTTTCCACCAGGGTCTGGGGCGACTTGGTGAAGTAGAACGCCTGCTCGACGCTCTTGTCGACCGGGCGGCCCATTTCTACGGCGTGTGCGTGGTAGTTGCGACCGACGCAGAAGATGCGGTTGATGGGGAAGCGCTCGGTCTTGCCACGAATCGGCAGCGACTGGACGGCGGGCGGGGTGAAGAGGTATTGGGTCATGGTGATCGGATGCTGGTGAGGTTCAAGTCAGGAAATGTGGGCCGGTGTCTCGGTCTGCGCGGTGCCACAGAACACTGTTCGCTCTGGGCTTGTCGAAGGGGCCCCACCTTGTGGATACGAGGGCTTCGACAGGCTCAGCCCGAACGGGCGTGTTGGGTGGTGGGCGATCAATTTGGCCCCGGATGTGGGCTATCGCGTCTCGTACACACCGAGCTTGCGGTGCAACGGCGATTCGTCGGCGATGAAGACGAAGGCGGGCTGGTCGGCCGAGCGGTTGACCAGCGTCAGCGGCTCGTAGCCGGGCGCGCAGCAGGTGTCTGCCTCGACCAGGCCAAACGTCTTGCCGCAGGTGGACACGTCCACACCGCCTTCAATCAGGTGGAACACCTGCGAAGGCGAGCGCGCGGGCAGCGTGAGGGTCTGGCCGGGCTTGAGCATCAGCGCGTAGAAGCCCAGGATGTTCTCTGCGTCGGTGCCGGTTTCCGGGTTCACGTAGGTCACCTGCACGCAGTCCAGATCGGGCTCGTTGGCGGCCATGTTGACCAGCGCGGCACGCGTGTCCACCCACGGGTAGCGCAGCATGGGGTAGCGCTTGTCGCTGCGGTTGAAGACCTGCGTGGGCGCCACGCCGGCGCGGGTCCAGGCGCGGTCTCCGCTGCCTTGCTTCACGGTCTGGCGTGTGCCGTTGATGTGGTAGCTGGCTTCCATGTAGTACACCAGCGGCAGGTCCAGCACGTCCAGCCACACCACGGGGTCGGTGCCGTCGTGGCCGTGTTCGTGCCACAGTCCGGTGGGCGTCAAGATCAAATCGCCGCGGCTCATGGGGCACTTTTCGCCGTCCACCGTGGTGTAAGCGCCTTCGCCTTCCACGATCATGCGCACCGCGTTGGGCGTGTGCTTGTGGCTGGGCGCCCATTCGCCGGGCAGTAGCAGCTGCATGCCCAGGTACATGGCCGGGCTGGCCTTCATGTTTTCCAGGCCGTGGCCGGGGTTGGCCAGCACCAGCACGCGGCGCTCGGCCTTTTCAATCGGCGTCAGCTCGCCGGCTTTCAGCAGCAGTGGCTTGATCGTGGCGTAGGGCCAGTGCACGGCCTGCGTGGCGCGCGTGGGTGTGCCCGGCGGCAGCACGGCGCGCAGGCTGGGCCACAGCGGCACCAGGTTCAGCGCTTTCAGGTCGTCGCGGTAGTCCTGTGGCAGGTCTTCGAGTCGTCCGAGTTCGTGGCTCATGGGATTCTCCAAAAATAGGGATTCAGGTGCTCAAACAGTTCTTGACGTTCCAGCCATACAGCCACTCAATCGCGTCGTAAAAACGCTCTTGCGTCCGGCCCTTCCACAAGCTGTTGCGCACCAGGCGCTCGACACCGGCCGCGTGGTAAAGCCTGCCCATTTCGCGGCCGCTCAGCACGATGCGTGCGGTGCGGGTCACGCGGCTCTTCTGGTACAGCGGCAGCGCTTTTTCCCAGTCGTTGTCATGCACGCGCAGGGCCTCACCCAGCGTCACCGCGTCTTCCATGGCCATGCAGGCGCCTTGCGCCATGTACTGCGTGGTGGGGTGGGCAGCGTCGCCCAAGATCGTGGCGCGGCCAAACACCCAGGTGTCGATCGGCTCGCGGTCGGCCGTGGCCCAGCGCTTCCAGGTCTTGGGCAGCTCAATCAACTGGCGGGCCTTGGGCGCAATGCCCTGGAAGTAGCTTTCCACTTCTTCCTTGCTGCCGTCCGTCACGCCCCAGGTCTCTTGCTGGCGGCTGTGGAAGGTCACGACCACGTTGTATTGCTCCCCGCCGCGCAGCGGGTAGTGCACCAGGTGGCACTTGGGGCCGGCCCACAGGCTGGCGGCGTTCCAGCGCAGGTCTTCGGGGAAGTCGGCCTTTTCCACCACCGCCCGGTACACCACATGGCCGGTCACGCGTGGCGCGTCGTTCACGTACTGCGCGCGCACCACCGACTTGCCACCGTCAGCACCAATCAGCGCCTGACCCAACCAGCGCTTGCCGTTTTGGTCAATTGCCGTCACGGTCTTGTTGGCTTCGTCCTGCTCGATCTTGTGGATGTGGGTGTTGGTGAAAAACTCGACCTGGCCGGTTTCCACAGCGCCTTCCAGCAACGACTTGTGCACGTCCACGCGGTGGATCACCGCGTAGGGGTTGCCAAAGCGCGCCCGAAAAGCCTCGCCGGTTTCGATCTTGCCCACCTGGGCTTCGTCGATGGCGTCGTGCATGACCATGTAGTCGGTGTACACGGCACGGCCCCGCGCCTTGTCGCCCACGCCCAGCGCGTCAAACGCGTGGAAAGCGTTCGGGCCCAACTGGATGCCCGCACCGATTTCACCGATTTCAGGCGCTTGCTCAAACACCTGGACCTTGAAACCCTGGCGCACCAGGGCGAGGGCGGCGGCCAGGCCACCAATGCCACCACCGGCGACCAGGACGGGAAGTTCGGACTGCGGATTGCTCATGGGGTTCTCCGTTGTAAACAATGCACACATATCATCAGTATGCTTACGATAAGTGTAATGCTAACATGGGGCGCTGAAAAGTACGGGTTAACCCTGATCTCTGCCCACCATGAAAAAAGTCCAAACCGCCAGCATCGACATCGACCTGCAGCCCGGCCACGCCATTCGCCGGCTGCATCAAATTTCGGTCGGTGTGTTTCTACAAGAAGCGGGCGACCTGGGCATCACCCCCGTACAGTACGCCGCCCTGCAGACCGTTGGCAACCAGCCGGGCATTGACCAGCGCACCCTGGCCCGCAACATTGCGCTGGACGCATCCACCACCGGTGGCGTGGTCGACCGGCTCGAAGCCCGCGGCTGGCTGGAGCGCAAGACCTCCACCGAAGACCGGCGCGCACGCCAGCTCACGCTCACCCTCTCGGGCGAACAGGCCTTGCGCGATGCGGTGCCCGTGATGCTGCGGGCGCAAGAGCAAATATTGGCGCCGCTCACCGAAAGCCAGCGGGCCACTTTCATGGAGCTGTTGCAGGTGCTCGTCACCCAAAACAACGAGCTGAGCCGCGCACCGAGCGAAACCACCGGCAAGTGATGGAAACTCGGTTCTGCTGTACCGCAGCGGAAACCTCTGGCACCAAGGGGGCGACAGCACGGGTGACATCAACGTCGCAGATCGAGCTGGACCGAGAGGCAAGGCCTGCCCAGGTGCTGCTGTAAGCTTTCACGCCGGCCTCCCAGCAGCAGCGGCTTCAGCAGCCTGCTACGCCAACCCCTCATGGCATTTCCGGCCCATGCTTGCAAGAACATCAGCGCAGATGAGCCGCAGTCTCGCGCGACACGCGGCATGCTGGGACATAGCAACTCCCTTTGCAAGAAGGGACGCTCGTTCACCACCGTCTGTAAGAATGCGAACAAAGCTAGATGCATGAGGCTTACGGCGCAGGATGCAGCACTTATGTACCCGCTCCCATAGACTGTCATCGCGGCTCCTCGTAAGCTTGCAGCCATGGAGATGGCCGACGATCTGGCCTTGACATGCCTACCACCCAAGCTGATCCGGCTGCTGTCGGCCCGGCACCCCGGATTGAGGTGTCCGAACCCTCGGTCGGCCCCGAATCGGGCCTGTCCGCAGCCCAGGCCGCCGAGCGCCTGGCCGAAGATGGCCCCAATGCGCTGCCGGGCGGACAACGCCGTTCCTTGCTGGCGATCGCTGTGGCGACCTTGCGCGAGCCGATGTTCCTTCTGCTGCTCGCGGCGGGAACCCTGTACCTCGCTTTCGGTGACCTTCAGGAGGGTCTGACACTCTTTGGGTTCGTGGTCGTCACCTTGGGTCTCACCCTGTACCAGGAGGGCAAGACAGAGCACGCCATCGAAGCGCTGCGCGACCTCACAAGCCCACGCGCGCTGGTCATACGCGACGGACAGCCCCAAAGGATTGCCGGGCGCGACGTGGTGCGTGGAGACCTGCTCAAGTTGAGCGAGGGCGATCGTGTTCCGGCCGATGCGATGCTGGTTTGCGCCGACGGCATCCGGGTCGACGAATCTCTGCTGACGGGTGAGGCCGTTCCGGTGGGCAAGCGGGTAGCGAAGCCTGATGAGCTGTCAGACCTGGCGAAGCCTGCCGACACCCCACGTGTTGCGCCTGGCGGTGACGATCTGCCCCTGGTCTACGCAGGCACGTTGATCGTGCAGGGCAGTGCGCTGGTGCGTGTGACCGCCACAGGCGAGCGCAGCGAGATCGGCCGCATCGGTACCACCTTGGGCACAGTGGAGAGCGAACCTTCTCCGTTGCAGAAGCAGACGACCCGGCTGGTGCGCAACCTGGCCTTTCTTGCGCTGGCGCTCAGCCTTTTGCTGATCCTGGTGCACGGGCTGATCAAGGGCGACTGGCTGCAAGCCCTGCTGGCTGGCATTGCCCTGGCCATGGCCTTGTTGCCCGAGGAATATCCGGTGGTGCTGACGGTGTTTCCCGCGCTCGGCGCACGCCGACTGTCCAGGGAAGGCGTGCTCACCCGTCGCATCAACGCGATTGAGACCCTGGGCGCCACCACGGTGCTGTGCAGCGACAAGACGGGCACGCTCACCGAGAACCGCATGACCGTGACGAACCTGGTCGCCGGAGGAGTCCATCTGGGGGATAGCCTCGCACTGGACACGCTTACCGAAAACCCGTCGAACGATGGCAACTTGCCCGAGGCCTTCCACGCGCTGGTCGAACTGGCGATCCTGTCCAGCGTGGTTGACCCCTTCGACCCGATGGAGAAGGCCTTCCATCAGCTCGGCAAGCGCTTCCTTACGGGCACCGAACACCTGCACCACGACTGGCGTCTGGTGCATACCTATGCGCTCAGTCCGGCGCTGCGAGCGATGTCACATGTGTGGGCAGCGCCGGGTGAAGGAGCCCAGACCGTTGCAGCCAAGGGATCCCCGGAGGCGGTAATGGACCTGTGCCACCTCGACGAGACGCAGAGGTCGCGGATCGCAAGCGCAGTCGAAGGGCTGGCGACCGAGGGACGGCGCGTGCTGGCGGTGGCGCGCGGATCATTTTCTGGGCAGGACTGGCCGGCAGAAGAGCACGGCTTCGATTTCGAGTTCGTCGGGTTGCTCGGCCTGGCTGACCCGGTGCGATCAGAAGTGCCCACTGCGGTGGCCGAATGCCGTGCAGCCGGTATTCGTGTGGTCATGATCACCGGGGACTACCCTGCCACGGCGCGAGCGATCGCACAGCAGGCTGGACTGGCGGTGCGTGACGGCGACGTGCTGACTGGAGACGAAATCGCAGCGCTTGGCGACGAGGAGCTGCGCGAGCGTGTGGCCAGCGTCAGCGTTTGCGCGCGCATCGCACCCGATCAGAAGCTGCGCATCGTCCAAGCGCTGAAGGCCCGGGGCGACATCGTCGCCATGACAGGTGACGGCGTGAACGACGCCCCGGCGCTGCGCGCGGCGCATGTGGGTGTGGCTATGGGCAAGCGCGGTACCGACGTGGCCCGCGAGGCGGCTTCGCTGGTGCTGATTGACGACAACTTCGCAGCCATCGTCGCTGCTGTTCGCCTGGGTCGCAGGATCTTCGACAACCTGCGAAAGGCCATGTCGTACATCCTGGCGGTGCACGTTCCTATCGCCGGCATGGCGTTGTTGCCGGTGCTGTTTGGCTGGCCGGCTTTGCTGTTCCCGATGCACATCGCCTTGCTCGAGCTCATCATCGATCCGGCCTGCTCGATTGCCTTCGAGAACGAGCCTGCGGAAAATGATGTGATGCAGCGCCCGCCGCGCGATGCCACCGCGCCCCTGTTTGGCGGCGCCACCCTGGTCCTGGCGCTGGTTCAGGGGCTGGGCGTGCTGGCCGTCGTCATGGCCGCGTTTGCCTGGGCCAGTGCGCGCATTCCTGAGCCCGAGGCCCGTGCCTTTGCATTCGCCACCCTGGTCATAGGCAACCTGGCTCTGATCCTCTCCAACCGCTCGGCCACCCGCTCACTGTGGGCCACCCTGCAAACGCCAAACTGGACGCTGTGGGGTGTGGTGGGGCTGGCGGGCGCGCTCTTGCTGACTGCGCTCTACCTCCCCTGGGCGGTCGGGGTGCTGCGATTCGCGCCCCTGCCGGCACACGAACTGGCCGCCGCCTGCGGTCTGGGCTTGATGAGCGTGCTGTGGTTCGAAGGCATCAAGTGGGCCCGGCGAAGGGCGGGCAAACCACGTGGGCCCTGTGGAACGAGCCCCGTTGCGCGTACCCGGGGCGAGCTCTGAGAACCTATCCGCTGATTCATATCCAAAACTAGGCCGTTGGGCATGTTGCTCAACGCATTTGGCAGCAAGCGGCGGCTCATCCGTAGCAGTACCTTCCGGGTCTCAAGTGCGCGACGGAGTTGGCCTTTTTGTGCGACCAAAACTCAAGCAAGGAACAGTTAACGGGGGCCGTCATGGGCCTCCTCGAAAAAGCCGAAAAGCTGGCGTCGGACAAGCATAGGTCAGCCTGAAAGGCGGCAAAGTCAGTCAGGTGTTGAAAAATTCCATATGGCGAGATGAGCCGGACTGACTTTATTGTCTGTTTCCAAGCTGCGGCTGTGGTGTCGGAAGCTGTAACCCCGTGGTAACTGGTTTCACAGATAATTGAAACCAAATTACAAACCCCGTTCCCATCCTTTCAGGAGACAGCTTCCATGCCGCAACGCGCCACCAAAATCGTCGCCACCCTGGGCCCCGCTTCGAGCGACCCCGCTTTGCTGGAGGCCATGATCCGCGCCGGGGTGAATGTGGTGCGGCTCAATTTCTCGCACGGCAAGGCGCAAGACCACATTGACCGCGCCACGATGGTGCGCGAAGCCGCGCACCGCGCAGGGCGCGAGGTCGGCATCATGGCCGACTTGCAGGGCCCCAAGATCCGGGTGGGCAAGTTTGCTGAAGGCAAGGTCATGCTGGAGCCCGGCCAGCCGTTTGTGCTGGACGCTTCGCGCACCGAGCTGGGCGACATCCACGGCGTGGGCCTGGACTACAAAGAGCTGCCACGCGACGTGAAGGCGGGCGACACCCTGTTGCTCAACGACGGCCTGATCGTGATGACCGTGGACAAGGTGGTGGGCCCCGCGGTGCACACCACCGTGAAGCTGGGTGGTGAGCTGTCCAACAACAAGGGCATCAACAAACAGGGCGGCGGCCTGACGGCGCCCGCGCTGACCGCCAAGGACATGGACGACATCAAGACCGCCATGAGCCTCAAGGCCGACTACGTGGCGGTGAGTTTCCCAAAGAACGCGACCGACATGGAGCTGGCCCGCCAGCTGTGCAACGTGGCGGGTGAGGCCATGGGCCACAAGCCCGCGCTGATCGCCAAGATCGAACGCGCGGAAGCCATTCCCGAGCTGGCCAACATCTTGAAGGTGTCCGACGGCATCATGGTCGCCCGTGGCGACCTGGCCGTGGAAGTGGGCAACGCCGCGGTGCCGGGCCTGCAAAAGCACATGATCAAGATGGCGCGCGAGATGGACAAGGTGGTCATCACTGCCACGCAGATGATGGAGTCCATGATCGTCAACCCGGTGCCTACCCGCGCCGAGGTGAGTGACGTGGCCAACGCCGTGCTCGACGGCACCGACGCCGTGATGCTGAGCGCCGAAACGGCGGCCGGCAAGTACCCGCTGGAAACGGTCAAGGAAATGGCCAACATCTGCCAGGAAGCCGAGAAGGCCGAATACGCCGAACTCAGCGCCGACTTCAAAGGCAAGACCTTCAAGCGCATCGACCAGTCCATTGCCATGGGCGCGCTCTTTACGGCCCACCACCTGGGCGCCAAGGCCATCGTGGCGCTGACCGAGTCGGGCTCCACCGCGCTGTGGATGAGCCGGCACAACGTGCGCATGCCGATCTACGCCGTCACGTCGAGCCTGACGGCCCAGCGCAAGATGACGCTGTACCGCAACGTGCGCCCGCTGCTCATGGACACCAGCGCCGACCGCGACACCGCCCTGGCCGACGCCGAAGCCCACTTGAAAACCCGCGGCATTGTGCACACCGGCGACGTGTACGCCATCACCGTGGGCGAACCCATGGGCTCACCGGGTGGCACCAACACCTTGAAAATCTGCCGCGCTTCTTGAGCGGTTGCGCGCCGGCTGGCGGTGCGTCCCACCCGAGGTTGGGCGCTTTCGTTCAGCGGGGTTTTTGAGCGTTGGGCTCGGCCAGGAAGCGCCGAGCCAGGCCCAGCCGCTCGCTCAGAGTGAGCGCCAGCCAGCCGCTGACGGCGCCCAGCAGCAAACCCGTGCCCATGTCTGACGGAAAATGCAGGCCCAGGTAGACCCGGCTCCAGGCAATGCACACCGCCACCGGCACAGCCACGGCCACCCAAGCCCAGCGCCACCGGGGCGCCGCAAACCAGCACAGCCCGCCGGCCCAGGCGGCGGCCATGGTGGCGTGCATGCTGGGAAAACCAGCGCTGGCCGAATGCGGCATACCCTGGAAGCCCAGGCCCATCACAAACGGCCGCACCGACGGAATGGTTTCGCGCATGCCCCGCGCGGCCAGCCAGGCCAGCGCCATGGCCAGCAACACGCCGCACACCTGCCAGCGAGCGCGCCGCCCCCAAAAAGCCAGCGGCAGCAAAGCCAGCAGGGCCACGGTCGACAGGTGCTGGCTGGCCATGCGCGCCGCTGCCAGCAGCCAGGCCGGCGAGCTGGCCGAGGCGTTGAGCAACAGAAACAGTTCAATATCCAGAGGGTTCATGCGGTTGCGCCAGCGCAGGGGCGGCTCGTTGGGTGGTGGGTGGGCGGGAGCGGTGTGGATCTGGGCGAATTTTGCATGGCCGCGGCGGCTGTCATCCGGACGCAAGCACCCGGGCGCTAAAATTCGAACGAGTTACAACCCGGTTACCAACTGCTTTTAGGGGATTTCATGGCTCTCGTTTCCATGCGCGAACTGCTCGACCACGCTGCGGCCAACGGCTACGGCATTCCGGCGTTCAACGTCAACAACCTTGAACAGGTGCAGGCCGTCATGGCGGCGGCCGACGAGGTGGGTGCACCGGTCATCTTGCAGGCCAGCGCCGGCGCCCGCAAATACGCCGGCGAGCCTTTCATCAAGCACCTGATCCAGGCCGCTGCCGAGATGTATCCGCACATTCCGCTGGTGATGCACCAGGACCACGGCACCAGCGTCAAGATCTGCCAGGGCGCGATCGACCTGGGCTTTGGCTCGGTCATGATGGACGGCTCACTGATGGAAGACGGCAAGACCCCCGCCAGCTTTGACTACAACGTGGACGTGACGCGCAAAGTGGTCGACATGGCGCACCAATACGGTGTGACCGTGGAAGGCGAACTGGGCTGCCTGGGCAACCTGGAAACCGGTGAGGCCGGTGAAGAAGACGGCATTGGCGCCGAGGGCAAGCTCGACCACAGCCAGATGCTGACCGACCCCGAAGAAGCCGCCACGTTTGTGAAGGCCACCCAGCTCGACGCGCTGGCCATCGCCATCGGCACCAGCCACGGCGCCTACAAGTTCAGCCGCAAGCCCACGGGCGACATTCTGGCCATCAGCCGCGTGAAAGAAATCCACGCCCGCATCCCCAACACCCACCTGGTGATGCACGGCTCTTCCAGCGTGCCGCAAGACCTCCTGGACATCATCAACCAGTACGGCGGCAAGATGAAGCAGACCTACGGCGTGCCGGTGGAAGAGATCCAGGAAGCCATCAAGCACGGCGTGCGCAAGATCAACATCGACACCGACATCCGCATGGCCATGACCGGCGCGGTACGCAAGTTTCTGGCGGAAAACCCGGAAAAATTTGACGCCCGCGAATGGCTCAAGCCGGCCCGCGAAGCCGCCAAAGCGGTGTGCAAGGCGCGTTACCTCGAGTTTGGCTGCGAAGGCCAGGGCGCCAAGATCAAGGGCGACAACCTGAGCGTGATGGCCGCCCGCTACGCCAAGGGCGAGCTGGCGCAGTTGGTGAAATAAGACGCCAGCCTTGGGCGCCGAGCCTTGAAATTCGGTGCCCGCGCTTCTTGCGATAATCCGTAGGAATGGTTCAAAGCCCGTTGACTGTTCAGCGGGCTTTTTTCTTGGCGCTGTATCGCGGCGCTGTTCCTTGGCGTTTTTTTCCTGGCGCTTTCCACCGCGCATCGAACATGACCTCTGCCCTGCACACCTCCGCTCTCACGTCTTTGCCCCTGCTCGCGCGCGGCAAGGTGCGCGACAACTACGCCGTGGGCGACGACCGCATCTTGATGGTGGCTTCGGACCGCATCAGCGCGTTTGACGTGATCATGGGCGAGCCCATTCCCGGCAAAGGCCAGCTGCTCACACAGCTCAGCCTGTTCTGGTTTGACCAGCTCGGCCCCAAGGGCCTGGACATCTGCCCGATCCACCTCACCGGCGACGCGCCTGAGAGCGTGGTGTCCGCCGAGGAAGTGGCGCAGGTCACGGGCCGTTCCATGCTGGTGCAGCGCTTGAAGCCGATTCCGGTGGAAGCGGTGGTGCGTGGCTACCTGGCCGGCAGCGGCTGGAAGGAATACCAGGACAACCAGGCCGTGTGTGGCGTGAAGCTGCCCGCAGGCCTGCAAAACGCGTCCAAGCTGCCCGAGCCCATTTACACCCCGGCGGCCAAGGCCGAGATGGGCGAGCACGACGAAAACATCACCTTCGAGCAAACCGTGGTCATGATCGGCCCCGAGCTGGCCGCGCAGATCCGCGACATCTCCATTGCCCTGTACAAGGCGGCGGCTGAAATTGCGTTGAAGAAAGGCATCATCATCGCCGACACCAAGTTTGAATTTGGCCTGGACAAGGCCGGCAAGCTGGTGCTGATGGACGAGGTGCTGACGCCCGACAGCTCGCGCTACTGGCCGCTGGAGAGCTACGTGGTGGGGCAAAACCCGCCCAGCTACGACAAGCAATTTTTGCGCGACTGGCTGGAGACCGCCAAGGTCAGCGGCAAGCCGTGGGACAAAACGCCGCCCGCGCCCCGACTGCCCAAGGAGGTGATTGAGAAGACCTCGGCCAAATACCAGGAAGCGCTGGCGCGCATGCTGGGCTGAGCGGCTGAGCGGCTGAGCGGCTGAGCGGCTGAGGGCGCTCAGCGCTCCACCGAAAACCCCGGCGCCAGCGCCTCCCGCAGGTGCGCCACAAACGCCGTCACGGCGCGCGGCACATGGGCCGAATACGGGCGTATCGCGTAAAGCTGTTCGGCAAACGCCCCCACCGGTTTCCAGCCAGGCAATACCTGCACCAGCTTGCCCGCCAGCAGGCTGGCCTGGGCCGTGAAGTCGGGCAGCAGCGCGATGCCCAGCCCGCCCAGCGCCGCGTCGCGCAGGGCTTCGCTGTTGTTGGCGGCCAGCGAGCCCGACACCTGCACCGTCACCCGCTCAGTGCCCACCGATGTGTTCAACGGCTCCAGCGTCCAGGCGGGTGTGTCGTGCGAGCGCGGGTAGTGCAGGCAGTTGTGTGGCGCCAGGTCGGCGGGCGCCTGTGGCGTGCCGTGGCGGCGCAGGTAGGCACGGCTGGCCACCAGCACCGAGCGGGTGGCGCACAGCGTCCAGGCCACATGCGTGTCGGGCGGGTTGGCGGTGTGGCGAATCGCCAGGTCAAAGCCCTCCGTGGCCAACGAAGACAGCCGGTCCGCCATGTCCAGCTCCAGCCGCACTTCGGGGTATTGGCGCAAAAACTCGGGCAAGCGCGGCACCAGTTGCTGGCGGGCAAACGCCACCGGCGCGGTGACGCGCAGCAAGCCGCGCGGCGCCCCCGCCGCGTCGCGCACCTGGGCAAAACACTGCGCAATGTGTTCAAACGAAGCCCGCGTGTCGTCCACCAGCCGCTGGCCGGCTTCGGTCAGGCGCACGCTGCGGGTGGTGCGCTGCACCAGCGCCACGCCCGCAATGCGTTCCAGCTCGGCCATGCGCTGGCTCACCGCCGCTTTGCTCACGCCCAGGCGGGCCGCCGCAGCGGTGTAGCTGCCCTGTTGTGCCAGCACATTGAGCCAATGAAAGTGGCCCCAAAGCTCCTGGTTTCGGTCGTGTATTTTTTGCTCGTTCATGGGCCTATTGTTCATGAAATTGAACAATCAATTCAGCGTTTTGGCCTTGTCCTGTGGGGCGGCAGTTTCTAAACTGCACACACATTCCGCATTTCAACCCCACGAGACACCCCATGACCACTTCCATTGCCCATTACATCGGCGGCACTGTTGCCGCTGGCTCGTCCACCCGTGCGCAAGACGTGTTCAACCCCGCCACGGGCGCCATCACCGGCCGTGTGGCGCTGGCCAACACCGCTGACGTGGCCGCCGCCGTGGCCGCCGCCCAGGCCGCCTTCCCCGCCTGGTCTGACACCCCGCCCATCCGCCGTGCCCGCGTGATGTTCAAGTTTCTGGAGCTCGTGAACCAGCACAAAGACGAACTGGCCCACCTGATCACCGCCGAACACGGCAAGGTGTTCACCGACGCACAGGGCGAAGTGGCCCGCGGCATCGACATCATCGAATTCGCCTGCGGCATTCCGCAGCTGCTCAAGGGCGATTTCACCGACCAGGTGTCCACCGGCATGGACAACTGGACGCTGCGCCAGCCGCTGGGCGTGGTGGCCGGCATCACGCCGTTCAACTTCCCCGTCATGGTGCCCATGTGGATGTTCCCGGTGGCCATTGCCGCCGGCAACACCTTCATCTTGAAGCCCAGCCCCACCGACCCGAGCGCCAGCCTGTTCATGGCCGATCTGCTGAAGCAAGCCGGCCTGCCCGACGGTGTGTTCAACGTGGTGCAGGGCGACAAAGAAGCCGTGGACGCGCTGCTGGTGCACCCCGACGTGAAGGCCGTCAGCTTCGTGGGCTCCACGCCGATTGCGAATTACATCTACGAGACCGGCGCGCACCACGGCAAGCGCGTGCAAGCCCTGGGCGGCGCCAAAAACCACATGGTGGTGATGCCCGACGCCGACCTGGACCAGGCGGTGGACGCGTTGATTGGCGCCGCCTACGGCTCGGCTGGCGAGCGCTGCATGGCCATCAGCGTGGCGGTGCTGGTGGGCGACGTGGCCGACAAGATCATGCCCAAGCTGATCGAGCGCACGAAAGCGCTGAAAGTGCTCAACGGCACCAACCTGGCCGCCGAAATGGGCCCCATCGTCACCGCCGCTGCGCACCAGCGCATCACCGGCTACATCGAAGCGGGCCAAAAAGAGGGCGCGCAGATGCTGGTGGACGGCCGCCGCTTTGACGCCAAGCAAACCGGTGAAGGCTGCGAGGGCGGCTTCTGGATGGGCGGCACGCTGTTTGACCACGTGACGACCGACATGAAAATCTACAAGGAAGAAATCTTCGGCCCGGTGCTCAGCTGCGTGCGCGTGCCCGACTTTGCGCAGGCCGTGCAGATCATCAACGACCACGAGTTTGGCAACGGCGTGAGCTGCTTCACCCGCGACGGCAACGTGGCCCGCGAGTTTGCGCGCCGCATTCAGGTGGGCATGGTGGGCATCAACGTGCCGATCCCCGTGCCCATGGCCTGGCACGGTTTTGGTGGCTGGAAGAAAAGCCTGTTCGGCGACATGCACGCCTATGGCGAAGAGGGCGTGCGCTTCTACACCAAGCAAAAATCCATCATGCAGCGCTGGCCGGAGAGCATTGCCAAGGGCGCTGAGTTTGTGATGCCTACCGCCAAGTAATCAATCGCTTTTGTCGGTTTGGACGGCCTCGTTGCGCTTTGGCGTGGCGAGGCTTTTTCTTTGGCTGCTTCTGTGGCGGGTCTGAGCTGGTGCGGAGGACTGCGCTCATGTCCCCCGACGGCCTGCGGCCGCCTCCTCCTTGACTTCGCTTCGCCCTCCACCCCAGCTCAGACCTTGTGAGGTGTTGGCAAGACAGTGGCGGAGCGTCAATGTGTCAGTTGCGGCGGAACGCAGCTAGCGACCCGGAGCGGCCAGTCGTCCCGATTTCGCATGACCGCAGCACTTGTTTTGTCGGACCTGGCAGGGTCTGTCACGCAAGCCCGCGAGCTACGGCTAGACTGCTCCAAAGATGGAAACCAAGACCTGTCGGGTTTGCCGTTTTTGTTTTGCCTATTTTTTGGAGAAATTATGAAGCCGTTAAAAACTGCTGTTGTCGTTGCTGTCATTCTTGCAATCTCGGGCTGTGCAACAGTCAGGAAACAGGATCTTGACGCTTGGGTGGGCGTACCAGTGGAGGCTCTTGATACTCATTCATTCTTTATCACAGTCCCTCTGTATCGAAGTATCACGCCCAGCGGTATCGAGATTCGGAACTATGCTAATGGCACTGATGTTGCTCAATGCTTCAGCAACGCTGGCGCAAACAAGTCAGGAAAGTACGTCAACGCAAATGCATTCACCACGTGCTCAAGTGGCCGAGTTGTTTGCAACAACATCTTCTATATAAAAGACGGCGTAGTTATTGAATACGCCCCGACAGGTAGCTGCTTCACGAACGAGACCGTCCAACCGCAAGCACGCTATCTTCAGCTGCAGAACAAATGAGACTCGAATATCCCGGCTCTAACCCACCGCTCCAGAGGGGCGCTTCGCCAGCAAGCCCGCTTCGCGCCCCTGAGCTGGCACGTTAGGCTTCGCGGGGGACCATCCGCTCGTGAATATCTTCGTCGATGAGTCCGGCACGTTCGTCGCGGCAGACAAGCCCGAGAGTTGGAACGTCGTCGTTGGTATTGCCGCCTCGGAGTCTTCCCGGCGCAACATCAGTAGGTCACTTGAAGCGTTGAGGGTCGCTGCAGGGGCCAAGCCGAACGAAGAAGTGAAGCTCGGTCGGGTTGAAGAGCATCAGCTTCTTCGGTTCCTGGTCTCCCTCCAGCAACCCGGACTCCTCGTCTTTGCAGTCGCCACAGATGCTGGGCTCAATACTCTTGATCGGGTGCGCGAGCACCAAGCGATGCACGTCGCGGGCACGCGGTCGGCTATCCCTCGAATGAACTTCGAGGAGGGTAAAAGAGCCCTGGCCAACTTGGCCGAGAGGGTCGAATCGCTCCCGCCACAGCTTTACGTTCAGTTGATCTGTCAAGTTGGATTGTTCGAGGACATCATTTCGCGCTCAATTAACTATTTCGTTCAACGGCAGCCGAGAACGCTACGCGAGTTCCGCTGGCGCATCGACCAGAAGAACTCATCTAAGCCTACTTTTGAGCAGACCTTTCTTCAGGTTGCGCCCGCAATTCTTCAGACGCGCTCGATTAACGACCCGATGATCTTCATCAGGCAGTTTGACTACTCGGATATGAGGGACTACGAGTTTGCGGATGGCGAGGCACCCGACTATCTGCAGAAGGACCACGGCCTGCCGGAGATGGAAGGCTTTAATCTCCAGAAGTTGCTTCGCGGCAACGTTCAGTTCCGTAACTCGAAGGACTCAGAGGGTGTTCAAGTCGCAGACTTGGTGGCAAGTACTCTCCGAAGGCTGCTGCGTGGCAACTTCGACAACTGCGACGCCGTGGCCGATGCTCTTGGCCCTTCCATGCTTGAGAATCGACGCGGGAAACTCCCCGTTCTTCTCACCGGCTTCACTGCTGGTGGTCACCCGGTTGGCGCGCATGTCATGGCAGTCCTCAGAACCTTTGAGCGGCAATGCAAGACACTGCTTGTTCGCAGGCCGGGCGACGCCTAACCGCGCGCGGGGTTAGCGCAAACGTTAAAAGGTAGCTTCTGTCCTAACGGGTCAGCCAGAAAGAGGAGATGACCTGGTTCACCCGTCCCAATCCCCGGACCGGCGCGCCGGCTTGTCCTGCATAGCGAAGTCAGGGAGGAGACGGCCGCAAGCCGTCGGGGGACATGAGCGGCGCAGGGCGCCCCGGTGTGCCGGCCCAGCGAGCGAAGGGTTTCCGTATCCCGCACCGCAACGAGCGCCTATCTACCGCCGCTGCCATTCAGAAAACTCCAGCGGCCGAATCCCAAACCGCACCGCATTGCCCTCGTGCAGAGATGCAAATTCGGCCAGCACCAGCGTGGTGAAATGCGCGTGCTCGTCCGGCGGCACTGTGGCGGGAATCTTGCTCTTCACAGCCTCTTCGGTGGCGGCTTCGCCTTGGCGCACGATGACGGCGACCACCTCGGCCAGCGCCTGCCGGTGGCGCAGCCGGAAGATGTCCGGGGGCACCAGGGTCTGCTGGATCGCCACGTATTGCTGGCACGAGCGCTCGTAGGCCCACACGAATACGTCGCGCAACAGCTCCACGCGGTTCAGTTCGTACACGCCGAGCATGGCGTTCACATAGGCCTGTTGCGGCACGTCGATGAAGGACAGCGGGCAAAGGTTGTGTCGAATGAACGGGATGTTGGCGGCCAGCCGCGAGACGCGTTTGTTCACGTCCTCGAACGGCTGCAGATAGGGCAGGTGCACCATCAGAAAGAAGGCCTGCTCGAACGGGTCGGCGATCTCGGCCGCCATCTGCACCACGATGCCCAGCAGCTCTTCCAGCCGCTGGGGCAGCGCCAGGGGCAGGTAGACGCTGCCGCCGATTTCCACGGCGCGGCGGCGCACGCGGCCCACGGCGGTGGGGTCGGCCATCAGGCCGTCTGACAAGAAAGCGTGCAGCGCGATCAGGGTGTCGGTCTGCACGCGGGCGTTGTCGGGGCTGAGCACCAGGTATTCGATGGCCTGCTTGTGATTCAGGATCATCTGCGTTTCCAGCGCGTCCTTGCCTTCGGCGGCCTGACCAAACGCGATCAGCCGCTCGGTGTCCAGACGGCTGTAGGTGTTGCCCTCCAGCTGCGACGAGGCCCACGACAGGTCAATCAGCAGGCGGTTGAGGATGTCTCTGGCGAAGGTGCCGGCCGGCGTCTGCGCGGCGGGCGAGCGACCCATGGCGTGCAGTTGCTCGCGCAAGGCGGGTGGCAGATAGGCCGTGTGGTTGGGGTGGTATTGCTCCAGGAACGACTGCCGGTAGCCCGCCGGGCAACGCAGGTGGCGCGGCTGGGTGACGTGGGCGCGGATCTCGGCCCCGGCTGCGGAAAGGGGCAGGTCGTCGGGCTTTGGGGCGGTGCGCCAGGCCGCCTCGGGCTCTTCCGCGCGAACAGTCGATGTCCGGCGGCGGTAGCGCGCGGTGCGGCGATCCCCCAGCATTTCGATGCGTTGCTGTTCCACCAGCAAGGCCAGGCGCCGCTGCAGGGTGCGGCGGTGGATCGGAGTGCCCAACTGCAGCTCAATGGCTTCAATGCCTACGCTGTCGGTTGCGCTGCCGATGAGTTCGACCAACTTGTCCAGCTCCTGGCTGGGGGTGACGCGTGGCATGGGGTGGGCTTCGATGAGGTTGCTGGTGCATTGCGACAAAAAAATGTCGCAAACCATTTTATGCGACATATAAAAGTCGTAAAGACTATTTTTGCGCCGGTATGGCCCCAAGCTCATCGGTCGAAAAGATGGGCTGCGTGCGGTGACGCTGTGGTTACCACCGGGTTACTGGGTACAGTGCAGCCAACCAAAACCAGGAGACGCACCCATGTACACCGCCAACCCCACCCGCTACGAGCGCATGCCCTACCGCACCGTCGGCAAGAGCGGCCTGAAGCTGCCCAGCATTACCCTGGGCCTGTGGCACAACTTTGGCGACGCCACGCCCATGGAAACGCAGCGGGCCATGTTGCGCACCGCGTTTGACGCGGGTATCACCCACTTTGACCTGGCCAACAACTACGGCCCGCCGGCCGGCAGCGCCGAAACCAATTTTGGTGAGCACCTGCGCCGCGACTTTCGACCCTACCGGGACGAACTCATCATCTCCAGCAAGGCGGGCTGGGACATGTGGCCCGGGCCGTATGGCCAGGGTGGCGGCTCGCGCAAATACGTGCTGGCCAGCCTGGACCAGAGCTTGAAGCGCATGGGGCTGGACTACGTGGACATCTTCTATTCCCACCGCTTCGACGCCGACACCCCGCTGGAAGAAACCATGGGCGCGCTGGCCACGGCGGTGCAGCAGGGCAAGGCGCTGTACGTGGGCATTTCCAGCTACTCGGCCGGCAAAACGCGTGAAGCCGCCGCCATTTTGCGCAGCATGGGCGTGCCGCTGCTGATCCACCAGCCGTCGTACAGCCTGGTGAACCGCTGGGTGGAAGAAGATTTGCTGGACACCTTGCAGGCCGAAGGCATGGGCTGCATCGCCTTCAGCCCGCTGGCCCAGGGCCTGCTGACCAGCAAATACCTGAACGGTGTGCCTGAGGACGCGCGCATCAACCGCCCGGGCGGCGGCTCGTTCACCGCGGCCCACCTGAGCGAGCAAAACCTGGCGCATGTGCGCGCACTGAACGGCATTGCCCTGGCGCGCGGCCAAAGCCTGGCCCAGATGGCTGTGGCCTGGGTGCTGCGCCAGCCGGGCATGAGCTCGGCGCTGATAGGTGCCAGCAAGCCCGAGCAGATCACCGAGCTGGTGGGTGCGCTCGACAACTTGAATTTCAGCGCCGACGAGCTGGCCGCCATTGACCAGCATGCGGTGGACGGCGGCATCAACCTCTGGAAGAAGCCTTCGACCGACCAGCGGATCTGAAAACCCCCTCCGCAAAGACCGGCGCTTCTTCTTTTGTGTACATGATAGTAATATACAAAAATGATCGATCTGGAAAGTCTGTCGGGGTTCAATTGGGACGAAGGAAACGCCCGAAAGAATGAGAAGCACGGGGTGTCTATGGCCGAGGCGGAGCAGGTTTTTTTCAACCAGCCGCTGCTGTTGCTGGAAGACGGCGCCCACAGCCAGTCTGAGCCCCGGTTTCATGCCCTGGGCAAGACAGACGCCGGACGGACATTGCACATCACCTTCACCTTGCGGCAATCCGGGGCCTTGATCCGGGTGATTTCCGCGCGCGACATGCACCGAAAGGAGCGAGCCATTTATGAAAACGCCACGTAAGCCCATCCCCAAGTTTGCGAACGAGGCGCAGGAACGTGCGTACTGGGAATCGCATGACTCTACCGAGCACCTGGATTGGTCCAAAGCCCGCAAGGCCAGCCTGCCGAACCTCAAGCCGACCACTAAGACCATTTCGCTGCGCCTGCCCCAGCATTTGCTGGACTCGATCAAGGTGGCGGCGAATGCGCGGGACGTGCCGTATCAGTCGCTGATCAAGGTGTGGCTGCAGGAAAAGCTGCAGAGCCACTGACCACCAGAACATCGCGCTCGGTCGGCATGTGATGGGTCTCTGATCAGCTCAGCACCACGCTCGACAACCGCCGGCGGTAGGTGGCCACCGTGGGGTCTTCGGGGGGCACCTGGCCTTCGGCCACCTTGGGCTTGGGCGGCTCGATGATGTCCAGGATGGCGATGAAGGTCTTGCGGGCAAGGTCTTCGTTCCAGCTCTTGTCGCGCATCAAAATCTCCAGCAGCTCGTCCATGGCGGGCACAAACTGGCTGTGGGCCATCAGCAGTTGGGCCAGTGCAAAGCGGCTGGCAAAGTCGCGCTTGTTGGTGGCAATTTTGGCCTGCAGGTCGG
Source organism: Hydrogenophaga sp. LT287 (assembly GCF_055702805.1). Taxonomy (NCBI): domain Bacteria; kingdom Pseudomonadati; phylum Pseudomonadota; class Betaproteobacteria; order Burkholderiales; family Comamonadaceae; genus Hydrogenophaga; species Hydrogenophaga sp. LT287. The sequence continues at coordinate 114,039 of NZ_JBVPZC010000008.1, read as the reverse complement.
CGGCGTAGGCCTCGGGGTCCACCACCATGTCTTGCGCGTCGCGCGCTTTCATCCAGCGGTTGAGCGAGTCAAGCCGGCGCACCGCCATGGACTTGGCGATCACCGGCGCAAACGCCACCTTGGCCTCATCGTCGCGCTCCAGTTCCAGCAGCAGTTTCACCAGGTCAAAGCGTGCGTCGTCGTTTTCGGGGTCGGTTTGCACGGCGTGCTGCAGCTTGGCCAGCGCGCCTTCCACGTCGCCCGCCGCCAGCGCTTGCAGCGCATCGGCTTCTTCTTCAGCCGCTTCCAGCACCTCGGCCGCGGGCAGGTGCTTGTCCAGAAATTCTTTGATCTGGCCTTCGGGCAGCGCGCCCATGAAGCCGTCCACGGGCTGGCCGTTCATCATCAGCACGCAGGTGGGGATACTCTTGATGCCAAAGGCGCCGGCCAGTTGCTGTTCTTGTTCGGTGTCGATCTTCACCAGCTTGAAGCGGCCCGCGTAGGCGGCTTCAATTTTTTCCAGCAAAGGGCCAATGACCTTGCAGGGTCCGCACCAGGGCGCCCAAAAATCCACCAGCACGGGGGTGTGTTGCGAAGCCTCGATGACTTCGGTTTCAAAATTGGCAATGGTGACGTCGATCATGGCGGTGCTCTGGAATGGGGGCGCCACAGCCGCCTGAGGCGGTGCGAGGGCGCGAAACGTAAAATCGACACTTTACCGGAGACGGGCCGCTTTCCAGGCCGGTCTTCATGCTCCCGGCCATGGATTGGCTGGGCAAAAGGCACTCACATGAACCCCATCCAAGTGGGCGTGGTCATGGGCTCCAGCAGCGACTGGGACACCATGCAGCACGCCGTGCAGATTCTCAAAGACTTCGGCATCACGCACGAGGCCCGCGTGGTGTCGGCTCACCGCATGCCCGACGACATGTTTGCCTACGCGGAAGCCGCTGTGGGCCGCGGGCTCAAGGCCATCATTGCGGGCGCGGGCGGTGCCGCCCATTTGCCGGGCATGATCGCGGCCAAAACCGTGGTGCCGGTGCTGGGTGTGCCGGTGGCCAGCAAGCACCTGAGCGGGGTGGATTCGCTGCACAGCATTGTGCAAATGCCCAAGGGTGTGCCGGTGGCCACCTTTGCCATTGGCCAGGCGGGTGCGGCCAACGCGGCGCTGTTTGCGGTGGCCCTGCTGGCCAGCGAAAACCCGGCCCTGCGCGACCAGCTGGAAGCCTTTCGCGCCGCGCAGACCGAAGCCGCACGCGGCATGACGCTGCCGGCATGACCCACCCCCGCCGCGCTTTGAGCGACCCCCACCAGGGGGCAACATCTGCTGGCTGGCAAAGCCAGTTACATGATGTTCTGGGCGGTGATCATTTCGTTCGTTTCGTTTCCTGATTTTTGGACCCCAACACCCATGAGCTTCAAGCCCCTTCTTCCCGGCAGCACCTCGGCCAGTGGCCAGCAAATCACGCTGGGCGTCATGGGCGGCGGGCAGCTGGGCCGCATGTTTGTGCAGGCGGCCCAGGCCATGGGTTATTTCACGGCGGTGCTCGACCCCGACCCAGCCAGCCCGGCCGGGCTGATAAGCCACTTTCACATTCAAACCCCCTACGATGACGAGCAGGGTCTGGCGCAGCTGATGCAGCGCTGCGAAGCCATCACCACCGAATTTGAAAACGTGCCGGCGCCCGCGCTGGTCACGCTGGGCGCCCACCGGCCGGTGGTACCGTCGGCCGCTTGCGTGGCGGTGGCGCAAGACCGCATCAAAGAAAAATCGCACTTTGTGCAATGCGCGCCCATCAGCGGCGTGTACCCCGCGCCTTACGCAGCCATCACCAGCGCCGAGCTGCTGGCCGCCGTGCCGGCCGATTTGTTGCCCGGCATTTTGAAAACCGCCCGCATGGGCTATGACGGCAAGGGCCAGCTGCGCGTGGGCACCCCCGAAGAGCTTGCCGCTGCCTGGGCGCAGCTGGGCAGCGTGCCCTGCGTGCTTGAAAAGCTCATGCCGCTGCAGGCCGAGTGCTCGGTGATCGTGGCGCGCGGCTCTGACGGCCAGAGCGTGAGCTTCCCGGTGCAGGCCAACACCCACCACGACGGCATTTTGGCGCTGACCGCTGTTTACGACGGTGCGGTGCCCGCGGCGCTGGCCGAGCGTGCGCGCGCCAGCACCGTGGCCATTGCCAACCACCTGAACTACGTGGGCGTGCTGTGCGTTGAATACTTCTTGGTGGACGACGGCCAGGGCGGGCTCGACCTGATCGTCAACGAAATGGCACCGCGCCCGCACAACAGCGGCCACTACACGCAAAACGCCTGCGACCTGTCGCAGTTTGAAGCCCAGGTGCGGGCCCTGGCTGGCCTGCCGCTGCCCACGCCGCGCCAGCACAGCCCGGCCATCATGGTCAACCTGCTGGGCAACCTGTGGTTTGATGCCAATGGCGTGCGCGCCAAGCCCAGCGAACAACCCGTGTCGCCGCCATGGGCGCAGGTGCTGGCGTTGCCCGGCACCCACCTGCACCTGTACGGCAAGCTCAGCGCCCGCCCAGGCCGCAAGATGGGCCACCTGAACATCACCGCGCCCACCGTGGAACAGGTGCGCGAAACCGCGGCGAAAGTGCTGGTGCTGCTGGGCCTGCCCGCGCTTGACGGGGTTTGAGCGTCTGTTACCCATGCCTCTGCTGCTGAGCGCCACCGACCCCGCCGCCATTGAGGCGGCTGCGCAGCGGCTGGCCGCGGGCTCGCTGGTGGGCATGCCCACCGAAACGGTGTACGGCCTGGCGGCCGACGCCGACAACGCCAGCGCGGTGCACCGCATTTTTGAAGCCAAAGGCCGCCCCAGCGACCACCCGCTCATCGTGCACCTGGCGCCCGGTGACGGAGCGCAAGGCTGGCGCGCCGGGGTGGACCACTACGCCCGCGAAGTGCCCGCCTTTGCCCAGGCGCTCATGCAGGCCTTTTGGCCGGGCCCGCTCACGCTGATTTTGCCTCGCCGCGAAGGTGTGGCCGCCGTGTCAGCCGGTGGGCAAGACTCGGTGGGCCTGCGCTGCCCGTCGCACCCGGTGGCGCAGGCGCTGTTGGCGGCCGCCCGGGCACACGGCGTGTATGGCGTGGCCGCACCCAGCGCCAACCGCTTCGGCCGCGTCAGCCCCACCACCGCCGCGCATGTGGCCGAAGAGTTCAAGCAGTTGCCTGACGACGCGCTGTTGATTTTGGACGGCGGTGCTTGCCCGGTGGGCATTGAGTCCACCATCGTGGATTGCACCCGCGGCCACCCGGTGTTGCTGCGGCCCGGCATGGTCACCACCGCGCAGCTGGAAGCCGCCTGCGGCCAGCCGCTGCGCGGGCGGGACGAAGCGGCCCCGCGCGCCTCTGGCACGCTCGAATCACACTACGCGCCCAACGCCAAAGTGCGGCTCATGGCCGCCCAGCCCCTGCAGTCCGCACTGGATCTGCTGGGCCCCGATGCCCGCCACATCGCGGTGTACGCCCGCGCACCGCTCAAAGCAGCCCGGGGTGTGAGCCTTCGCCGCATGCCCGACGACGCCGCGCAAGCCGCCCAAGCCCTGTTTGCCACCCTGCGCGAACTCGACGCCACGGGTGTGAAACTCATCTGGGTAGAAACCCCGCCCGCCAGCCCCGAATGGGACGGCGTGCGGGACCGCTTGCAGCGGGCTGCGGCTTGAGCTGAATCCGACTTACCTCCAGCCTTTCGCGTCAAGCGCCTGGGTCACCAGTTGGCCCATCAGCTCATTGGTTCGTGGTGTGCCATGGAAGTTGTCTGAAAACACATAGCTGGTCCACCAATCCGCCGTTGTCTCCCCAGTGGGGAATGGCGGTGTGCTCAGCAAAGTCGCGGTGCAGGTGGCGATGCTGTAAGTGGGAAGGCCCGACTCTGTGCCTGTGGTGGGACAGGCCGGTGTGGTGGCGTTTGTTAACCCAAAGTCTGTAGGTTCGGATACCCATTTATTCAGTTCAGCGTAAAAGTCCACGACGGCGACCTTGCTGTTACCGTTGAGTCGGTTCTTAAGTTGGGTGTTGAAAGTAACGACCCAGCTGTTCGCCAGGGCTTTAACTGTGGCTGCCGTATCCGGACTGCTTTGCCCGATCAAGGCCAGCAAGCCCAAAAAGCGTGGCGTCACAGTCACATCGGGCGCAGTGATGACCACGATGCGTTGGGCGCCTTTGTTCAGTGCTTGCGTGGTCAGTGTATCGGCTAGCAGATTGGCCAGGGCTGCCATGTATGTGTTGCCTGCTGCGGCTAGCCCTGTCGCGCCGCCCCCCACGGCGGTTTGCACTTCCAGGGGAGTCAGTAGTTCACTGAGCAACGCTACATACGAGGCACCATTGTCGGAGCTGGCGGCTAGGTAGGCACCCACCAAATCGGCAGCGTCGTTGCCGCCGCCGTCAACCAGTAACAGTTCTTCGGCACCATAGCTGCCTGTGGCTGCCACGTCTTCAAGTTGCTGAATGATGGAGAAAGGCGTGTCATCGCCGGCGGTGCCGCTCACGTTGACACGTCCACCGCCGACGCCATAACTCGTACAGGAGGTTGCTGTAGGGTTGAGTGCGACGTTGGTCGCGGTGGTTGCTACATACCTAGGGCAAAGGGCCGGCGCTCCAACCGCAGCAGTGACACGATCTATCCAGATCAGACTGGGTTCGCTGTTCGTTCCCTGCACTGTAAATTTGATACCAAAGGTACCGCTGTCATTCAGGCTGTCGCCCACGACTTTGACGGACGTGGTTCGAATGGGCGCGGGGTCATCGCCGCCGCCGCAAGCCACGAGAACAAGAGCCGCTGCCGCAGCGGCCAGACTGGTACGCAAAAACATGGGAGGTCTCCTGAAAACCTGTGTGCAATAAAAGAACGATCGTTCTATTTTTATGCTACTTGTTACGTGAAGCTGGCAACAGAGGGTTTACGAGGGGGCAGGATGCGCTTGCGCGGTGTCTTCGGTCGACGCGCATGCCGTTTTTTCTGGCTGTACTTGTGGTTCAGTGGGTGCGACAGGCTGTGCATGCCGCGGGCACAGGTCGTCTGTCAAGGCAGGGGTCCCGTCCTCAGTCCGGTTGCCCAGCCGTCCATTCCACCAAGGCTTCCAGTGCCGGCCGCGCGGCTGGTGCGTTGGGGTGGTTGATGAAGCCCACCACAGCGTAGCGTGCGCCGTTGGCTGCGTTGACGTAGCCGGCGATGCCGGTCACGTCGCGCAGGGTGCCGGTTTTGAGCCAGGCGTTGCCGCGGGCGGCGCTGTTGGCGCCGCGGGCCATGCGGGCGGTGGTGCCGCTGACCCCTGCGATGGACAGGGACTGCACAAACTGCTCACCTTTGGGGTGCACGGCGGCGTGGCGCAGCAGGCCCACCAGGGCTTCGGGGGTGATGCGTTCAATGCGGGACAGGCCGGCGCCGTTGTCCATCACGGGGGCGGTGTAGCGCAGGCCAAAGGTGCGCTTCCACCAGCTCGCCACCACCTCGCGCGAGCGCTCAAAGCGGGCGGTGCGCACGGGCGCGAGCCGGTCGGCCAGGCTGCTTTCGGTGAGCACGCGCGTGGGCGACAGCTGACCGAGCGTGAGGAACACCTGCTGCGCCATCACGTTGTTGCTCCACTGGTTCACGTCGGTGATGATGTCTGAGAGCGGCAGCGAGCGGGCCTCATGCAGCAGCCGGGCGCCCGGCGGCGTGAGGCCGGCGCGCACCTCGCCGGTGATGGCGCCACCGGTGGCGCGCCACAGGCCTTCGAGCGAGCGGGCTGCGTAGCTGGCCGGGTCTTGGTAGGCCACAGGCCACACGCGTTCGCCGCAGCTGCCGGGGTAGCGGCCTTCAAACCGGATGGTGTTGGCGTCGTTGAAGCGGGCTTGCAAGCTGCCGCGCCAGTCGCCGCAGCCGGTGCGCGACAAGGGCACGGTGGCGTCGATGTCGAGGCCGGCCATGGGCGGCTCGCTGGTCACGCGGGCCACACCGGCGGTGGTGTCGGGCTGAAACGTCAGCACCACCGACTTGAAGTTGACGAGCAGGGCGTCGGGTGACGCGTTGTAGGGGCGCAGGGCTTCGCCGTCAAAGGCGCCGGGGTCCATGGCCGGCAGTTCAAACGCGCTGTGGTCGAGCACCAGGTCGCCCAAAATCACGCGCACGCCCTGGTCTTGCAGGTTCATGAAAGCGGCCTGGATGCGTTCGAGCACCAGTTTTGGGTCACCGCCACCACGCACATACAGGTTGCCGCGCAGCACGCCCTGGCTGACTTCGCCGTCTCTGTAAAAGCGGGTATTCCAGGTGAAGTCGGGGCCCAGCAGGTCGATGGCCGCGTAAGTGGTCACCAACTTCATCACCGAAGCCGGGTTGACCGAGGTGCTGGCGCGGTAGCGCAGCCGCTCCTGGGCGCTGGCGTCCAGCGACACCACCAGGGCCGAAAACGCGCTGGCCGGCACGCCCGCGCGCGCCAGCGCAGCCGACACGCCCGGCGGCAGCGCGCCTGCAGGGGCCGCAGGCTGCGCAGCCACCGGCAAGGCCAAGCCAGCCAAGGTGGCAAGCAGCAGTGGCAGGGTCACAAAGGAGCGGAAAACAGATGAAAACATGGTGTTTTCATTATGTGGCGGCGATCGGGGTCCCCTGTACCCCAGCCGTGTAAAGGGCGGAATTTGTGCATGGGCGGGCGGGATGGGGCGGCGGCGCTCACCGGCCAGCCGGCGCCTGGGTGGCCGATAATGCCCGGATGCCCGTTGTTGCCACCGATTTGTCTGCCAAGCCCCCGGCCGCTCTGCGCCTGCTGGCCCTTGAAACCAGCACCGACACCTTGTCGGTGGCGCTGGGCAGCGGTGTGCCCGGCGATCCGGTGTGGGAACACACCGGCCCCGGCGGCGCCCAGGCTTCGGCCACGCTGCTGCCTCTGGTGCAAACGCTGCTGACCCAGGCCGGCTGGACGCTGCACAGCCTGGACGCTGTGGTGTTTGGCCGTGGCCCAGGCTCGTTCACGGGGCTGCGCACCGCCTGTGCCGTGGCGCAGGGCCTGGCTTATGGCGTGCAAAGCCCCAGCCAGCCCGATGGCCTGCCGGTGCTGGCGGTGGACACGCTGCTGGCGCTGGCCGACGCCGCGCGCCAGGCGCTGCCAGAGGCACCGCAACAGCCGGGCGTGATCGTGGCCTTGCTCGATGCGCGCATGGACGAGCTGTATGTGGCGCCCTACGCCCAAACCGCCCAGGGCCTGAGCCCGCTGGCGCCGCCGCGCCTGTGCGCGCCGCAAGATCTGGGTGCCTATCTGGCGCAGTGCCTGCCGGCCGATGCGGGCCTGGCCGAAGGGCGTTGCCTGCTGGCGGGCAACGTGTTTGCGGCTTACGCCGAACGGCTGGCCCATGTGCCCGGCCAGCGCCTGCTGGCCTTGCCCAGCGCCAGCGCCTTGCTCCGGCTGGCGCCCGGCCTGCTGGCCGCCGGGGTCGCCACGGCGGCCCGCGACGCGCTGCCGCTGTATGTGCGCGACAAGGTGGCGCAAACCACCGCCGAACGCGATGCCCTGCGCCTGGCCGTGTCCCCAGCGGCCACGTCCACCGCTGCCTGAGATTCATGGCCCCTTCCGCTCAAGCCCTGCCCCCCGGCGCCGTGGCACCAGCCCCTGCCTGGGCCCAGCGCGACTGGCCCGCGCTGGCCACCTCTGAAAGCCCCGGCCCCGCGCTCACCCACAGCCAGCGCCGCATTGCGTTTGTGCCCATGACCGAGGCGGACCTGGATGCCGTGGTCGAGGTGGAAAAAACCGCCTACACGCACCCTTGGTCGCGCAAGCATTTCAGCGATTCGCTGCAGTCGGGCTACCCGGCGGTGCTGCTGCTGGGCGAGCCGCTGCCGGGCGAAGTGGCCCACCCTGGGCGGCCCGATGGCCGCGTGCTGCTCGGCTACCTGGTGGCCATGCCCGGCGTGGACGAGGTGCACCTGCTCAACATCACCGTGGCCCCGGCGCAGCAGCGCCAGGGCTGGGCGCGCTTCATGCTCGACGCGCTGGTGCTGTGGTCGCGCGGGCAGCGCGCGCAGTGGCTCTGGCTGGAAGTGCGCCACAGCAACACGCCGGCGCGGGCTTTGTACGAACGCTACGGTTTTGCCCAGGTGGGCCTGCGCCGGGGCTACTACCCCGCAGGCCAGCGCGAGCGCGAAGACGCCGTGGTGATGAGCCTGAACCTGGTGGTGGCGCAAGCCCAGGCCGCCCAAGAAAAAACGCCATGAGCACAGACCTGCCCACACCCGCCGCCGAAACGGCTGACACCGACGCGCCAGACACCTCGTTCGTGCCGCAGCTTGATGCGCGCCAGCGCGCCATGCTGGCCGAAATGGGTGTGCGCGTGTGGGCGCCCAAGCCGGCGGCGCCCGTGAAACCGCCCGTGGCATCGCCCGAGCCCGAGCGGCCCGTGGCCCGCCCTGCGGCAGCACCGCTTGCTGCACAGGCGCCCGCTGCGCCCGCACCCGCGGCAGCCCGCCCACCGGTCACCGCCAGCGCCCGTCTAGCCACCCCGGCCCATGCCACAGCACCAACGCCGGTTGCGCCAGCAGCTCTCGCACCGCTCCCGGCGGGTATCGAGCTGATGGACTGGCCTGCGCTGCGCGAAGCCGTGGCGAGTTGCCAGGCCTGCGGCCTGTGCGAAGGGCGCAAGCACACCGTGTTTGGCACCGGCAGCACGCAGGCCGACTGGCTCATCGTGGGCGAAGCACCCGGTGAAAACGAAGACTTGCAGGGCGAGCCTTTTGTGGGCGCTGCGGGTCAGCTGCTCGACAACATGCTGCGCGCCGTGGGTTTGAGCCGCACCGGCGAGGGCGCTCAGGGCGCCTACATCACCAACGTGCTCAAGTGCCGCCCGCCTGCCAACCGCAACCCCCGGCCCGCCGAGGTGGCGCAGTGCGCGCCCTACTTGGCGCGCCAGGTGGCGCTGGTGCAACCCAAGGTCATCATCGCCATGGGGCGCTTTGCCGTGCAGTCTTTGCTGCAAAGCAACGAGCCCATCGGCAAGCTGCGCGGGCAGGTGCACCGCTACCAGGGCGTGCCGGTCATCGTCACCTACCACCCGGCCTATTTGCTGCGCACCCCCAGCGACAAGGGCAAGGCCTGGGCCGACCTGTGCCTGGCCATGGAGACAGCGAACACCCCCCTGCGTCGCTGACGCGTCTTCCCCCCTCTCTGGCGCGCCTGTGGCGCTGGGAGGGGGGACGCACCCTACGGCCCGGCAAAGCCGGTTCCGTGGGTGCCTGCGAAGGTGCGCTCCATGCGTCAGCGCCGCGCCGGCAACAACACCGTGGCAATCGCCACCATCACCAGGGCCACGGCGGCCCAGTCTTGCCAGTGCAGCACCTCGCCCAGCCACCATGCGCCGCTGAACACGCCCAGCACCGGAATGAACATGACCGACAGCGTGGACGCGATGGGTGGCAGGTCGCGCGCCAGCATCAGCCAGGCCACTTGCGCAAAGGCAAACACGCCGATGGCGTTGTACACAATGGCCGCCTGAATGGCCGGTGTGGGCCAGACCCAGGCGTCGCGTTCAAACACCACCGCCAGCAGCGTCATCCACAAGGCGGTGAACAGCGTCATCCAAAACGACAGCGCCAGCGTGGGGTGCGGTATGCGGGTGCGGCGCATCAGCTGCGTGCCCACCGCCCAGGTGGCCGCGGCCACCAGCATCATCGCCACGCCCAGCGGCTTGCCTGAGAGGCTGGTGATTTCGTGCCACAGCAGCAACACCACGCCCAGCGCCGCCGCCGCCACGCCACCCCAGGCCCGGCTTTGCAGCCGCTGGCCAAACCACCAGGCGCCCACCAGCGCTGAAAACACCGGCATGGTGTAGCCCAGAATGGCCGCGCGCCCGCTGGACAGCGTCTGAATGGCCAAGATGGCCAGCGTGTGCCAGAAGAACATGTTGAACACGGTGAGCAGCGCCAGCTCGCGCCAGTGCGCGCGGCCCACCTGAAACGGCACCCGCCGCCACAACAGCACCGCGCCCAGCACCGGCAGCCCGATCCACATGCAGATGGTGCGAAACGTGAGTGGCGGGAAACCGGTCACACCAAATTTCATGATCGGCCAGTTGACGCCCCACACCAGGGTGAGCAGGACGAGCAGGATCAGTTGTTGGCGAGACAGGGCGTGCATGGCCGCGATCTTAGGGGGCTTTGTGGCCGGGTGCGCTGGCGGCGTCTGCTGCGCTGTCGCGCTGGTTGCCGAACCGTAAAATCACGCCATGACCTTCATCGACATGCTGCAAGGCGCCGAGCGCCAGAACCGTTCCCTGTTGTGCGTGGGCCTGGACCCGGACCCGGCCAAATTCCCCGCCCACCTGAAGGGTGACGCCAGCCGCATTTACGACTTTTGTGCCGCCATCGTCGAAGCCACGGCCGACACCGCCATCGCCTTCAAGCCGCAAATTGCCTACTTCGCCGCGCACCGCGCCGAAGACCAGCTGGAAAAGCTGATGGCCCACATGCGCGCCGTGGCGCCGCAGGTGCCGGTGATTCTGGACGCCAAGCGCGGCGACATCGGCAGCACCGCCGAGCAGTACGCCATCGAAGCGTTTGAACGCTACGGCGCCGACGCCGTCACGCTCTCGCCCTTCATGGGTTTTGACTCGGTGCAGCCCTATTTGAAGTACCACGGCAAGGGCGCTTTTTTGCTCTGCCGCACCTCCAACCCCGGTGGCGACGACCTGCAAAACCAGCGCCTGGCCTCGGTGGACGGCCAGCCTTTGCTGTACGAACACGTGGCGCGTCTGGCGCAAGGCCCCTGGAACCTGAACGGCCAGCTGGGCCTGGTGGTGGGCGCCACCTACCCGGCTGAAATTCAGCGCGTGCGCGAGCTCGCGCCCACCCTGCCGCTGCTCATTCCCGGCGTGGGCGCACAGGGCGGCGACGCCGTAGCCACCATCCGCGCGGGCTACCGCACGCAAGGCGGTGCCACCACCGGCCCGGTCATCGTCAATTCGTCGCGCGCCATTCTGTACGCGTCCAGCGGCGAAGACTTTGCCGCCGCCGCCCGCCGCGAGGCGCTGCGCACCCGCGACCTGCTCGAAGCCGCCAAGGGCTGAGCCCCGCTGAAGGCTTCGCGCACGCGACAGCCCGGGCGCGACAGAAACCCGCCCGCCCACTACCATGCGCGACGGCCATGGAGGTGCCGCAGCGCATGATCAATTTCTACACCGCCGCCGAACGCTCCAGCGAACCAGCCCGCGTTGAAACACCCCCTTGTTGGAAAGGCGGCCCCCCATGAAGCTGTTCGTTTCCCCGCGCGCGCCCAACCCCCGGCGCGTGCTCATGTTTCTGGTTGAAAAAAATATCAATGGGCTGGAGCTGGTCAACATCGACCTGAACGCCCAGGAACACAAAACCGAGCAGTACCGCGCCAAAAGCCCGCTGGCCCGGGTGCCCGCACTGGAGCTGGACGACGGTCGCGTGCTGACCGAAACCCGCGCTATTTGCACCTACATGGAAGGCCGCGTGCCCGAGCCCAACCTGATGGGGCGCACGTCTGAAGAGCGCGCCTTCATTGAAATGGCCGACCGGCGCGTGGAGTGGTCCTTCATGCTGCCGCTGGCCAACGCCATTCGCCACACCCACCCCGGGCTGGCGGCGCTGGAACAACCGCAGTTTCCCGACTTTGGCCAGTCGCAGGCGGGCAAGGCCCGTGAAACCGCCGCCTGGCTCGACGCCGAATTGCAGCGCCAGCCCTGGGTGGCGGGTGAGCGTTTCACCATCGCCGACATCACCGCGTTTTGCGCCGTCGAGTTTGGGCGGTTGATGCGCTTCAAGCCCGCCGACGAAGGCTTTGCCGCGCTGCAGGCGTGGCGCGACAAGGTGGCTGCGCGGCCCAGCGCCCTCGTTTAAGCGGCACCTGAAAAAGCCCGGTCGCCCGCTATTCCAGGGGGGCGGGCCGCGTGCCGTCGAACTGGGCCCGCGCGCTGCTGGCCAGCGCCATTTCACCAGGCGTTTCGGGCGTCCAGCTGTCCACCCGCATGGGCTGGCCATCGGCGTCCAGCGACACATACACCGCCAAGCATTCGGCGGTTTTTTCCAGCTTGCGGGTGGCCAGGTCGCCGCTGTGCACCGCCACCGCAATGTTCATGTGGGTCTCGCCGGTGAAGGCCAGCCGGGCCCGCACCTCCACCAGGTCGCCCAGTTTCACCACGCGCAAAAACCGGATGCTGCTCATGTACACCGCCCGGCAAGGCCCCCGCGCCCAGGTGGTGGCGCTGGCGTAGCCGGCCTCGTCGATCCACTTCATCACCGTGCCGCTGTGCACATGACCACCCGGGCCGACCGCCCCGGGTTCGACCAGAAAACGCAAGGTAATGGCTGACACGGCAGAGTCCTCCCGGTGGTGTACGTGGGGGCCATTGTGGGGCGCTGGCCGGGGTTTTGCCAAGCGCTTTGCGGGCCAGGCGGTCGCTCAGCGCGCGCGCTTTGTGGGGCGCGGCGGGTCTTGCAGCGCCAGCACGGCGCGGGTGAAGGCGAGCAGGTTCAGTGCGTGGGCGGGGGCGCTGAGCGCCGCTCGCCGTTCCCGGTTGTTCGCGCTGGCCAGGGCGCGCTCTGTGGCCTGCCACTGCCCGCGCCAGTGGGCCACAAACCGGCGTGGCAGCACCGGGCCAAACCGCTTCAAGGCTTTGAGCAGCTGCCGCAGCGCCAGGCGCGCCTGGTGCATGAACTCGGGGTTGGGCTGATTTGCGGGCGCTGCCTCTGCCTGCAGCCAGCCCGACACATTGGCCTGCAAGTGCACCAGGCTGCCCAGCGCCACGGCGCGAAACGCCATCAAGGGCGAGCCCTGGGGTGCGGGTTTGGCGGGCTCGGCTCTCACCGGGCCGGGCGGCTGGTTCAAATACAAGGCCAGCCCGCGTTCGGCCTTGCTGCGGTCGCTCGGGTGCAGCCAGATGCCTTGCGCGGCGTGTCCTTGGGGGCCCAGCGCGAGGGTGTGGGCCAGGTCCAGCAGGGCGTCCACCGGCCCGGTTTTCAGCTCCAGCTCCAGTTCCAGCAGCGGCTCGCGCCGGGCGCCCTGGGCGTTGCGGGTGGCCACGAAGCCTTGGTCCAGTGCCGCCTCCACCTGCGCGCCACCGTGGTGCAGCAGCCAGCTGTGGCGGGTGAAGTCGGTGCGAAACACCGGCACCAGTTGCGGTGCCAGCGCGGTGAGTTGCTTGGCCAGCGTTGTGTCGTTCACCAGAGCGGCAAAGTCAAACCGTCCGGGCTGGGTGGGGGCTTCCCATTCGCCGCGCTGGCTCAGTCCGCCCACGCTGTGCCCGGCGGTTTTCACGGTCAGCAGGGTGCGCCGGCCCACTTGCCGTTCGCGCACCGCCAGGCGCTGCTGCATCAGCGTGAGCGCGGCGGTGTCGAAATAGGTGTTGCGCAGGCGCTCGCGCCGGGGCGCCTGGGCCACCAGCAGCGGGTGGGCCAGCAGGCGCGGCAGGTCGTGCGGGTGCAGCGCGAGCTTGAGCTCGGTTTCTTGTGGCATGGGCGGCCTTGTGGTGGTGTGCAGGCGCGGGGATCGCGGGTCCGGTTGCGTGGGGTCCATCAGGACTTACACCTGGTAACCCTGCGCCCGGTGCAGCGTCTTGAAAATGGCGGCTTGCTGTTGCTTCAGGAGACATTGACATGAACATTTTGACCCGGTTTCGCCTGCTGTTTGCCATGCTGTTGCTTGGCGTGTTGGCTGCCTGCGGTGGCGGCGGGGGTGAGGCTTCAGGCAGCGGCACGCTGCGCCTGGCCCTGACCGACGCGCCGTCGTGCGGTTACGACGAGGTCAACGTGACGGTGGAGCGCGTGCGCGTGCACCAGAGTTCGACCGCTGCCGACAGCGATGGCGGCTGGGTGGACCTGGTGCAAGACCCACCCCAGCGCGTGGACCTGCTCACCCTCACCAACGGCCTGCTGATGGAGCTGGGCCAGACCCGCCTGACCGCAGGCACCTACCGCCAGCTGCGCCTGGTGCTGGCCGACAACACGGTGCTGAACCCGATGGCCAATTCGGTGGTTCCCACCGGCGGCACCGAGGTGGCGCTGAAAACACCCAGCGCGCAGCAGTCCGGTTTGAAAATTCGCGTTGGTATGGATGTGGCTACCGACCAGCTGGCCGACGTCGTGCTCGACTTCGATGCCTGCAAGTCGGTGGTGAAAGCCGGGGGCTCGGGCCAGTTCCTGCTTAAGCCGGTCATCACCGCGTTTCCCCGCACCGCCACCGGCGTGGCCGGTGAAGTGGCTACTTCGCTGGCCAATGGCAGCACCACGGTGGCCCTGCAGCAAGGCGGCGTCACCCTGCGTTCCACCACCCCTTCGCTCTCAGGCTCCTTCCTGTTGCAGCCGGTGCTGCCGGGCACCTACACCCTGGTGCTGACCGCACCGGGGCGGGCGGTTGCGGTGGTGAGCGGCGTGGCGGTGGCCGAGGGCACTGTTGTGCGCATCCACCCCGCGGCCACCCCGTTGGACCCCGCCATCTCAACCCGCAGCGGCACGCTCACCGGCACCGTCACCACGGCGCTGTCGCCGGTAGACGCTTCGGTGCGTGTGCTGCAGCCGTTGCCTGCGGCGGTGGTTGAGCTCATCAACCGCCCGGTGGACGGCGACACCGGCCAGTACCGCTACCGCTTGTCCACCGCCGCACCCGAGCTGGCGGTGCACGCGGGCGGCGCGGCGCTGGCGTTTGCCCCGGTCGGCGCGGCCGCCGGCCCGTTCACGCTGGAGGCCACGGCCGCTGGCCAGACCCAGGCCGTGGAAGCGGTGGTTCTGGGCGATGATGCAACCGCGACCACCAACTTTGTTTTCCCTTGAAAGAATCCGCACCGTGACCCCTGTGAATTTTTCTTCGCGTGCCGCGCGCCGTGCCCTGGGCCTGGGTGTGCTGCTGGCTTCTCTTGCGTTTTCTGCCGCCGCTGAAAAGCCCGAATGGGCTGGCAAACCCGGCCATGGCGGTAAGCCAGACACCCAGCGCCAGGTGAGCCAAGCCCCGCGCCTGGCGGCCTCGTCGTCGGGCATTTCCGTCAACGTGCAGATCGGCGGCTACTTTGGCGAACCCCAGCGCCAGGCGGTGCGCGACTATTACCAACCGCGTTTCAAGGCCGGCAAGTGCCCACCCGGGCTGGCCAAAAAAGGCAACGGCTGCATGCCGCCAGGCCAGGCAAAAAAATGGCGCGTGGGCCGCCCGCTGCCGTCCGATGTGATCTACCACCCCTTGCCCAGCGGTATTTCGGTGCAGATCGGTTTGCCTCCCGCAGGCCACAAATACGTGCGCGTAGCAGCCGACATCCTGCTCATCGCCATCGGCACCGGCATGGTGATCGACGCCATCGAAGACCTGAACGGTTTGTAAGGCGGCTGCGGGCGACCGGGTACCTTGCGCGGGGCTCGGCCCGTATCATGTGGCCATGTCCCATGCCCGCTTGACCCTTTGCCTGCCGTTGGCCCTGTGGGCCGGCGCCTCGGTGCAGGCCGCAGACCCTGTGGCGCTCGATGCCAGCCGCGACTACCTGGTAGGTGCCTCGCTCGCCTCGTCGGCTGGACACCTTGGCGAAACCGAGCAGCGCCTGAGCCTGCGGCCCCTGTGGGCGTTTCAGCTCGGTCGCTTCCGCTTTGCCACGGCGCGCGCCAGCAGCTTGCTGAGCGTGGGCCGCGAAACTGTGGACCCTGGTCTCAGCACCGTGCTGACCACCGCCAACGGCTGGCGCCTCAGCACCTCACTGCAGTATGACGAGGGCCGCGAGTCGGGCACCGACCCGCTGCTGGCGGGCCTGCCCGACGTGTGCGACACCCTGCGCGGCCGCGCCTCTGCCAGCCTGGCCCTGGGGCCGCGCTGGAGCGGGTCCGTCAGCGGCTCACAAGATCTGCTGGGCCGCGACGGCGGTTTCTACCTCAACACCGGGGTGAACTACCGCTACCCCGTGTCCGAACAAACCTACTGGGACCTGGGCCTGGGCGCAGTGTGGGGCACCGACACCTACCGCCAAACGCACTACGGCATATCGCCAGCCGCCGCCCTGGCCACGGGCCGCACCGCCTATGCTTTGGGCGCTGGCTGGGAGCGCTTGTCATTGGGTGTGAGCATGACCACCGCGCTCAACCGGCGCTGGGTCGCCTTTGGCGGCCTGAGCCTGTCGCAGTTGCAGGGCGCTACCGCGCGCAGCCCGCTGGTGGGCCGCAAAACGGTGTACGGCGCCACGCTGGGCCTGGCTTACCGCAACAATTGATGCGGCAGGCGCAAGCCCGCCGCCGAGCTGGCACAGAAGCTCAAATGAGCGCCCCGCATAATCCGGGCAAGCCCACGCCACCGCAGCGCAAGGCCAACCCAGGGAACCCATGAGCCAGCTCCTCATCAACGACTACCTCAAGCAGCTCGATCTCATCAAGAAGGTCAGCGGCAGCCAGCGCGAGACCATCGTGCGCGAAGCGTTCAAGGATTTGCTCAAGGCCTGGGGCCGGCAACACGATCTGGTGTTCCTGGCCGAATACCCCGTCAAGACCGCCACCAAAACCAACATCGCGGTGGACGGAGCGTTGCTCCACGAACTGCGCATGCCGCTGGGCTACTGGGAAGCCAAAGACGCTGACGACGACCTCACCGAAGAGATCGCCAAAAAATTCAAAAAAGGTTACCCGCAAGACAACATCGTCTTCAGCGACGACACCACCTTCGTGCTCATCCAGCACCGGCAAGAGGTGATGCGCTGCGACGTGGCCGACACCGCCGCGCTGGAAAAACTGCTCAAGCTCTTCTTCAGCTTCGAGCGTCCCGAAATCGCCGGTTTCCGCGCTGCGGTGGAACAGTTCAAAACCGACCTGCCTGCCGTGCTCGACGCGCTGCGCCAGATGATCGAAGCCGCGCACGACAGCAACCCGAGCTTCCGCACGGCGGAAGAAAAATTCCTCGTGCACGCGCAAGAGGCCATCAACCCCGCGTTGACGGACGCCGACGTGCGCGAGATGCTGATCCAGCACATCCTGACCGAAGAAATCTTCGCCAAGGTGTTTGACGACAGCGACTTCCACCAGCACAACAACGTGGCCCGTGAGCTCTATGCGCTGGAGGGCGCGTTCTTCACCGGCGCGCTCAAGCGCCAGACGCTCAAGGGCCTGGAGTCATACTACGCCGCCATCCGCGCCGCCGCTGCGCAAATTGGCAGCCACGGCGAGAAGCAGACCTTTCTCAAAGTTATCTACGAAAACTTCTACAAGGTCTACAACACCAAGGCCGCCGACCGCCTGGGCGTGGTCTACACACCCAATGAAATCGTGCGCTTCATGATCGACGGTGCCGATTGGTTGTGTGAGCAACACTTCGGCAAAAACCTCATTGACAAGGACGTCGACATCCTCGACCCCGCCACCGGCACGGGCACCTACATCTGCGAACTGCTCGAGCACTTTCGCGGCCAGCCCAAAAAGCTGGAGCAGAAGTACAAACACGAGCTGCACGCCAACGAGGTCGCCATCCTCCCGTACTACGTGGCCAACCTCAACATCGAAGCCACCTACGCCGCCATCACCGGCCAGTACGCCGAGTTCCCCAACCTGTGTTTCGTGGACACGCTGGACAACGTGGGCCTGCACACCGCCCAACGCGGCAGCGTGCAAGACCTGTTTGGCAGCGTGAGTGAAGAAAACGTGGCCCGCATCAAGCGGCAAAACAGCCGCCGCATCAGCGTCGTCATCGGCAACCCGCCGTACAACGCCAACCAGGCCAACGAAAACGACAACAACAAGAACCGCGAATACCCGGACATCGACCGCCGCATCAAAGCCACCTACATCGCCGAGAGCACCGCGCAGAAGACCAAGCTCTACGACATGTACGCCCGCTTCTTCCGCTGGGCCAGCGACCGGCTCGACGCGAACGGCATCCTCGCTTTTGTGACCAACCGCAGTTTTATTGAGAGCCGCACCTTTGATGGTTTCCGCAAGACGGTGGCCGCCGAGTTCAGCGACATCTACGTGGTGGACCTGGGTGGCGATGTGCGGGCCAACCCCAAGCTCAGCGGCACCAAACACAACGTCTTCGGCATCCAGACCGGCGTGGCCATCAGCTTCATGGTCAAGCGCCTGGCCGCCACCAAAGAGAAGCGGCCCGCCCGCGTGTACTACGTGCGCCGCCCCGAGCTGGAAACCGCCGAAGAAAAGCTCGCCTTCATCGCCAGCCACCCCATGCGCGCGCTGCCGTTTGACGAGGTGTCGCCCGACAAGAACGCCAACTGGGTGAACTTGACAAACAACGACTTTGAAACGCTGCTGCCGCTGACGAGCAAGGAGACCAAGGCGGCAAAGACGGCGGCGAAGGAGCGGGCGATTTTCAGAACCTTCTCGCTTGGAGTTTCTACGAACCGGGATGAGTGGGTCACTGATCTATCGAATGTCAGTCTTGGGAAGAAGGTAGAGGCTCTGTTGTCTCGCTTGAATACGGACGTTTCAAAGAACGCAATCAAGTGGTCGAGAAATTTGAAGAGGCGTGTATTGCAGGGGCGGACGGAGGACTTCGACACCGCCCGAATTCGACCAATGTATCGGCGCCCGTTTCTGCGGGAATGGTTCTATGACTCAGGTGTTTTGGTGGATGAACGTGGTGCTGCGCCTGACATTTTTCCCCTTGGGCGCGGGACTGAATACATTGCCTTTCATGGCATCTCATCGCACAACGAGTTGTGCGCTCTCGCCCATACAGAAATTCCCGACCTGAATCTATTGAAGCGGGGCAATGGGGGAACATATTACGTTCCTCTCACCGTGGGCGCCTCTGCGACAGACAGAGCAGACAACATCACCGACTGGGCACTCAAACAGTTCGCCACCCACTACGCCGCCGAAACCGGCAAAGGCAAGGGCGCCCGCAAGATCACCAAAGAAGCCATCTTTCACTACTGCTACGCGGTCTTGCACGACCCGCTGTACCGCGAGAAGTACGCCCAGAACCTCAAGCGCGAATTTCCGCGCATCCCCTTCTACGCGGGCTTCTGGCAGTGGGCCGCGTGGGGCGAGCAGCTCATGGCGCTGCACATCGGCTATGAAGCGGTGGCGCCCTTCGCCCTGACCCGGCACGACGAACCCGACGCACGAGCCCGCGCAGCCGGCCAGGCCCCGAAAGCTCTGCTTAAGTCCGACCCGGCCGCAGGCAGCATCGCGCTGGACAGCGAAACCACCCTGCGCGGCGTGCCACCGCAAGCCTGGGCCTACAAACTCGGCAACCGCTGCGCCATCGACTGGGTGCTCGACCAGCACAAAGAAAAGAAACCGAAAGACCCGACCATCCGTGAACGCTTCAACACCTACCGCTTCGCCGACCACAAGGAAAAGGTGGTGGACCTGCTGGCCCGCGTGACCACCGTGAGCGTGGAGACGTTGAAGATCACCGAAGCGATGAAGGCGGTGGCGCGGTGAGCGAGGCAGAACCGACCCAGCGTCACTACTTTGTGGACGAGGCCGGTGACCCCGTGCTGTTCGATGCTCGTGGAAACGCCATGCCGGGGCAGGATGGCTGTTCCAAAAATTTCATTCTGGGCGTACTGGACGTACCGGACCCGGTTTCGCTGGCTGCAGAGTTGGAGGCATTGCGAGCGCAGCTGCTGGCGGACCCGTATTTCCATGGCGTGCCATCCATGCAGCCGGAACGCAGAAAGACCGCGTGGGCGTTTCATGCCAAGGACGACCTGCCCGAGGTACGGCGAGAGGTGTTTCGGGTGCTGATGGCGCACGAGGTGCGTTTCTTTGCCGTGGTCCGGGACAAGGCCCGTGTGCTGGACTATGTGCGCCAGCGCAATCGCAACGATGTGGCTTACCGGTATCGCCCGAACGAGTTGTACGACTCGATGGTTTCGAGGCTTTTCAAGGACCGGCTACATCTGACGCCCGAGGTGAATGTGTGTTTTGCGGAGCGTGGCAAGTCGGACCGCAGCGCTGCATTGGCGGCGGCGCTTGAAACCGCCCGGCAGCGCTTCAATGCGAAGTGGCAGCGCAGCACGCAGACTGTGATACGAGCCCGAGAGTCATCTCCTGCGCGCGATGTGCCGCTGCAGGCGGCGGACTATTTTCTGTGGGCACTTCAACGCCACTACGAGCGCCAGGAGTCGCGTTACCTGGATTCGGTGTGGTCCAAGGTCGGGCTCGTTCACGCTGTGGACGAAACCGATGTGGCGCCGTACGGCGTGTACTACACCAAGAAAAAGCCGCTGACCAAGGTCAGCGGCTGAATGGGCGTCGGGGGTATAGGTGTCAGGCACCTAGGCCTGAATCACACACGGCATGGAGCCGAATTTCGCCCCCGAACAGACATAATTGTACACAGGCAAAGTACCTGATATCAACAGGTTGTTCACATTACGGTCCCACGAATGAAGCCTTCAGCTGTCCTTGGGGCTAGCAGCAGTACCTGAACGCCTAAGCTGTCGGTATGAGGCCTGTGCTTGCGTGGACTGTTTGAGCAAGAGAAGCCGCAGCACAGTGGGTGTGCAACTTTGTTCTCAAATAAGCTCCAAATGAAGCCATTTTGAGAACGGCGTCAACAGCTGTCGTGTGGGATCAGGTTCAGACAATATCCAGACAATTCAAAACAAAAAAGTCGTTGTAAAACAAAGGTTCGAATTGGATATTGGTGTCGAAAAGCCGATCTTTCAGCCAATCCAATCCAATCCAATCCAAAGCGAGTGCGCTGGAGCTCAGCGCCCCAGCAACCGCGCCAGATACCGCCCGGTGTAGCTGCCCTCATGCGCGGCAATGTCTTCCGGTGTACCCTGCGCCAGCACCATGCCACCGCCCGAGCCGCCCTCGGGCCCCATGTCGATCAGCCAGTCGGCGGTCTTGATCACGTCCAGGTTGTGCTCGATCACCACAATGGTGTTACCCGCATCGCGCAGCTGGTGCAGCACTTTCAGCAGCAGTTCAATGTCGGCAAAGTGCAGGCCGGTGGTGGGCTCGTCCAGGATGTACAGCGTGCGCCCGGTGTCGCGTTTGCTCAGCTCCAGCGCCAGCTTGACGCGCTGCGCCTCGCCGCCGCTGAGGGTGGTCGCGCTCTGGCCGAGCTGGATGTAGGTCAGGCCCACGTCCATCAGGGTTTGCAGCTTGCGGTGCAGCGTGGGCACGGCGCCAAAGAAGGCGTGGGCCTGCTCCACCGTCATGTCCAGAATTTGGGCAATGTTTTTGCCCTTGTACTGCACGTCCAGCGTTTCGCGGTTGTAGCGCTTGCCGTGGCAGACCTCGCAGGGCACATACACGTCGGGCAAAAAGTGCATTTCCACTTTCACCACACCGTCGCCCTGGCAGGCTTCGCATCGGCCCCCGGCCACGTTGAAACTGAAGCGGCCCGGGCCGTAGCCGCGTTCGCGGGCGGTGGGCACCTCGGCCATGAGTTCGCGGATGCCGGTGAACAAGCCCGTGTAGGTAGCCGGGTTGCTGCGCGGCGTGCGGCCAATGGGGCTTTGGTCGACGTTGATGACCTTGTCGAAATGCTCAATGCCTTCAATGGCTTCGTGGGCGGCGGGCTCCTCATGGGAGCGGTACAGCGTGCGCGAGACGGCCGCAAATAGCGTGTCGTTCACCAGCGTGGACTTGCCCGAACCGGACACGCCGGTGACGCAGGTGAGCAGGCCCACGGGGAACGCCACACTCACGCCCTTGAGGTTGTGACCGGTGGCGTTGATCACGCGAATTTCTTGCAGGTCGCCCAGGGAAGCGATGTGTGCGGCCTCGCGCGCGCTGCGGCGTTCGGCTGCGGGGCTCATGGGAAAGCGTGACTTGATCGGCGCTGCCACTTTGGTTTTCACCACCGGCAGCCAGGGCGTGCGCTGGGCGGGCACGGCAATGGCGCGCGCGCCGCTGAGGTACTGGCCGGTGAGCGAGCCCGGCGTGGCCATCACTTCAGCGCAGGTGCCTTGCGCCATCACGCGCCCACCGTGCACGCCCGCGCCCGGCCCCATGTCGATCACATGGTCGGCGGCGTGCATCATGTCTTCGTCGTGTTCCACCACCAGCACCGTGTTGCCCAGGTCTCGCAGGTGTTGCAGGGTGGCAATCAGGCGGTCGTTGTCGCGCTGGTGCAGGCCAATGCTGGGCTCGTCCAGCACATACATCACCCCGGTCAGGCCGCTGCCGATCTGGCTCGCCAGGCGGATGCGCTGGGCCTCACCGCCGCTCAGCGTGTCGGCGCTGCGGTCCAGGCTCAGGTAGTTCAGGCCCACGTCGTTCAAAAACTTCAGCCGCTGGCGGATCTCGTTGATCACCCGCGCCGCAATGTCGCCCTTGGCGCCGGGCAGGTGCAGCTTTTGAAAGTACGCCAGCGACTCGCCCAGCGTGATGTGGCTGATTTTGTAGATGGGCTGCTTGAGCTCGCCTTCGCCCACGAACACGTGGCGCGCTTCTTTGCGCAGGCGCGAGCCGCCGCAGTCGGGGCAGGGCTGGGTGGCGCGGTAGCGCGACAGTTCTTCGCGCACGGCGGGGCTGTCGGTTTCACGGTAGCGCCGCTCAAAGTTGCGGATGATGCCTTCGAACGGGTGCTTTTTGCTGATCTTCCTGCCGGCTTTTTCGCCCGACTCCAGCGCGTAGCTGAACTTGATCTCGTCCAGTCCAGAGCCATACAACAGCACCTGCTGTACCGCTTCGGGCAAGCTCTCCCAGGCCGCCTCGGCGTCAAAGCCGTAGTGCGCCGCCAGGCTCTCGATCATGGCGAAGTAGTAACCGTTGCGCCGGTCCCAGCCCTTGATGGCGCCACTGGCCAGGCTCAGCGTGGGGAAGGCCACCACGCGGGTCGGGTCAAACACCTCGGTGTGGCCCAGGCCGTCGCAGGTGGGGCAGGCGCCCATGGGCGAGTTGAAGGAAAACAGGCGCGGCTCCAGCTCGCCCACGGTGTAGCTGCACACCGGGCAGGCGAACTTGGCCGAAAAACCGTGCTCCGCGCCGCCGTCCATTTCCAGCGCAATGGCCTTGCCGTCGGCCAGGCGCAGCGCCGCTTCAAAGCTTTCGGCCAGGCGCTGGCGTTGTGGGTTGGTGGTTTCTTCTTCTGCCGAACGCACCTTGATGCGGTCGATCACCACGTCGATGTTGTGCTTCTCGGTCTTCTTCAGCGCGGGCAGGGCTTCGGCCTCCACCACGGCGCCGTTGAGCCGAAAACGCACATAGCCCTGGGCCTGCATGTCGGCAAAGAGTTCGGTGAATTCACCTTTTTTCTCGCGTGCCACCGGCGCCAGAATCATCAGCCGTGTGCCTTCGGGCAGGGCCAGCACCGTGTCCACCATCTGCGCCACGCTTTGCGCCGCCAGCGGCAGGTCGTGCTCCGGGCAGTAGGGCGTGCCGGCGCGGGCATACAGCAGGCGCAGGTAGTCGTGGATCTCGGTCACCGTGCCCACGGTGGAGCGCGGGTTGTGGCTGGTGGCCTTCTGCTCGATGGCAATGGCCGGCGACAGGCCTTCGATCAGGTCCACGTCGGGCTTGTCCATCAGCTGCAAAAACTGCCGAGCGTAAGCGCTCAGGCTTTCCACATAGCGGCGCTGGCCCTCGGCGTACAGCGTGTCAAACGCCAGGCTGGACTTGCCCGACCCGGAGAGCCCGGTGATCACCACCAGCGCGTGCTTGGGGATGTCGAGGTCGATGTTTTTCAGGTTGTGCGTGCGCGCACCGCGCACCGACAGCAGCGCGGCCGAGCGCATGGCCGCTGCGTGGGCGGGCGACGGCACCGGCGGTGCCGCTGACGGCGTGTCCAAGAGCGAGGGGGGCAGAATCTGGTTCAAAGCGGTGCACCAGCGCGGGTTCTGGCGTCAAAAAGGCAACCCGACATGATAAGGCGCCATGCGCTTTTTCACAGGGCTCGCGGGCCTTCGCGCTGTGCCGCACGAGCCTTTCCCGCCGCCAGTGCCGCGTTTAGGCCGCGCCTGTGGGCGCCGCGGGCGCCTTGTGGGCTGCTTTCAGCCCGTGGCGGCGGCGTGGTGCAGCGTCGAGACCAACACGTCACCCGCCGACTGGTTCAAAACCCGCTGGCCCTTGGAGCGTTGCAGGACGTCCCGCATGAGCGAGGCGTCTCGCTTGCCGATGACCGTCAGGTTGATCCCCCGCGCGCTTTGAAGGGACACCAGCTCGCGGGCCGGCTCTCCATAGGCCACAAAAATGTCGGCGGCCTGTCCGGGGGGCACGTGTTGGTCGATCACCTCGCGCAGATAGACCTGCGCGAGCTGGCGTTCGGCGGCACGTCGCTCGTCCAACGACAGCGCCGGTTGTGCGCGGTCCGTGGCTGCGCTGGGGCGCATCACCTGGTTGTCCAGGGCGTGAAAGACGGACATTCTGGTGCTTTGCCCTCCCAGCAGCCCCCAGGTCAGCAGGTGTTCTGATCCCGCTTTCAGGTCGAGCGCCACCAGGGTGTGGCGGTAAGGTTCGGTGGCGGGCCCCTTGACCACCAGCACCGGGCAGCGGCTCGCACGCAGCAGTTGATCGATGACCGAACGCTTGACCAACCCGTCCAGCTTGCCGCACAGGCTGTGGTGCATCACCAGCAGGTCCGCACCCACGGCCGCCGCCTTCACGCTTTTCAGCGTGGCGTCTGCGTTGTCGGCGGGTTCAATCACGATGTTGTGCTGGCGGCCCAAGGCCCGGCAGCGCTGCACCAGGCGGGCCTGGGGATCGGGGTAATGGCTTTTGCCGCCACCCGCAAAGTACACCAGGCGCAGCGGTGCGCGGTGCTGGGCGGCCAGCAGCGCCGCCCGCGACAGCGCCCGTTCGGATTCCACGGACAAGTCTGTGATGGCGACGATCAAGCCCAGCGCCGCCGGCTCGGTGGTCGTGTCACCCGCCAGCGCCATGGGCGAGGGGTGTTCAGGTTGTGAAGTCACCACTGGCCTCCGGCTGAAACAGGATGCTGACGATGTCGGCCTCGCAGACGTCACCGTTGGGCGTGCACCAGGACGCGGTGTCGCCCACGCGCAGGCCCAGCAGGCCCGCGCCCACCGGCGAGAGCACCGAAACAAAACCCGACACCGGTTCGGCGTCGGCCGGGTACACCGGTGTGAGCTGGCGGCGCAGACCGGTTCCCCGCATGCAAATTTCCACTTGCGAGTACATGGTGATCACATCACCGGGCACCTCGCGCGCGTTGACCAGGTCTGCGACCGGCAGGTGGTCGTCCAGCGCATCGGGCAGCAGACCGCCGTTGAGCTTGCACAGCCGGGTGAAATCCAATTGGGTGAGCGTGCGCCCCCCACCTTTGACTGCAGGCATAAAGCACTCCATCAAACGCGGCCGCTCCACCATCAAAAAGGAACGGCCGCAACAGCGCTGGGCAGGTGCCCGGCGATAGCGGTTGTGCGCAAAAGGGAAGGAGGTGTATCGCCGGGCTTAGGAATGTGCGGCCGGCTTATGCAAGCCGTGCGGGCGCATGGCTGCGCCCTTCCTGACGTGGTGTGCCCGGGCCTCAGCCAGGGTCGTCAGGAAGCCAATACAGGTGTTTGGCTGGGAATGCATGGCCGCAGTGTACGGCTTCTGGGCACCGGCCGTGCGTGGCCACCGCGGTGTCCAGCGGAGATGGTTGGCCCTTGGCCTGCCGGGGCGCCTGTAGACACCGGGCGGAGCGCCAGCTGCGCCGCCTTGGCGCACAATATTGGTCTTTGCCAAACACCCCCCGGTATGGCCCAGGCATTGCCTGCGGGTCGCCGGCCTTCACACCGTGTCGCTTTCGCCCGCCGCTCATTCCCCCGATTCTCCCGCTCCGGCCGATGACGCAGCCACCCGCATGACGGGGGCCGAGCGGCGCGCCAGCGCCTCGCTGGCGGCCATTTTTGCGTTGCGCATGCTGGGGCTGTTTCTGGTGTTGCCGGTGTTTGCGCTGGAAGCTTCGCGCCTGCCCGGTGGCGACGACGCCGCCCGTGTGGGCCTGGCCATGGGCATGTACGGTCTCACGCAGGCGTTTTTGCAGATTCCGTTTGGCTTGGCGTCTGACCGCTTCGGGCGCAAGCCCACCATCGTGGCCGGCCTGCTGCTGTTTGCCCTGGGCAGCGGTATTGCGGCCTGGGCGCCCGATCTCACCTGGCTGACCATTGGGCGAGCCGTGCAGGGCGCCGGCGCCATTTCTGCTGCGGTCACCGCGTTTTTGGCCGACGTGACGCGCGACGGTGTGCGCACCAAGGCCATGGCCATGGTGGGTGCCAGCATTGCGCTCATGTTTGCGCTCTCGCTGGTGTTGGCGCCGCTGCTGGCCGCCGGCATTGGTTTGGCCGGTATTTTCACGCTCACAGGTGCGCTGGCGCTGGTCGGCATCGCGGTGGTGATCTGGGTGGCACCGCCCGAGCCGGTGGTGCACAAGCCGTCCGACATGCGCCAGGTGCGCAGTGGTCTGGGCGAAGCGCTGCGCCACCCCGGTTTGCTGCGCCTGAACCTGGGCGTTTTTGTGCTGCATGCCGTGCAGCTCGCCATGTGGATGGCGGTGCCCGCGCTGCTGGTGCAGGCCGGGCTGGCCAAGGTGAATCACTGGCAGGTGTATTTACCCGCTGTGGTGGCTTCGCTGGTGGTCATGGGCGGTGTGCTGTTTCCCATGGAGCGGCGCGGCAAGCTGCGCGGCGTGTTTCTGACGGCCATTGGCCTGATTGCGCTGGTGCAGCTGGGTCTGTGGTGGGTGGCCTCGGGCGGCGGCGGAGCTGCACCGGGTCTGTGGACGCTGGGCTTGCTGATGTTCGTGTTTTTCATCGGCTTCAACACCCTGGAAGCCAGCCAGCCCAGCCTGGCCTCGCGCCTGGCGCCAGCACACGCACGCGGTGCCGCGCTGGGCGTTTACAACACGCTGCAGTCGGTGGGTTTCTTTGTGGGCGGCGCGGTGGGCGGCTGGCTGGCCAGCGTGCACGGTGCCACCGGCCTGTTTGCGGTGTGTGGCGCGGCCATGCTGGTGTGGCTGGTGCTGGCCTGGCCCATGCGGGTGCCGGCGCCCAAGCCCAGCAGGTCAGCGCCCGCCTGAATTTTCGGGTGCGTCGGCGGACGCTTGCGGGGTTTTGTGCCCTTGCAGCGAGCGCATCATGAGGGTCGACATCGTGCTGTACAGTGGCCGGCTGATCATGCGCGACAGCAGGCTGGCCAGCAGCGCGCAGGCCATCAGGCTCAGTACCATGCTGTGACCGTCGGTCATTTCCATCACGATGATCATGGCGGTGATGGGCGTTTGCGTGACCGCCGCCAGAAAGCCGCACATGCCCAGCGCAATCAGGGCTGCGCCGTGCGGCGAGTCCAGCAGCCACGCCACGTCAGCACCCAGGCCGGCACCGATGGACAGGCTGGGGCCAAAAATACCGCCCGGCACACCGGCCCAGCCCGACAGCCAGGAGGCCACAAACTTCAACCCGGTGAACAGCAGCGGCTGGTGGGTCTCGGCGGCGGCGCCTGCGGCGGCCTGGTCCAGCAAGGTGTGTGTGTGCTGGTGCCCTACGCCCACGGCGGCGCCGTCGCTCACCACCGCAATCACGGCCACCGCAAACCCGCACAGGGCTGCAAACGTGACCGGGCGCTTGCGGCGGTAGGCACAAAAGCGGTCGGGCAGGCCGGTGAACGAGGCCAGCATCAGCCGCGACAACAACCCCCCCAGCAGCCCGCAACCGAGGGCCACCAAGGCGCCGGGCGCCAGCAGGCTCCACCACGACACCGATTCCGCCCGCACCCGGCCGAAATACGACAGGTTGCCAAACGCCGACACGGCCACCAGACCGGCCACCACAATCGCCGCCAGCATCAGGCCGCTGCTGCGCTCTTGCAGTCGGCGCGACAGCTCTTCGATGGCAAACACAATGCCGCCCAGCGGGGTGTTGAACGCCGCGGCAATGCCCGCGGCGCCACCGGCCACCAACAGTTCGCGGTCGCTGATGCCCGAACGCGGCGACAGCCAGCGCCGGGCGTGCAGCATCACCCCGGCGGCCACCTGCACCGAAGGCCCTTGCCGCCCGATGGACAAGCCTGCCAGCAACCCGCCCGACACCGCCAAAATTTTGGCGATGCTGAGCTTGAGTGAGATGAAGCGCGAGCGCTCGTGCAAGGGCGTTTCGGGCGCCAGTGCGGTCAGCAACTGCGGCACGCCCGAGCCGGCCGCGCCAGGCGCCCAGCGCCGAATGGTCCAGACCACGGCCGCGGTGAGCAGCGGCGTCCAGAGCAGAGGCGCCCACCAGGCGGCGCTGCGCAGGCTCTGGTACAGACCAAACGCCGCGTCTGCCAGCAAGGTGAAGCCCACCACCGCCAAGCCGGCCAGCACCGCGTAGGCCATCACGACGACCCGGTCCATCCACTGCCGCCCGTCGCCCATTTCGGTGCGCAGGTTGTGCAGGAAGTCCGGTTCGCCTTTCATGGATGCGAAGTGTAGGCGCTGCCCGCCGGGTGGTGGCAGTCGGCGGGTGGCGTATTGGGCGGCTGCGGTACTTGCGGCACAATGTCTGACCCAATCGCGGCCCGGGTTTCCTGCGCCGCCCGCATTTTTCTTCAGGGCAACACACCATGGCATCCGTCAACAAAGTCATCCTCGTCGGCAACTGCGGCCGCGATCCCGAAATCCGCTACCTGCCCTCGGGTCAGGCCGTGGCCAATGTCAGCGTGGCCACCTCCAGCCGCCGCAAAGACAAAAACAGCGGCGAGACCATCGAAGACACCCAGTGGCACCGCGTCACGTTCTATGACCGCCTGGCCGAAATCGCCGGCGAATACGTCAAAAAAGGCCGTCCGATTTACGTGGAAGGCCGCTTGAAATACGGCACCTATGTGGACAAAGCCACCGGCGTGGAAAAAAACACGGTGGACATCATTGCCACCGAATTGCAGTTGCTCGGCGGCCGCGAAGGCATGGGCGGTGCCGGTGAAGAAGGCGGCGGCGGTGGCGGTTATTCGCGCCCGGCCGCTGCGCCACGCCAGGCCGCGCCCGCACCCCGTCCGCCAGCGCCAGCGCCCGCACCGGCCCGCCAGTCCAGCGGTTTTGACGACATGGACGACGACATTCCGTTTTAAATCCGACAAGCCCGACCGGCTCCCAGGCTTCAACCGCTCGAAGACGCGGTTGAAGCCCCGGTGTGCTTTTGCCAGCGATGCCTGAACCCGCCCACGGGCTGCGCAAGGAACCTCCAGGGGTGGAGCTGATCCATCGGTATCCGGTGTGTGGTTTCGTCCATGCACCCTCTTTCCCCGGCGCCAGCGCCGGACACCCCCAGAAAGGCAGAGCATGCAAGTTCAAGTCAATACCGACGATCACATCCACGGTGGCGAGTCCCTGGCCCAATGGGTCAATGACGAAGCCCTCAGCCGCCTGAGCCGGTTCCGCGACCACATCACCCGCCTGGAGGTGTTTCTTACCGATCTGGATGGCAGCAAGTCGGGCGTGAAGGACAAACGCTGCCGCCTTGAAGCCCGTGTGGCCAGCCGCCAGCCGGTCAGCGTCACGGCCGATGGCGACAAAATGGCCACCGCCTTCATGGACGCGGTGGACAAGCTGATTCGGGCGCTGGACACCGACCTGGGCCGTGTGAAAGACCGCAACGGTCGCGACACCATTCGCAACGCGGCCGACCAGGGCGACTGAGCACCCAAGCCGCAGCGGCCCGGAGCGCTGTCAGGCGCTGCCGGGCATTTTTTTGGGCGGTCGCACCCCGTGTGTGTTTGTGCCATCCCCCATCAGCGGACTGGGCAAGATGAAAATCGGTTGCCGGGTCCGGGGTGGGCGGGCAACGAACTGTCGGCACAATGCTGCCCATGGACACATCTTCCACCCCTGAACCCGGCCTGCTGCCCGACAACGACCCCCAGCGCGAGCTGCTGCACAACGAGGTACACGCGCGCCCGTCGGCACGCATCCGGCTGCCGGCCCTGATTGTGTTTGTGGCCGTGCTCAACGACGGCGTGACGCGCGAGCAAGAGGGCGATCACCTGCGCCGCCTGCCGGGCCTGGCGCAGCTGCCGCAGGAGCGTTTGCAGGGCAATTTTCTGCGGCTGCGCTTTGAAGAGCACACGCTCAAGTGGGAGCGCCACACCGAGTTCACCCGCTATTCCATCGTGCAGGAACTGCCCGAGGATGCGGGCCTGGGCAGCACCGACCCGGCGCTGCTGGACGCGCTGGTGACGCCGCCCGGCTGGCTGCGCGACATTCCTGGGCGCACGGTGGCAGCCATCAAGCTGGTGATGCTGCACGCCGACCTCCCCGAACAAACGCCCGCAGCGCAAGCTGCGCTCATGGACCCGGCGCAGCAGTGGTTTGGCGACCGCGCGGTGGTGGCCTCGCAGCTGGGGGGCGGGCATTCGTGGGCGCTGACCGACTTTGCCCTGCGCCCCTCGGGCTTTGAGCGCATGCTGGTGCTGGCGCCACCCGGCACCACCGAGACCCGCGCCGGGCGCATTTCGCAGCGCCTGCTGGAGCTGGAAACCTACCGCCTCATGGCGCTGCGGGGCTTGCCGGTGGCCAAGGCGCTGTCGCCCATGCTGGCCGACGCGGAAGCCCAGTTGGCCACCATCACCGCGCAGCTGGAAAACAAGTCAACCTCTGAGCAGGCGCTGCTGGACCAGCTGGTGTCGCTGGCGGCCAAGGTGGAGCGCGCCACCGCCGAAAACAACTACCGCTTTGCCGCCACGCGGGCTTACGACACGCTGGTCACCCAGCGCATCAGCGAACTCCGCGAAAAACCGATTCCCGGCACGCAGACCCTGGGTGAGTTCATGCAGCGCCGGCTTTCGCCGGCCATGGCCACCGTGGCGGCCACGGGGCAGCGCCTGGCCTCGTTGTCCGAACGCGTGTCGCGCACCAGCGCCTTGCTGCGCACGCGGGTGGACATCGTCACCGAAGCGCAAAACCAGCAGCTGCTGGAAAAGCTCACCAAAGGGCAAGAGCTGCAGCTGCGCCTGCAAAGCACGGTGGAAGGCCTGTCGATCGCGGCCATCTCGTATTACGTGGTGAGTTTGGTGCTGTACCTGGGCAAGGCGGGCAAGGCAGCAGGCCTGCCGATCCACCCCGAAATGCTCGCGGGCACCATGATTCCGCTGGTGCTGTGGGGCGTGTGGCGCACCACCAAGAAGATCCACGCCAAGCTGCACGCGCCGCACTGAGCGGCAGGCCGCCGCCTGGCTTGGCTCAGACGGCGGTGGCCGCGTCGGTGGTGATCACGCCGCCACCCAGGCAAATGTCACCGTCGTACACCACGGCGCTTTGGCCGGGTGTCACGGCCCATTGGGGTTCGGTGAAGCGCAGCGCAAAGCCGGTCTCGCCCTGGGCTTCAAACTGGCACGGCGCGTCGGCCTGGCGGTAGCGGGTTTTGGCAGCCAGCGCACCCGCTGCGGGTGGGTGGCCCGCCACCCAGCTCGCGTCTTGCGCGCGCAGCGCGGGGGACAGCAGCCACGGGTGGTCGTGGCCTTGCACCACCCACAGGGTGTTTTTTTCCATGTCTTTGCGCGCCACAAACCAGGGCGCGTGTTCGTTGCCCCCTTTTTGCGCGCCCTTTTCGCGCACACCGCCAATGCCCAGGCCCTGGCGCTGGCCCAGGGTGTAAAAGCTCAGCCCTACGTGCCGGCCCAGCACCCGGCCTTTTTCGTCCTTGATGGGGCCGGGCTCTTTGGCGATGTAGCGGTTTAGAAAGTCGCGAAACGGCCGCTCGCCGATGAAGCAGATGCCGGTGCTGTCTTTCTTTTTGGCGTTGGGCAGCCCAATTTCAGTCGCGATGCGGCGCACCTCGGTTTTGGGCAGCTCGCCCACCGGGAACAGGGTTTTGCTCAGTTGCGCCTGGTTCAGGCGGTGCAAAAAATAGCTCTGGTCTTTCAGCGGGTCCAGGCCCTTGAGCAGTTCAAACGCGCCGTTGCGTTCGCGCACGCGGGCGTAGTGTCCCGTGGCAATCTTCTCGGCGCCCAGGCGCATGGCATGGTCCAGAAAGGCCTTGAACTTGATCTCGGCGTTGCACAGGATGTCGGGGTTGGGCGTGCGCCCGGCCGAGTATTCGCGCAAAAACTCGGCGAACACGCGGTCTTTGTATTCGGCGGCGAAGTTGACGTGCTCAATTTCAATGCCCAGCACGTCGGCCACGCTGGCCGCGTCCACGAAGTCGATGTTGGACGAGCAAAACTCGCTGTTGTCGTCGTCTTCCCAGTTTTTCATGAAGATGCCGATGACCTCGTAACCCTGCTGTTTGAGCAGGTACGCGCTCACCGCAGAGTCCACACCGCCGCTTAAACCGACCACCACACGCTGTTTGTTTGCCATGAAGGGGATTATCCCCGCGGCGCTGCCAGAGCACCGCGCAGGCCGGGGCCAGTGCGCGGGGCTATCAGCCCAGCATGGCTTTCCACATGCCGTTGCCCCAGGCCACCGCTGCCGCGCCCGAGCGGGCGTTGTGTTCCGGGTCCACGCTGAACTTGAGTTTGGGCGCTTCGCCCGGCGCCACGGTGGACGACACGTTGATGTTGATCGCTTCTTTGTGCGTCACGTTGGCCCAGCAGATGCCCAGCGGCAGCTCGGTGGGGCCGTTGGCGGCGGTGGGTGTCTTGCCAGCGATGCGCTCGGCAATGGCTTCGGCCACCTGCTGGCCGCTGCCAAAAGCCACATGGCCGCTCTTGGGCAGGGGGGAACCCTGGGCATCGCCGATCACGTAGACCCGTTCGTCGGCCTGGCTCTGAAAGCTGGGCAGCTTGATCGCGGCCCAGCGCTCGCCCAGGCCGGCCTGGCGGATCAGCGCCGGCGCCCGCATCGGCAGGATCAGGTTGGCGTGCGCGAAAGGGATGTCGCCCGCCGAGGTGGCGAGCTGGCGCTTGCCCATGTCCACCGCGCGGATGTCGGTGTCGGGCAGGTACTCGATCTGGCTGGCGTACAGGCTTTTCATCCCGTTCAGGATGGGCTTGGCAATCGGTGCCGGCATCGGGGCCGGGTTGGCATCCAGCAGAATGATCTTGCCCTTGGTGCCGCGCTGCTTCATCTGCTCGGCGATCAGAAAGGCGCGCTCGTACGGTGCAGGCGGGCAGCGGTAGGGTGGCTTGGGTGCGCTGATGACGAAATTGCCGCCCTTCTCAAGGAATTCGTCGACCTGCTGGCGCACCGCCATCTGCTCAAACGCCCGGAAACCCACCGGCAGCTGGGCGCGGGCTGCGGCGTAGCCCTGGATGCTTTCTTCCATGTAGTCCACGCCCAGCGAGAGCACCAAAAAGTCGTACGGCACGCGTTGTGTGCCTGTGACCACCACGCGCTGGGTGCGGTCGATCTCCAGCACCCGCTCGCGCAAGCGGCGCGCGCCCAGCTGGTCCACCCGCGCATAGCTGCGCTGGAAGTCGCTCGCAGGCTGGTGGCCCGCAATGAAGTGTGCGCTCAATGGGC
Organism: Hydrogenophaga sp. LT287; assembly: GCF_055702805.1. Lineage (NCBI taxonomy): Bacteria > Pseudomonadati > Pseudomonadota > Betaproteobacteria > Burkholderiales > Comamonadaceae > Hydrogenophaga > Hydrogenophaga sp. LT287. Next base: position 80,812 of record NZ_JBVPZC010000008.1, on the reverse strand, counting down.
ATGACATGAAGGCCTCGTTGGGTTCGATCAGCGTCACGTCAGCGGCGCCACTGGCCAGCAGCCCGCGCACCGCACCCAGGCCACCCCAGCCGCCACCGACCACCACCACGCGGGGCTTGGCTGCAGTGGACACGGCAGCGCAACCGGTGGCCAGCGCCGCGGCGCCCAAGGCGGTGGCTTGCAGGAACTGACGGCGGCGGGTTGGTGTGGTGGTGTGCATGGCACTCTCCTGAGGTTGTGTGTAATAAATACCCTGCTAGGTAGGGTTCATGCTAGGTAAAGAAACCTTGTTGCTCAAAGGGGTAAACCCTGCTTCGGCGGTGGCGTGCGGCCACAGCCTTGGTGGGCGGTGCTTGCCTCGTCACCGCCGGTGCCCCCTACGCTACCCTTGTACCGTCCCCCACAGGTATTCCCCATGACCCCGCTCAATTGCCTCCTGACTTTTGCCGACGTGGAATTCACCGCGATCCGCGCGCAAGGCGCGGGTGGTCAAAACGTGAACAAGGTGTCCAACGCGGTGCATCTGCGCTTTGCCATCCACGGCTCGCCGTTGCCGGTCGCCGTCCAGGAGCGTTTGTTGGCACTGAGCGACCAGCGCATCACCACCGAAGGCGTGGTGGTGATCAAGGCCCAGACCAGCCGCAGCCTGGAGCACAACAAGGCCGACGCGCTGGAGCGGCTGCAGGCGCTCGTTGACAGCGTGGCCACGGTGCCCAAGGCGCGCAAGGCCACCAAACCCACCTTTGGCTCGAAACAACGCCGCCTGGCCGGCAAGGCCACGCGTTCGCAGGTGAAGCAGTTGCGGGGACGGGTTTCGGGCAGCGATTGACTGGGCGGCTTCAGCGCAAGCCGCTCAGCACCGAGGCGTCGGTGGTCACCACATCCAGCGGGTAGCGCCGGCCAGCCAGGTGGTCTTCCATGCACTGCAACACCAGGGGGCTGCGGTGGCGCGCGGCGCTGGCGCGCAGTTCGTCGGGCGTCATCCAGAGGGTGCGCACGATGCCGTGGTCCAGGGGGCGTTCTGGTTCAAAGGCACCCAGTTCGCCGCAAAAGGCGAAGCGCAGGTAGGTGATGTCTTCGCCGGTGGCTTCGCGCTGGAAACGCGACAGGTACACGCCCACCAGGGCGGTGGGCGTGAACCGGTGCGCAGTTTCTTCCAGGGCTTCGCGTGCCACGCCCTGGGCGGGGCTTTCGCCGGGGTCCAGGTGGCCGGCCGGGTTGTTCAGCCGAAGCCCCTCGGGGGTGTGTTCTTCCACCAGCAGGTAGCGGCCGTCGCGTTCAATGATGGCGGCCACGGTGGCGCTGGGTTTCCAACGGTTGTTCATGGGCGGATTATCGACCGGCCTACCCACGCCGTGCTGAAGCCCTGTCACGCTGGATCTTTGCAAAATATCAGTAATGACTTATAAACAGAAGAGCATTGTTTCAAAATGAGATTTCATGCGCTGGCGCCGAAGATTTCAAGCCGCAGCGGGGAAGAACCCTGAGCGGCTTCGAACAGCTTTCAGTTAAGCTGCGCCAAATTACATTTCAACCGCGCGAGTGAGGAGACATTTATGTTGATTGGCGTACCCGCCGAGACCCTGGAGGGCGAGGCCCCCACGGCCGTCGCACCCCAGGCAGCCAGGCTACCCCGATCCCATGGCCGTACCGCGCCAGTACGGGCTCACGCCGGTTTGGCCGCTGACTGAAATCGCTTGGGCCGGCGAGCCGGCTGCGCATGCCCTTCGGCCTGGCCTTGTCGCGCTGGGCTGACGCCTGCCCCGTTTTTCCCGACCCCCTTCTGATATCCCTGCATCAAGGACCTTCCTTATGACTTCTGGCGCATCGACCGAAACAGCCGCAGCCAGCGCGGCCGCACCCACACCGCAGCGCATCGGCGTACCGCGTGAAATTTCCCCCGGTGAAAAACGCGTGGCCACCGTGCCCGAGGCCGTGGCCAAGCTGGTCAAGCTGGGTTTTGCCGTGGTGGTGGAAAGCGGCGCGGGCGAGCTAGCCCAGCTCAGCGATGCCGACTACGTGCAAGCCGGCGCCAGCATTGCGCCCAACGCCGCGGCGCTGTGGAGCGGCAGCGACATCGTCTTCAAGGTACGCGCTCCCACGCCCGACGAAGTGGCGCTGATGCACGCAGGCCAGACGCTGATCGGCTTCCTCTGGCCAGCGCAGAACCCCGAGCTGATGCAGCAAATGGCCGCGAAACAGGTCACGGCGCTGTCGATTGACGCACTGCCACGCACGCTGAGCCGCGCGCAGAAGATGGACGCGCTGACCTCGATGGCCGGTGTCAGCGGCTACCGCGCCGTGGTCGAGGCGGCCAACGCCTTCGGCCGCTTCTTCAACGGCCAGATCACCGCCGCGGGCAAGGTGCCGCCGGCCAAGGTGTTCATCGCTGGCGCCGGCGTGGCCGGTCTGGCCGCCATTGGCGCGGCCGCCAGCCTGGGCGCCATCGTGCGCGCCAACGACACGCGCGCCGAGGTGGCCGACCAGGTGGTCTCGCTCGGCGGCGAGTTCGTCAAGGTCGACTACGAGGAAGAAGGCTCGGGCGGTGGCGGCTACGCCAAGGTCATGAGCGAAGGTTTCCAGCTGGCCCAGCGCGAGATGTACGCTAAACAGGCGCGCGAGGTGGACATCATCATCACCACCGCGCTGATTCCCGGTAAACCGGCGCCCAAGCTGATCACCGCCGACATGGTGCAGAGCATGAAGCCGGGCAGTGTGATCGTGGACATGGCCGCTGAGCAAGGCGGCAACTGCGAGCTCACCGTGCCCGGCGAGGCGGTGGTGCGCCACGGCGTGACCATCGTCGGCTTCACCGACCTGGCCTCGCGCATGGCGCGCCAGTCGTCCACGCTGTACGGCACCAACCTGTTCCGCCTGACGGAAGAGCTGTGCAAGACCAAGGACGGCGTGATCAACGTCAACATGGAAGACGACGCGATCCGCGGTTTGACCGTCATCAAAAATGGCGAAATCACCTGGCCTGCGCCGCCCATCGTGGCCGCACCCAAGCCAGCGCCCAAGCCCGCAGCTGCGGTGGCTGCCAAGAAAGGCCACGGCCACGGCGAAGCGTCTGGCCCCATGCCAGCGGGCAAGCTGGCCATCGTCGCCGGCGTCACGGCGGTGCTGTTTGCACTGGTGGGTGCTTATGCCCCGGCCGCGTTCCTGTCGCACTTCACGGTGTTCGTGTTGGCGTGTTTTGTGGGTTACATGGTGGTGTGGAACGTGAAGCCCGCGCTGCACACGCCGCTCATGAGCGTGACCAACGCCATCAGCTCCATCATCGCCATCGGTGCGCTGGTGCAGATCTCGCCGATTGCCACCTCAGCCGAACGGCCCAACACGCTCATCATCGGCCTGTCCGCGCTGGCCCTGGTGCTGACCGCCATCAACATGTTCGGCGGCTTTGCAGTCACCCAGCGCATGCTGGCGATGTTCCGAAAGTAATGACTTCGGGGGCAGATCTTCAGCTCTGTCCCCGACTGATTAAGAAAAGAGATATTCATGTCTGCAAGTCTGGCCACGGTCTCCTACATCGGCGCGACCATCCTCTTCATCCTCAGCCTGGGCGGCCTGTCCAACCAGGAAACCGCGCGCCGCGGCAACCTCTACGGCATGGTCGGCATGGCGCTGGCTGTGCTGGCCACGGTGTTCGGCCCGCAGGTCACCATGGCCGGTGTGCCCTGGATCGTTGGCGCCATGGTGGTCGGCGGGGCCATCGGCCTGACTGCTGCACGCAAAGTGCAAATGACGCAAATGCCCGAGCTGGTGGCGCTCATGCACAGCATGGTCGGCATGGCCGCGGTGCTGGTGGGTTATGCCACCTATGTTGACCCCGAAGCATCGAAAAACCTGGACAGCGCAGCCCACGCCATCCACGCGATGGAAATCTACATTGGCATCTTCATCGGTGCGGTCACCTTCTCGGGCTCGGTCGCTGCCTTTGGCAAACTGTCGGGCCGCATCGGTGGCAGCCCCCTGCTGCTGCCTGGGCGGCATTGGCTGAACCTGGCCGGTCTGCTCGCGGTGATCTATTTCGGCCGCATGTTCCTGCAGGCCGAGACCATCGAAGCAGGCATGTTCCCGCTGTTCGTCATGAGCGCCATTGCGCTGCTGTTCGGTATCCACATGGTGATGGCCATCGGCGGCGCCGACATGCCGGTGGTGGTGTCCATGCTCAACAGCTATTCGGGCTGGGCCGCCGCGGCCACCGGCTTCATGCTGAGCAACGACCTGCTGATCGTCACCGGTGCGCTTGTGGGCTCCAGTGGCGCCATCCTGTCTTACATCATGTGCAACGCCATGAACCGCAGCTTCATCAGCGTGATCGCCGGCGGATTCGGCACCACCGCCGCCGCGCCCAAGCCGGCGGGTGGTGCAGCGGCCGAGCCGGTGGGTGAGGTGAACCCCATCCTGGCCGCCGAGACCGCCGAGATGCTGCGCGAAGCCAAGAATGTGATTATCGTCCCCGGCTACGGCATGGCCGTGGCGCAGGCGCAGCACACGGTGTTTGAAATCACCAAGCACCTGCGTGAAAAGGGCGTGAACGTGCGTTTTGGTATTCACCCGGTGGCGGGCCGCATGCCCGGCCACATGAACGTACTGCTCGCCGAAGCCCGGGTGCCCTACGACATCGTGTTTGAGATGGACGAACTCAACGACGACTTCCCCGACACCGACGTGGCCATCGTCATCGGTGCCAACGACATCGTGAACCCGGCCGCGCAAGACGACCCGACCAGCCCGATCGCCGGCATGCCGGTGCTGGAAGTGTGGAAGGCGCGCACCTCCATCGTGATGAAGCGCAGCATGGCGAGCGGCTACGCCGGCGTGGACAACCCGCTGTTCTACAAGGACAACAACCGCATGTTGTTTGGCGACGCCAAGAAGATGCTGGACGAAGTGCTGGTGGCTTTGAAGAGCTGAACGCACACTCGATCTGTTTCACAAGACGGGGGCCTTTGGGCCCCTTTTTTGCGTCGCGTCAAGAAAGGCTTCGGGTACTGTTTTTCATAGCACGCCAGCGCGAGCAACCAAGGGGTTAACCTGGCCTGTCAGTCGTTCGTAAGGGAAAAACACGATGCCCAGCGGCCTCGTGGCGAAAGACAATGCGCAGTTGTCGAAAACCCACAAAAGATCTGGAGATACCGCATGACCGAACCGACGGCCGACCGTCCCTGGCTGGGCGCCTACCCCGTGGGTGTGCCCGCCGACATCGATGTGGCCCAGTACCCGTCGCTGGTGCATCTGATGGAAGAAAGCTTCCAGAAGTACGCCAGTCGGCCCGCCTACAGTTTCATGGGCAAAGAGCTCACGTTTGGGCAGACCGACAGTTTTTCGCAGGCGTTTGCCGCCTATTTGCAGGGCCTGGGGCTGGTCAAGGGCGACCGAGTGGCCATCATGATGCCCAACGTGCCGCAGTACCCGGTGGTGGTGGCTGGCATCTTGCGTGCTGGCCTGGTGGTGGTGAACGTGAACCCGCTCTACACCCCGCGCGAGCTGGAGCACCAGCTCAAAGACGCTGGGACCAAGGCCATCGTGATCGTGGAGAACTTTGCCACCGCGCTGGAGCAATGCGTGGCCAACACACCGGTCAAGCACGTGGTGCTGGCCGCCATGGGCGACATGCTGGGCCTGCTCAAGGGCGGCGTGGTGAACTACGTGGTGCGCAACGTCAAGAAAATGGTGCCGGCCTTCAGCCTGCCGCAGGCGGTGCGTTTCAACGAAGCCATTGCCCGGGGCACGCGCGGCACCTTCAAGCGCCCGGACATCAAGCCCGACGATGTGGCGGTGCTGCAGTACACCGGTGGTACCACCGGTGTGAGCAAGGGCGCGGTGCTGCTGCACCGCAACGTGATTGCCAACGTGCTGCAGTCCGAAGCCTGGAACCAGCCGGTGATGAAGCAGGTGCCCGCCACCGAGCAGCCCACCAGCGTGTGCGCCTTGCCGCTGTACCACATCTTCGCCTTCACGGTGAACATGATGCTGTCCATGCGCACCGGCGGCAAAACCATTCTGATTCCCAACCCGCGCGACCTGCCCGCCGTGCTCAAAGAACTGAGCAAGCACACCTTCCACAGCTTTCCGGCCGTCAACACCTTGTTCAACGGCCTCGCCAACCACCCCGACTTCAACACCGTCAATTGGGGCAACCTGAAGGTTTCGGTGGGCGGTGGCATGGCCGTGCAGGGGGCGGTAGCCAAGCTTTGGCTGGACAAGACCGGTTGCCCGATTTGCGAGGGCTATGGCCTGTCAGAGACCAGCCCGTCGGCCAGCTGCAACCCCACCACCAGCACCGAATACAGCGGCACCATTGGTGTGCCGCTGCCCAACACCTGGATGAAATGCCTGGACGACGATGGCATGGAAGTGCCGCTGGGGCAGCCTGGCGAGATCGCCATCAAAGGACCACAGGTGATGGCCGGCTACTGGCAGCGGCCCGACGAGACCGCCAAGGTCATGACGCCCGATGGTTTCTTCAAGAGCGGCGACGTGGGCGTGATGGACGCGCGCGGCTATTTCAAAATTGTGGATCGCAAGAAAGACATGGTGCTGGTGAGCGGCTTCAACGTCTACCCCAACGAGGTGGAAGACGTGGTGGCCCAGCTGGCCGGGGTGATGGAGTGCGCCGTGGTGGGTGTGCCCGACGACAAGTCGGGTGAGGCCGTGAAGCTGGTGATTGTGAAAAAGGATCCGGCCCTGAGCGAAACCCAGGTGCGCGATTTCTGCAAAGCCAATCTCACCGGTTACAAGCAACCCAAGGTGGTGGAGTTCCGCACCGAGCTGCCCAAGACACCGGTGGGCAAGATCCTCCGCCGCGAATTGCGCGACAAGAAGTGACGCAGCCACTGCGACACCATGACAGGGCGGCTTCGGCCGCCTCCGTCTTTTCAGGAGCCCCCGAATGACCCGTACCGCTGTTGTTGCCGCCTTGCACGACGAACTCGCCAGCGTGCTCGCGCTGATGCCCGACGAACACAAGCAGGTGGTGGGTGGGCGCGAATTCTGGGTCGGGCACCTACACGGGCAAGACGTGGTCGCGGTGCTCAGTGGCATCGGCAAGGTGGCTGCGGCCACCACCGCCACATTGTTGATCCAGCACTTCGGTGTGCAACGCATCGTGTTCACCGGTGTGGCCGGCGGCCTGGGCGCGGACGTGCAGGTGGGCGATATGGTGCTGGCACGCAGCTTTTTGCAGCACGACATGGACGCGTCGCCGCTGTTCCCGCGCCACGAGGTACCGGGCTATGGCCGAGCGCGTTTCGAGGCCGATGCGCCGCTGACCGACGCGCTGGAGCTGGCTTGCGAGCGCATGCTGCACACGCTGCCGCCGCAACTGGGTGCCGAGGCCGTGGCGGCCTTCGGCCTGAAAGCACCGCGCTTGCACCAGGGCCTGCTCATCAGCGGCGACCGCTTTGTGGCCACCACCGCCGAGAGCCAGGCGCTGCAGCGCGAACTGCCCGACGCGCTGGCGGTGGAAATGGAGGGCGCGGCCTTTGCGCAGGTGTGTCACGACTTCGGTGTGCCCCTGGCGGTGGTGCGCACCATTTCAGACCGTGCCGACGACACCGCGCATGTGGACTTTCCGAAGTTCTTGCGCGAAGTGGCCAGCCGCTACAGCGGCGCGGTGACCGAGGCCTTGTTCAGCGACCGTTGATTGACCGGCGCGCGATGCCCCCAGCCAGAACGCGGCGCAACCGGCTTTGCCGGGGCGCACTGCGTTGCCCCTTGAGGGGCGGAGCCGGTGACACGAAGTGAACCAGCGATGGGGGTGGTCTCACCGCAACCAGCCCCGCTTGCGGAAATACACCATGGGCACGATGGCCGACAACACCATGAGCCCAATGGCCAGCGGGTAGCCATAAGCCCAGTCCAGCTCGGGCATGAAACGAAAATTCATGCCGTAGCTGCTGGCCACCAGCGTGGGCGGCAGCAGCGACACACTGGCCACCGAGAAAATCTTGATGATCTTGTTCTGGTTGATGTTGATGAAACCGACCGTGGCGTCCATCAAGAAGTTGATCTTGTCGAACAGAAAAGCGGTGTGGCTGTCCAGCGAGTCAAGGTCGCGCAAAATCTGCCGTGCGTCTTCAAACTGCTCGGCGCTCAGCAGGCGGCTGCGCATCATGAAGCTCACGGCGCGCCGGGTGTCCATCACGTTGCGGCGGATGCGACCCGACATGTCCTCGTTGCGCGCGATGGCCGACAGGGCTTCGCTGAGCAGGTTGTCCGAGGCGTTGCTGTTGAGCACCTTTTTGCTCACCGTCTCGATCTCGTCGTAAATGTCTTCCAGCGTGTCGGCGCAGTATTCGGCGTCGGCGTCAAACAGCATCAGCAGCACGTCTTTGGCGTCTTCGATCAGGCCGGGCATGCGGCGTGCGCGCATGCGCAGCAGCCGAAACACCGGCACGTCTTCGTCGTGGATGGAAAACAGCACGCCTTTGCTCTTGAGCGAGTCGTTGTGCTCGTTCAAGATGAACGCCACGCGGATGGCGCGTGGGTCTTCTTCATCGTCGATCAAGAAGTCGCTGCGCACATGCAGTTCGCCGTTGTCTTCTTCAAAGAAGCGGGCCGACTCCTCGATGTCCTCGTCCATCGCGTCTTCGGGAATCGACAGGCCAAAGTGCTGTTTCACCCAGCGCCGCTCTTCGGGGGTGGGGGCTTCCAGGTCGACCCAGATGGGCTTGAACTGCGCCAGTTCTTCGAGCGACTCGATTTCTTCCTGAAACAGGCGGCCGTTGGCCAGGGTAAATACGTTGAGCATGTGGGCGCTCCCGGCGTGAGAGGGTCTGAGGGAAGCGGGGCGCTCGTGCGCCCCCGGGGCGGGTGGGGTGGCGCTTTCAGCCGGCCGTTCGCCTGACCTCAGCGTCCGCGCGTTGGGCGGGGCTCAGACGGGAGCGGGTGGAGCTGAAAGCACACAACTGGGAGGTGTGCTGTCCATGGGGTGTCGCTGGGTTGAAAACTGCCGTCGATTATGGCACTGCAGGCCGCTGGTTGTGGCTCGGCGGTGCGTTCAGAAACAGCATCAATTCGTCTTTGCGCCGCCAGGCGTCACCCTCACCAAGTTCGATCAGGGCGGTGACGAAGTCGGGCTCAAACAGCAGGTAGCTCGCCAGCGCAGCGGCGCTGCCGGCAGCGCCCCGCCCGGTGTCCAGCGCACCCAGCCCCACCAGGGTGTTGCGCGTGGGCCGGGGCAGCGAGCCCATGTATTTGTGGGCCAGTTCGTCCAGCGAAAAGCTGGGCTGCAGCGCCAGCACCTCGACCGGGCGGTAGGGCAGCGCCGCCGCCAGGTGGGGCGGCAGCCGGGCCAGCGTCTGGCTGACCCGCTGGGTTTGCTCCACGTCAGACTGCAGCGTGTCGTGAAACACGCTGGCCATGGCGTGGCCCGCAATGGTGCCGGCGGTGGGTTCGTTACTGACCCGGGCGGCCATGCCCGAGCGCGTGGGTTGGCCCACGCCGATCACCAGCACCCGCCGGGCACCAAAGTGAATGGCGGGTGACAGCGGAGACAGCTGGCGCATGGAGCCGTCGCCAAAGTGTTCTTTGTGCCCGTCCACCCACAGTGGTACGGCCGGAAACAGGAAGGGGATGGCGCTGGACGCCATCAGGTGTTCGATGGTGATAGGTTGAAAGTCGGCGCGCCGGCCCGGGCGGTGCCAGGGTTGCACCGGGCTGTCCGTGCGGGTTTGGCAAAAGGTCCAGTGTTCGCCTGACGTGTAGCTGGAGGCGGTGACGCCGAGCACGTCGATGTGCCGCTGCTCCAGCGCCTGTTCCAGTGCTTGGAGGTTGATGGCCTGGTGCAGCGTGTTCACCAGGGGCAGGGTGTCCAGCAGGGCGCGGTGGCGGCGCACTTGGCGCGCCAGCGTCCAGCCGGCCACCAGGCGGTTGGCACGCACCCAGCCTGGTGCGTCCAGCCGGTACACCTGTTCGGAGCGCAGGCCGCGCCAGAAGCCTGCCAGCTGCGGCAGCGCTGCCAGGCCCAGCGCGGCGTGGCTACCCAGGTAGGCGGCATTGAGCGCACCCGCCGAGGTGCCAAACAAGCACCGAAATGGAAACGGCGCTACAGCGCCAGCATGGCTGGGTGTGGTGGTACCCAGCATGGCGGCCAGCGCCTTCAACACACCCGCCTGGTACGCCGTGCGGGCGCCACCACCCATGAGCACCAGCGCACAGCCGTCGACCTGCAAGCCGGGCTGTTCGGTTGCCAACATGTTGCGTGAGATCAGGGTATCGAGTGACAACGTGGTTGGCCTGGTGACCCGGCGCCAGCGGCGCCTCGGATACATTGGGTTGTTACCCAAAATCATGACACATTCTCATCTCACCCCTGGCCGCGAACGCTGGCTGTTGCTGACCATTGCCGGCATCCAGTTCACCCACATCCTCGACTTCATGATCATGATGCCGCTCGGGCCGCAATTCACGCGGCTGTTTGGCATCACCGACGCGCAGTTTGGCTTGCTGGTCTCGGCCTACACCTTGTCGGCGGGTATTTCAGGCCTGGCGGCCGCCACCTACGTGGACCGGTTTGACCGCAAGCGCCTGCTGCTCACGCTGTACGTCCTGTTTGCGCTGGCCACGCTGGCCTGCGGGTTGGCGCCGGGGTATGGGTTCCTGATGGTGGCGCGCGTGGCGGCGGGCATGTTTGGCGGCGTGTTGTCGGCACTCTCACAAACCATCGTGGCCGACGTGGTGCCGTTCGAGCGCCGCGGTCGCGCCATGGGCATCGTCATGTCGTCGTTCTCGTTCTCCACGGTGGCCGGTGTGCCCATTGGCTTGTTTCTCGCCTCGCGCCTGGGTTGGCAAGCGCCGTTTATCGGTATCGCTGCGCTCAGTGGCGTGTTGGCCGTGGGTGCCGCGTTGACCCTGCCCAGGCTGAACCAGCACCTGCTGGTGAAAGGTCGGCCGTCCATCTGGCGCGGCATCGGTATGGTGCTGAGCGAGCGCAACCACCAGCGGGCGTTTGCGTTTTCGGCGCTGCTCATGTTCACCGGCTTCACCATCATTCCCTTCATCACCATTTACATGGAGACCAATGTGGGTGTGCGCCCCGATCAGGTTCCGTACATTTATCTGTGTGGTGGGGCGGCCACGCTGATCACGGCGCGGGTGTTTGGCCGCCTGACCGATCGCATGGGCAAGGTGCGGCTGTTTCGCTGGCTGGCCCTGGCGGTCACCGTGCCTATCATGGCCATCACGCTCATGCCCGCCCTGCCGCTGTGGGCGGTGCTGGCCGCGTCCACGGGGCTGTTTGTGTTGCTCAGCGGCCGCATGATTCCCGGTATGGCGCTGGTCACCGGTGCGGCCACACCGGCCTTGCGCGGTACCTTCATGGCGCTCAATGCATCGGTGCAGTCTGCGGCCATGGGCCTGGCGTCGTTTCTGGGCGGTCTCATCATCAGCCGCGATGCCAATGGCCTGGTGCAGTACTACTGGGTGGCGGGCTTGCTTGGCGTGTGCGCCAGTCTGGCGGCGGTGGTCATGTCGCGCCGCCTCAAGGTGCACAGCACGCCCAATGCCCCTAGCTGAATGACAAGGTTCGCATTTTCACGCTTTGTTGCACTGCAAGCTTGCGCTGCACCCCGTTCATGGGCATAGTGGATTCAAGGCATCCCCGTCGCCGCCGGGAGGTCTGCCCACCCGGCGGCTTGTGTCAACCCGGAGCATAAGGAGGCTCATGTATGAACCTGACGATCAGCGGTCACCACCTCGAAGTCACCCCCGCCTTGCGCGGTTATGTCACCAGCAAACTCGAACGCATATCCCGACACTTTGACCAGGTGGTCGATATCAAGGTGCTGCTCACGGTAGACAACCTCAAAGAAAAAGACCTGCGCCAGCGCGCCGAGTGCAACATCCACGTCAAGGGCAAAGACCTGTTCGCTGAAAGTGCCCACGCCGATCTGTACGCCGCCGTGGACGACTTGGCCGACAAGCTGGACCGCCAGGTGCTGCGCTACAAGGACAAGGCGCAAGACCACCACCACGAGGCCGCCAAGCGCCTGATGTAAACCCCGCGAAGGGCCGCTAGAAGCGGCTCTTATGTTGCACTGCAGCAAGCCGCTTGAAAAGTCAAGCGGCTTTTTTGTTGCCAGAGTCTAGCCAACGCCGCTCAACTCGGCATAATTTGCGGTCCAAGAGGCCCACATGAACCGACTATCTGCCATATTGCCCGCCGCGCAAGTGCTTGTGAGCGTCGACGCGACCAGCAAGAAACGTGCGTTTGAAGAAGCGGGCTTGCTGTTTGAAACCCTGCACGGCCTGAACCGCGCCCTGATCACCGACAGCCTGTTTGCGCGCGAGCGCCTGGGCTCCACCGGTCTGGGCCACGGCGTTGCCATTCCCCACGGCCGCATCAAGGGTCTTAAGCAGCCGTTGGCTGCGGTGTTCCAGCTGGGCAGCCCCATCGGGTTTGACGCGCCCGACGAGCAGCCCGTGCAGCTGATGATCTTCTTGCTGGTGCCCGAAGCGGCCACCCAGAAACACCTGGAGATCCTGTCCGAAATTGCCGAGCTGTTGAGCGACAGCGCCCTGCGCGAGCAGATGAAAACGTCTGGCGAAGCAGCGGCGTTGCACGGTCTCATCACGTCCTGGCAGTCGGCACACGCCGCCGCCTGAACGTGGCGCTTCGCTGCTGCGTGCTGCAAGGCCGCGCGCGAAGCCGGCTGGCGTGCCGAATCCACACCAACAGCCCCTGCATGGGGCTGTTTTGCCTTGTGCGGCACCGCGCAAGCTCAACACGCTGGCGGTAACTGTCTGCCCTTGAGTGAAAGTGATCTGACATGAAACCCACCGTCGTCAGCGCAGACGTCCTGTTTGAAGACCACCGCGAAGCCCTGAAGTGGCAGTGGGTGGCTGGCTTGGGCGCCTCTGAGCGGCGCTTTGATGAGGTGGCCATTCGCGAGGCCCGCTCGGGTGCCGACCTGGTGGGCTACCTCAACTACATCCATCCCTACCGGGTGCAGGTGTTTGGTGAGCGCGAGGTGGCTTACCTCACGAGCGCCAACGACGACGACAACCGCCGCCGGGTTTCGCGCATCGTGACGCTGGAGCCGCCGGTGCTGGTGGTGGCCGACGGCCAGACCGCACCCGATGCGCTGCTGGCCATGTGCGAACGGGCTCAAATCCCGATGTTTTCCACCACCGAATCGGCGGCCTTTGTCATCGATGTGTTGCGCGCCTACCTCTCGCGCCACTTTGCCGACCGCGCTTCCATGCACGGCGTGTTCATGGACATTCTGGGCATGGGTGTGCTGATCACGGGCGAGTCGGGTCTGGGCAAAAGCGAACTCGGGCTGGAGCTGATTTCACGCGGCCACGGCTTGGTGGCCGACGACGCGGTGGACCTGTACCGTATCAACCAGACCAGCATCGAAGGCCGTTGCCCCGAGTTGCTGCAAAACCTGCTGGAAGTGCGCGGCATTGGTCTGCTCGACATCAAGGCCATCTTTGGCGAAACCGCCGTGCGCCGCAAAATGCGCCTCTCGCTGATCGTGCACCTGGTGCGCAAGGAGACCATGGAGCGCGACTACGAGCGCATGCCGCACGAGCCGCTGTACCAGGACGTGCTGGGCGTTCCCGTGCGCAAGGCGGTGATTCAGGTGGTGGCCGGGCGCAACATCGCGGTGCTGGTGGAAGCGGCGGTGCGCAACACCATTTTGCAGTTGCGTGGCATTGACACCTACCAGGAGTTCGTTTCGCGCCACCGCGCGGCCATGTCGCGGGGAGAGTGAGGAGCAGCTGCCCCCACGCTCCCCACTGCGTGCGGTTCGCTGCCCCCCGAGGGGGCTGGCCTTGCTTGGGGCGGCCCGGCGCTGCGGCCTGCTGCCCCCACGCTCCCCACTGCGTGCGGTTCGCTGCCCCCCGAGGGGACTGGCCTTGCTTGGGGCGGCCCGGCGCTGCGGCCTGCTGCCCCCACGCTCCCCACTGCGTGCGGTTCGCTGCCCTCCGAGGGGGGCTGGCCTTGCTTGGGGCGGCCCGGCGCTGAGGACTGCTGCCCCCGGGCTGCCCGCTTCCCGTGGTTCGCTGCTCTCTCAGGCCCTTTTGGTGCGGTGCTGGCAGTCGGTCTTGGTGCAGTTGGCGTAAAGCGAGAGCGCGTGCTCTTGCAGCACAAAGCCACGCGTCTTGGCCACCAGGTGCTGGCGTTTCTCGATCTCTTCGTCGAAAAACTCTTCCACGCGGCCGCAGTCCAGGCACACCAGGTGGTCGTGGTGCTGGCCTTCGTTGAGTTCAAACACGGCCTTGCCCGACTCGAAGTTGCTGCGGGTGAGCAGACCCGCCTGTTCAAACTGCATCAGCACGCGGTACACGGTGGCCAACCCGATGTCGGAGCGGTCTTCCAGCAGCACGCGAAACACATCCTCGGCGGTCATGTGGCGCTGCTTGGCGTTTTGAAACACCTCCAGAATCTTCAGTCGCGGAAGCGTGGCCTTGAGCCCCGTGCTTTTGAGTTCTTCGATGTTGGTCATGGGAGGGCAGGGTGCAAGGGGTGGGGTGGCCGCCAGCGGCAGGGCCGCCGGGCTGCCGGCGTGTGGGGGCCGGGCCTGCGGGCTGCTGTACCCCGGGGCTACAATGTTTGGATCATATCGCCAGCGCGCGCGATGTGCAGCATGGCCATACTGCTGGTGGCTGTACCACGCGCCTTTCACGGTTTGCCCACATGCATCACCTCACACCTCCTCGCTCTTCTTTATATGAGCGCCTGCCGCGTCTCAGTCGCCCGGGCCGTGTGCTGTGCGCCCTGAGCGCCGTGCTGGCGCTCACCGCCTGTTCCAGCCTCGGTGACCGCATGCCCAGCATTGGCAGCCTGGTGACGCCCTACAAGATCGACATTCAGCAAGGCAACGTGGTCACGCGCGAGCAGGCCCAGGCGCTGCAGCCTGGCATGTCGCGCCTGCAAGTGCGCGATATTCTGGGTTCGCCGCTGCTCACCAGCGTGTTCCACGCCGACCGCTGGGACTACGTGTTCACCTTCAAGCGCCAAGGCCAGCCGCCGCAGCAGCGCAAGCTGGCGGTGTTTTTCAAGGGCGAGGTGATGGAGCGTTTTGAAGGCGACGAGCTGCCCACCGAGGCCGAGTTTGTGGCCTCGCTGGACGTGCGCCGCAAGTCCGACAAGCCGCCTGTGTTGCAGGCCACCGAAGCGCAGCTGCAAGCGTTTCAGGAACGCAACGCCAAGACCGCGCAAACCCCACCCACGCCGCCCACCGTGGCGCCCGGCACCAGCTACCCGCCCCTGGAAACCCCGGGAGCTGCCCGATGAGCGCCACCACTTCAAGCCCGCTGCGCATTTGTGTGGCCGGCGCCAGTGGCCGCATGGGCCAGATGCTGGTGGACGCGGTGCGTGCCAGCGGCGACTGCGCGCTGTCGGGCGCGCTCGACATCGCCTCCAGCCCAGCCCTGGGCCAGGACGCGGGTGCCTTTGGCGGTCAGTCCACCGGCGTGAACATCACCGCCGATCTGGACCTGGGGCTGGCCGGTAGCCAGTGCCTGATCGACTTCACCCGACCCGAGGGCACGCTGGTTCACCTGCGTGCGTGCGTGAAGCACGGCGTGAACGCCGTCATCGGCACCACCGGTTTCAGCGACGAGCAAAAAGCCGAAATTGCCGAGGCCGCGAAGTCCATCGCCATCGTCATGGCGCCCAACATGAGCGTGGGCGTGAACGTGACGCTCAAGCTGCTGGAGATGGCGGCCAAGGCGCTGTCCACTGGCTACGACATCGAAATCATCGAAGCGCACCACCGCTACAAGGTCGACGCGCCCAGCGGCACGGCCCTGAAAATGGGCGAGGTGATTGCCGACGCTTTGGGGCGCGACCTGAAAGACTGCGCCGTGTACGCCCGTGAGGGCGTGACCGGTGAGCGCGATCCGTCCAGCATCGGTTTCGCCACCATCCGCGGTGGCGACATCGTGGGCGACCACACGGTGCTGTTTGCCGGCACCGGCGAGCGCGTTGAAGTCACGCACAAGTCGAGCAGCCGCGCCACCTACGCCCAGGGCAGCCTGCGCGCGGTGCGCTTCCTGGCGGGCAAGCCCGCGGGCCTGTACGACATGTTCGACGTGCTCGGCTTGCGCTGAGCGGTCTGCACCCATGGGCATTCTGGACACGCTGGCGCAAGCCGACGCCCTCGGTCGCGCCGTGGCCCTGCTGTTGCTGGCCATGTCGGTGGCCAGCTGGGTGGTGATTGTGTGGAAGAGCTGGCTGCTGCACCGCGCAGCCCACGACGTGCGGCTGAGCACCGCCGCCTTCTGGCAGGCCAGCGACCTGGACGACGCCGACAAGCGGCTCGCAGCCTTTGACGCCCGCCAGTTGCTGCTGCCGCTGCTGCGCGCCGCCCGCGGCCTTGGCGGCGCCCCGGCCCACACGCTGGCCGCCGCCGGCGACCGCTCGCAGCAACTCACCCGCGTGCTGCGCGACGCTTTGCACCGCGTCCTGGCCCGGCTGCAATACGGCCAGGTGCTGTTGGCCACGGTGGGCTCTACGGCGCCTTTCGTGGGGCTGTTGGGCACGGTCTGGGGCATCTACCACGCGCTCACCAGCATCGGGCTCGACGGCGGTTTTCGCATCGAGCAGGTGTCGGGCCCGGTGGGCGAGGCCCTCGTCATGACCGCGGCCGGCCTGGCCGTGGCCATTCCGGCGGTACTGGCCTACAACGTGCTAGGCCGCAAGGTGGCCGAGATTGAGGCCGAGCTGGAAGGTTTTGCGCGCGACCTGCGCGAACTGCTGTGCCACACGGGCACACAGCCAGCGCCCACGGCCTGAGCACCATGGCCTTCGGCAGACTGGAAAAACCCGCCGGCCACCGGCCCATGAGCGACATCAACGTGACCCCGCTGGTGGACGTGATGCTGGTGCTGCTGGTGATCTTCATTTTGGCTGCACCCCTCATGGCCAGCCGACTGGCGCTGGAGCTGCCCCAGGTCGAAGCGGCCGGCACAGAGGTCCCGGACGCACCCGCCGCTTTCGTGACCCTGAGCGTGGACGCGCAAGGCCAGGTTTACTGGGATGACCAGCCCCTGAACGCTGACGCCTTGCGCCAGCGTCTGCAAGCCACCGCCGAGCGCGACCCGGCCACCGAACTGCAGCTGCGCGCCGACACCGCCGTGCCCTATGGCCGCGTGGTGGCGTTGATTGCGTTGGCCCAGGCGGCGGGTCTGTCGCGCATCGGTTTTGTGGCCGATCCATCGACGGTGGCCGCCTCGGTGCCCGTGCCAGCCCGCTGAATTTCGCCGGGGGTTCCCAAGGCCTAAAATTGTGGGTTACCGTCTTGGGCGGTTGCGGGCCGATCGCTGTGTGCCCAACCCCGTCCCCGAACCCTCTTTCCCGACAGTCCTCCTTACCGCTCGCCCGGTCCCCGCTTCATGCAAGAAAAATACGCCCACAAGGAAGTCGAGCGCGCCGCGCACGCCCACTGGAACGCCACCGACGCCTACCGCGTGACCGAAGACGCGGGCAAGCAGAAGTTTTACGCCTGCTCCATGCTGCCGTACCCCAGCGGCAAGCTGCACATGGGCCATGTGCGCAACTACACCATCAACGACATGCTCACGCGCCACCTGCGCATGAAGGGCTTCAACGTGCTCATGCCCATGGGCTGGGACGCGTTTGGCCTGCCGGCTGAAAATGCCGCGCTGAAAAATGGTGTGCCGCCCGCCAAGTGGACGTATGAAAACATCGCCTACATGAAGCAGCAGATGCAGGCCATGGGCCTGGCCATCGACTGGAGCCGTGAGGTGGCCACCTGCGACCCCAGCTACTACAAGTGGAACCAGTGGCTGTTTTTGAAGATGCTGGAAAAGGGCATTGCTTACCGCAAGACGCAGGTGGTGAACTGGGACCCGGTGGACCAGACCGTGCTGGCCAACGAACAGGTGATCGACGGCAAGGGCTGGCGCACGGGTGCGGTGGTGGAAAAGCGCGAAATTCCGGGCTACTACCTGAACATCACGTCCTACGCCGAAGAGCTGCTGGACCATGTGCAGATCGGCAACCCCAAGGCCACGCTCAACGGCTGGCCCGACAAGGTGCGGCTGATGCAGGAAAACTGGATCGGCAAGAGCCAGGGCGTGCGCTTTGCGTTCCCGCACACCATCGCGGGTGCCGACGGTGCGCTGATCGGTGAGGGCAAGATGTACGTGTTCACCACGCGCGCCGACACCATCATGGGCGTGACCTTCTGCGCCGTGGCGCCCGAGCATCCCCTGGCGCAGCATGCGGCTGAGAGCAACCCGGCGCTGGCGGCGTTCATTGAAGAGTGCAAGAGCGGCGGCACCACCGAAGCCGAGCTGGCCACGCAAGAAAAAAAGGGCATGGCCACCGGCCTGTTCGTCACGCACCCGCTCACTGGCGCGCAGGTGGCTGTGTGGGTGGGCAACTATGTGTTGATGTCGTATGGCGACGGCGCGGTGATGGGTGTGCCCGCGCACGACGAGCGGGATTTTGCGTTTGCGCTCAAGTACGCGCTGCCGATCCGCCAGGTGGTGGCGGTTGAAGGCAAGTCGTTTGACGACAGTGCCTGGCAAGAGTGGTACGGCGACAAGCAGAGCGGCGTGTGCGTGAACTCAGGCGATCTCGATGGCATGAATCAGAAGGGCGCGGTCGACCGGGTGGCCGAACTGCTGTCCGCCAAGGGCCTCGGCGAGAAAAAAACCACCTGGCGCCTGCGCGACTGGGGTGTGAGCCGCCAGCGCTACTGGGGCACGCCGATTCCCATCATCCACTGCGATGAACACGGCGCGGTGCCCGTGCCTGAAAAGGACCTGCCGGTGGTGCTGCCGCAAGACTGCATCCCCGACGGCTCGGGCAACCCGCTGCACAAGCACGAAGGTTTCCACGCCGGTGTGGTCTGCCCCGTTTGTGGCAAACCCGCGCGGCGCGAGACCGACACCATGGACACCTTTGTGGATTCGTCCTGGTATTTCATGCGCTACTGCGACCCGGCCAACACCGAGAAAATGGTGGCCGAAGGCGCGGACTACTGGATGCCGATGGACCAGTACATTGGCGGTATCGAGCACGCGATCCTGCACCTGCTGTACGCGCGCTTCTGGACCAAGGTGATGCGCGACCTGGGCCTGGTGAAGGTGGACGAGCCCTTCACCCAGCTGCTCACGCAGGGCATGGTGCTCAACCATATTTACAGCCGGCGCACCGCCAAGGGCGGCAAAGACTATTTTTGGCCGCACGACGTGGAGCATGTACTCGACGAAGCCGGCAAGGTGGTGGGCGCCCAGCTGAAGAACCCGGCCACCAGCGGCGACGGCATGTTGCCCGTGGGCACGGCCATTGACTACGAGGGCGTGGGCACCATGTCCAAGTCCAAGAACAACGGGGTGGACCCGCAGGACCTGATCGAAAAGTACGGCGCTGACACGGCCCGCCTGTACACCATGTTCACCGCGCCACCCGAGGCCACGCTGGAGTGGAACGACGCGGCGGTGGAGGGCAGCTACCGCTTCTTGAAACGCGTGTGGGGCTTTGGCGCCAAACATGCCGACGCGCTGCGCCTCGCCACGGCCAGCAACCTGTCCAGCGCCGCTTTGCGCCCCGAGGCGAAAAAGCTGCGCCGCGAGATGCACCTGGTGCTCAAGCAGGTGAGCTACGACTACGAGCGCATGCAATACAACACCGTGGTGTCGGGTTGCATGAAGCTGCTCAACGCGCTGGAAGATTTCGCTTTCGACGGCAGCGTGGGCGACAACGCCCTGCGCTGCGAGGGCATGTCGCTGCTGCTGCGCATGCTCTACCCCGCATGCCCGCACATGGCCCATGCGGCCTGGGTTGAACTGGGTTTTTCCGCCGCCGCTGGCGAGTTGCTCGACGCCCCGTGGCCGCTGGTTGACGAGTCAGCCCTGGTGCAGGACGAGCTGGAGCTGGTGTTGCAGATCAACGGCAAGCTGCGCGGCAGCGTGACCGTGCCCGCCAGCGCCGACAAGGCCGCCATTGAGGCCGCCGCGCTGGCCAGCGAAGCCTTCATCAAGCAGGCCAATGGCGCCACCCCGAAAAAGGTGGTGGTGGTGCCCGGTCGGCTGGTCAACATCGTGATTTGAGGCCCCACACCATGCATGGCAACCGCCCCGTTTTGTCCCGCCGCACCGTGTGGCTTGGTGCCTTGGCCGGGGCGTGCACCGCGGTGCTTTCGGGCTGTGGCTTTGCCTTGCGTGGTGCGCCGAAGTTCGCGTTTGAGTCCGTGCGCTTGCAGGGCAGCGAAGCCACGCCCGTGGCGCGCGAACTGCGCCGGGCGCTTGAAAGCGCGGGACTGCGCGTGTTCACCTCAGACACTCCCGCCAGCCCAGAGGGCGACACCGGCCAGGTGGTGATGACCGTGGTCAGCGACCAGCGCGAGAAAACCGTGGTGGGACAGACCGCTGCCGGCCAGGTGCGTGAAATGCAGTTGCGCACCCGCTTCGCGTTTCGCCTGGCCACGGCGGCCGGAAAAAGCTTGCTCGACAACACCGAGTTGCTGCTGGAGCGCGACATCAGCTTCACCGAAACCGCCGTGCTGGCCAAAGAGGCCGAAGAAGCGCTGCTGTACCGCGACATGCAAAGCGACATCGTGCAGCAGGTCATGCGCCGCCTGGCCGCCGTGCAAGTGCTTTGAGCACGGTCTGATCCCTGCCCATGCAAGTCGCTGCCCCCCAACTCGATGCCCAGCTGCAACGTGGCCTGAAAAGCCTGTACACGCTGCACGGCGACGAGCCGCTGCTGATCCAGGAAGCCGCCGATGCCTTGCGCGCCGTGGCGCGCCAGCAGGGCTACACCGAGCGCACGGTGCACACCGTGGCCGGTGCGCACTTTGACTGGAGCGAGGTGCTGGCCAGCGGCGGCTCGCTCAGCCTGTTTGCCGACAAGCAGCTGATCGAAATCCGCATCCCGTCGGGCAAGCCCGGCAAAGACGGCTCGCAGGTGCTGCAGCAACTGGCGCAGGCTTCGCAAGGCAGCGACAGCATGCTCACGCTGGTGATCTTGCCGCGCCTGGACGCCGCCACGCAAAAAGGTGCCTGGTTCGCTGCGCTGGACAGTTTTGGCGTGACCGTGCGCGTGGACCCGGTGGACCGCAAAGCCCTGCCGCAGTGGATTGCCCAGCGCCTGCAGCAGCAAGGCCAGCGCGTGGCCGCGGGCGAAGAAGGCCAGCGCACGCTGCAGTTTTTTGCCGACCGGGTGGAAGGCAACCTGCTGGCCGCTCACCAGGAAATTCAGAAGCTGGCGCTGCTGCACCCCGCCGGTGAGCTGGGTTTTGACCAGGTCGAAGCGGCGGTGCTGAATGTGGCGCGTTACGACGCCTTCAAGCTCGCCGAAGCGGTGCTGGGTGGGCAGAGCCTGCGCGTGCAGCGCATGCTGGACGGCCTGCAGGCCGAGGGCGAGGCAGCGGTGCTGGTGCACTGGGCGCTGAGTGAGGACATCCGCACGCTCAACCGCATTCGCCGGGCCATGGACGGGGGCCGCCCGCTGCCCATGGCCTTGCGTGAAAACCGGGTGTGGGGCGCCAAAGAAAAGCTCATGGAACGTGTGCTGCCGCAGCTGACCACGCCCACCCTCACGCGCTGGCTGCGCGACGCGCACACGGTGGACGGCATCGTCAAAGGCCTCAAACAGCCCGACTGGCCAGCCGACCCGTGGGTGGCGCTGCAGCAATTGGCCCTGCGCGTGTCGCAAGGCTGCGCGCTGCGCTGAATCAAACAGCGGCTGACTGGCGCAGCGCCGTTTCCCGGAAGTCGCTGGGCGACAGACCGGCGTGCTCCCGGAACACGCGGCTGAAATGGGCGCCGTTGTTGAAACCCCAGGAAAACGCGATGTCGGTGATGGTGCGCTGTGCCTGGGCCGGGTTTTTCAGCTCGCGCATGCAGGCCTGCAGCCGCCGGCGCAAGATGTAATGCGCCAGCGTGTCGTCTTCGGCGCTGAAGGCGTTGTGCAGGTGGCGCTTGCTGCAATTGAGCGACTGCGCGATGCGGTCGATGGACAAACCGGGGTCGCGCAGGTGCTGGCCGATGTGCTCGCGGATGCGGTCGCGAAACGCTTCGAGCTGGGTGGTGGCGCTCTCGCGCCCGGCCAGTTCCTGCAACGACAGCCGCACCAGTTCGATGATCATGGCACCCGCGCCGCGCGCGGTTGTGGCGTTCATGGCGGGCAGCTCCTGAAAGGTACTGCGCATGGCTTCGAGCGCCACGCGTGAAATGCCGCTGGCGCCGCCCACGTGGCGCGCCATCAGAGGCTCCAGCCGCAGGCCGCGCTCGGCCAGTTGTTCTCTGGGCAGCATCACGATGAGGTGTTCCACCCGCTCCGGGTTGGCAATTTCATAACTGCCCGCGGTGTCGTAAATGGCCCAGCCACCGGGCTTCACCCAGGCCTGGCGGCCTTGCTGTTCCACCGCCGCACTGCCTTGCCAAGGCGCGACGATCTTCAGGTAACTGGTGTCGCTGGCGCGTGCCAGGCGGGGGCTGCGCAGCACGCGGTGTCGGTTGGCTTCCAGCTTGGTCAGCACCACGTCACCCGCCTGCGACGCGCTCATGTGGCCGTCAAAACCGGTGTCGCCGTACAGATCGGATTCCAGTCCGCCGAAGTGCGTCCACACCCAGTCGCGCCAAGCCGCAGCGCGCTCGCCCGGGGCGACAGCGTCGGTGGTCATCAGGGGCGCGGATTTCATGGTGGGTTCTGGCTCTGGGGTGCGGAACGCAAATTATGGGTGGTCTGTTGAGCCCTTGGGGGGTGGATGGTTGAGGGTTATCCCGCATCCGTGTGCACGCTCAGACAACCCGCTTGTGCGCAGCCAGCAAAGCGCCCGGGGCAGGGCCTGCCTAGTATTCAGTGGTCCGTATTTCTCGAACACCACAGGAGACAAACCATGGTTCAAGCCAATCGCCGTCTGGTCATCAAGAGCGCCGCCGCTGCGGTGGGCGCCATGTCGTTCGCTCCCCAGCTCATGGCGCAGTCGGCGCCGGTGCGCATCGGCTATTCGATGTCGCGCACCGGCCCCTGGACGGGCGGCGCGCAGGTGAGCCAGGAGCCCAATTACCTGCTCTGGGCCGAGCAGCAAAACGCGGCGGGTGGTCTGGATGTGAAGGGTGTGAAGCGCCGTATTGAGCTGATCAGCAGCGACGACCGCAGCGATACCGAAACCGTGGTGCGGACCTACGAAAAACTCATGGGCAGCGACAAGGTCGACCTGGTGCTGCCGCCCTGGGGCTCCAACGCCAACTTCGCCGTGGCCCCGCTGGCCAACCGTTTTCAATACCCGTTCCTGGCGCCCACCGCGCTCTCGCGCCGTCTGGTGGAGATGCGCCTGCCGTATTTCTTCTTGCTGCTGCAGCAGCCCGCGCCCATGACCAACGCGCTGGTCGACATGCTCAAGGCCAACGGCGTGAAGACCGTGGCGCTGATTTATGTGGACGACCTGTTCGGCCTGGAAAACTACGCCGCCTTCAAGGTGGCGCTGCAGGGCAGCGGCATCACCATGGTGGAAGACAAGAGCTACCCCGGCGGCGTGAAGGACCTCTCGCCGGTGCTGCGCTCCATGAAGGACAAGAACCCCGACGCGTTTGTGGGTTTCACCTACCCGCCCGACACCATTCTGGCCAGCCGCCAGGCCAAGGAAGTGGGCTTCAACCCGAAGTTCTTCTACGCGTCGGTGGGTACCGCTTTCCAGCTCTACCGCAACGTGATGACCCCCGCCGGCGCCGAAGGCGTGCTGGGCATGGGCTCGTGGAACGGCAAGACCAGCCCGGGCGCCAAAGCCTACTTCGATGCACACACCAAGAAGTTCGCCGGCAAGGAACCCGACCGCTGGGCCAGCGGCGCCTGCTGGGCCGGTCTGGAGATTTTGACCAACGCCGTGAAGGCCCAGGGCCTGGACCGCAAAGCGATCCGCGATTACGTGGCCAACACCACGCACAAAACCATCATTGGCGATGTGAAGTTCAACGGCAGCGAAAACGTGGGCACGCCCGGCACCGTGGGGCAGTGGCAAAACGGGGAGTTTGAGGTGGTGTGGCCGAAGTCGGTGGCGACCGCTGCTCTCAACCCCAGCAAGCCTGTTTGGAAATAAGAGCCTTCGTTTACACGTACATCCGTTCGGGCTGAGCCTGTCGAAGCCCATCCCCACACCGTTCGCGTGAGCCCTTCGACAGGCTCAGGGCGAACGGGGTTGTGTTTCCGGCCCTCCAAATCCCATGTCCTTCTCCGCCTGGCTCGAACTCCTCGCCTCCGGCCTCATCACCGGTGGCATCTACGCGCTCGTCGCGCTCGGGCTGAACCTGCAGTACGGGCTGATGCGCATCCTCAACATCGCGCACGGCGAGTTCCTCATGGTGGGGGCTTACCTCACCTGGATGGCGCAGACCTCGCTCGGGCTGAATCCGCTCTTCATGGTGCCGGTGTCGTTCGGCATGCTGTTTGTGCTGGGCTGGTTGATCCACCGCCTGTGCTTCCGCCGCCTCACCGTCACGTCGCCCAATCTCGACATCTTTGAAGCGCGCGGGCTCATGGTGGCCTTTGGTCTCATGTTCCTGGTGCAAAACTTCGCGTCGTGGATGTGGGGCGGCGACCTGCGCGGCTACGACTTCCTGACCGAGCCGGTGCAAATTCCCCTGCCCGATGGCACGGCGCAGTTCGCCGGCAACAAGCTGCTGGTGTTTGCGCTGGCCCTGCTGTTTTCGGGCGCACTCATCGTGCTCATGCGCACCACGCTGCTGGGCAAGGGCGTGCGCGCGCTCATGCAGTCGCCCACCGGCGCGCAGCTCATGGGCATCAACACGCAGCGGCTGCACCCGCTCATGTTCGGTATCGGCCTGGGCCTGTCGGGCGTGGCCGGTGCGCTGTTGTCCATGTCTTACACCATCAGCCCGTCCATGGGCGAGCCCTACACCGTTACCGCGCTCATCGTCATTACGCTCGGCGGCTTCGGCAGCATGGGCGGCGCGCTCGCCGGTGGTCTGCTGCTCGGTGTGATCGAAGCCCTGGGCATGCATTTCACCAACCCTTCGCTCAAGGCTTTGTTGAGCTACGTCGTCTTCATCAGTGTGCTGCTCTTGCGCCCCGAAGGACTGTTCTCGCGGAAATCAAGAAAAGCATGAATTCAAGACAATTCCTCATCCGCGACCTGCTGGTCCTTTTCGGCCTCACCGGCTGGGCGCTGGCGCTGCCCAGCTTCGCCAGCGAGTTCGCCGTGTCCATGGCGCTCACCTGCCTGATGTACATCGCGCTCTCGTCGAGCTGGGCGCTGTTCTGCGGCACCACGCGGTACCTGTCGCTGGCCACATCGGCCTTCTTCGGCATCGGTGCATACACCAGCGCCATCCTGCTGGAGCAGCTGTCGTGGGTCCAGGCCATCGCCATGGGATCGTTGATCGCGGCTGCGGTGGCGGTGGTGATGGGTGCGGCCGTGTTGCACCTGCGCGGCACCTACTTCGCGGTGCTCACTTTCGGCATGACCGAACTGATTCGCCATGCCATCAGCTACTTCGAGAAGAGTGTGACTGGCACCGTGGGCCGTGTGCTCATGGTGGTGCCCGAGCGCGACACCATCTACCTCACCGTGCTCGCGCTCGCCGTGATCACGGTGGCGCTGTCCATCACCATCCGGCGCACGCGCTTTGGTCTGGCCATGCTGGGCATCGGCGCTGACGAACAGCGTGCCCAGACGCTGGGCGTGAACACGCGCTGGGTGAAGGTGGCGGGCTTTGCGCTCACCGCCGCCGTGGCGGGCGCTGTGGGCGCGGCCATGTCGGTGCGCTGGACCTACATCGACCCGCACACCGTGTTCAACCCCTTCATCGGTTTCCAGACCGTGCTGATCGCGCTCATCGGCGGCGCCGCCACGCTGTGGGGCCCGCTGATTGCGGCCATCGTTTTCAGCGTGTTGGCCGAAACGCTGCGCCTGCAGGTGCCGCAGATCTACATGATGTCGTTGGGTTTGCTGCTCATTCTGTCGGTGCTGTACTTGCCCGGTGGCTTGGCTTCGCTGCGCGCCGAGACCTTCCGCGGCTGGCGCGATGGCGCCAAGCTTTGGTGGCAAGAGACGCGCGACGACTTGAGCGGCGAGACGAAACGCCGCAAGCAACTCGAAAAAAGCCTGAGGGAGCGCCGCGATGTGTTTTGAAGTGAAGCAAGCTCCGTTCTGGCTGAGCTTGTCGAAGCCCCTCCAGGCACACATCGCAAGAGCCCTTCGACAGGCTCAGGGCGAACGGGGGTTTGTGGTGAATGGCGCTGGAAGAGGTCGGCCATGAACCCACAACCCCTGCTCGACGCCCGCGACATCACCGTGCGTTTCGG
Source organism: Hydrogenophaga sp. LT287 (assembly GCF_055702805.1). Lineage (NCBI taxonomy): Bacteria > Pseudomonadati > Pseudomonadota > Betaproteobacteria > Burkholderiales > Comamonadaceae > Hydrogenophaga > Hydrogenophaga sp. LT287. Next base: position 54,549 of record NZ_JBVPZC010000008.1, on the reverse strand, counting down.
CGGCCTCACCGCGGTGGACGCGGTCAGCGCACGCTTCATGCCCGGTGAGCTCGTCGGCATCATCGGCCCCAACGGCGCGGGCAAGACCACGTTTTTCAACGCCATCTCGGGCGTGACCCCCGCCACCAGCGGCAAGCTGCTGATGCAAGGGCGCGAGTTGAGCGGCCAGGGCCCGCACCGCTTTGCCGCCAGCGGCTTGGCACGCACCTTCCAGACGCCTCGCACCTTCCCCGACATGCGGGTGCGCGACAACATCGCCTTCGGCCTCAAGTTCGCCGGGCGCCGGCCGCGCAAATACATCTGGTGGGGCGAAGAGACCACGGTGCCCTGGGTGCTGCGCACGCCCGAGAGCATCCTGGGCCTCATCGGTCTGAGCGCACAGGCCGACTTGCCTGCTGCCGCCATCACGCCCTCGCAGCAGCGCCTGCTCGAAATTGGCATGGCGCTGGCCACGCGCCCGCGCATGCTGCTGCTGGACGAAGTGGCCGCTGGCCTCACCGAAAACGAGGTGGAGGAAATGGCGCAGCTGATACGACGCCTGCGCGACGAGCTCGACCTGACGGTGGTCTGGATTGAGCACGCCGTGACCACGCTGCTGCGCCATGTGGAGCGCGTGATCGTGCTGCACCAGGGCAAAAAGATTGCCGACGGCACACCCGCCGAAGTGGTGCGCAATGCCGAGGTGATCGAGGCCTACCTGGGCGACGAAATGAACGAGACCGAGGAGGCCACCGCATGATGTGGTACCGACCCAACCCCTTTAAACTTGGCGGCGGAGGGCGTGCGCGCCTCAAGGTCGACGGCCTTTCGGCCGGCTACGGCGCCTTCCTGGTATTGCGCGACCTGAAGCTCGACATCCAGCCCGGCCTGACCGTGGTGCTCGGCCCCAACGGCGCCGGCAAGACCACGCTGCTTAAGGCGCTCAACGGTTTGATTCCGCGCGGCGGCTCGGTGCTGCTCGACGGCACCGAGATGCCCGAAAAGACGCACGAGATCGTGCAGGCTGGCGTGGCCCTGGTGCCCGAAGGCCGCCAGCTGTTTCCGCAACTCACCGTGTCCGAAAACCTGGAGCTCGGTGGCTGGCTGGTGCCCAAGGCGCTACGCGGCGAGCGCCTGGCGCAGGCCTTTGTGGACTTTCCCAAGCTCAAGGAACGCGCCACGCAACTGGCCGGCACCATGAGCGGCGGCGAGCAGCAGATGGTGGCCGTGGCGCGCGCCATGATGTGTGCGCCGCGCCTGCTCATGCTCGACGAACCCTCGCTCGGCCTGGCGCCCAAGATGGTGGACGAGCTGCTCACCATCGTGCGCCGCATTGCGGACGCGGGCACCACCGTGCTGATGGTCGAGCAGAACGTGAAGAAGGCGCTGGCCGTGGCCGACCGGGGCTACGTGATGGAACGCGGCACGCTGGTGGCCAGCGGCCCGGCCAAGCTGCTCGCGCGTTCCACCGTGATCCGTGAGGCGTATCTGGGCGCCGACAAAGACCCCGCCACCGGCACCACCAGCGCGGCCGATGCCGTGCAGCGAAAGAAGGCCATCGCGACAACCAACTAGCGTCTATTTGTGCTGAGCCAACACCCCGTTCGCCCTGAGCCTGTCGAAGGGCTCATACACAAGGTGGCGTGAAGGCTTCGACAGGCTCAGCCCGAACGGTGTTGTTTCGCTCATCCTGAGCTTGTCGAAGGGCAGGCTCAGTCCGAACGGGACATTGCCAAGCTCAGTGGAGTTTTTTTCAGTCCTACCGGTTTCATTTCTGATTTAAAGGAGAACCCCATGTCCGACATGTCCATGCTCATCAACGGCCTGAAGGTCACCGCCGAAAAAGGCGCCACCTTTGAGCGCCGCAACCCGCTTGACGGCAGCGTGGCCACGCGTGCGCCCGCCGCGTCACCGGCCGACGCCGTGATGGCGGTGGAAGCCGCCGCCGAAGCCTTCAAAACCTGGAGCGAAACCGGCCCGAGCGCGCGCCGCGCGCTGCTGCTGAAAGCGGCCGATGCGCTCGAAGCCAAGACGCCTGCCTTCATCGAAGCCGTGTCGGCCGAGACCGGTGCCACCGGCATGTGGGGCGGCTTCAACGTGATGCTGGCCGCCGGCATGATCCGCGAAGCCGCCGCGCTCACCACCCAGGTGTCGGGCGAGGTGATCCCGTCGGACGTGCCCGGATCGCTCGCCATGGGCATCCGCCAGCCGGCTGGCGTGGTGCTCGGCATTGCGCCGTGGAACGCGCCCATCATCCTGGCCGTGCGCGCCATCTGCGTGCCGCTGGCGTGCGGCAACACCGTTATTTTGAAAGGCAGCGAGAACTGCCCGCGCACGCACCAGCTGATCATTGAAGCGTTTCAGGACGCGGGCTTTCCGCCCGGCGTGGTGAACTACATCACCAACGCGCCAGCCGACGCCGGTGCCGTGGTGGAAGCCATGGTGGCGCACCCGGCGGTGCGCCGCGTGAACTTCACCGGTTCCACCAAGGTCGGCAAGATCATCGCGGCCACCTGCGCCAAATACCTCAAGCCCGTGGTGCTGGAGCTGGGCGGCAAGGCGCCGCTGGTGGTGCTGGACGACGCCAACCTGGACGACGCCGTCAATGGCGCGGCCTTTGGTGCGTTTGCCAACAGCGGCCAGATCTGCATGAGCACCGAACGCATCATCGTGGACAACAAGATCGCCGACGCCTTCGTCAAGAAGTTCAGCGACAAGGCCAAAAACTTGCCGCTGGGCGACCCGCGCAAACCCGAGCCGGTGGTGCTGGGCTCGGTGATTGGCATGGGCACGGTCAACCACTGCAACGAACTGATTGACGACGCCCTGGCCAAAGGCGCCAAGCTCGCCTGCGGCGGCAAGTCTGACACCACGCTCATGCCCGCCACCGTGCTCGACCATGTGACGCCTGCCATGCGCATCTACCACGAAGAGACCTTCGGCCCGGTGAAATGCGTGGTGCGCGTGAACGGCGTGGAAGAAGCGATTGCCTGCGCCAACGACAACGAGTACGGCCTGTCAGCCGCCGTGTTCGGCGGCGACATCGCCCGCGCCTTCAACGTAGCACGCAAGATCGACAGCGGCATCTGCCATGTGAACGGCCCCACCGTGCACGACGAAGCGCAAATGCCGTTCGGCGGTGTGAAGGGCTCGGGCATTGGGCGCTTCGGTGGCAAGGCCGGCATTGCCGAGTTCACCGAACTGCGCTGGATCACCGTGCAGACCACCCCACGGCACTACCCGTTTTGAGTGGGGGCCAGGCCGGCGGTGAGCGCGATCAGCCGAACGACGGCAGCTCGGGCTTCACCACCGGTTTGCCGGCGGCTACCCAGGCGTCAAAACCCCCGGCGATGGACTTCACGTTGAGGTAGCCCATCTCTTGCATGGCGGCGGCGGCCAGGGCGGCCCGGCCGCTGGTCTTGCAGTACAGCACCACCTTCAGGTCGCGCGCGGTGAGCGCCGGGGTACTGCTGAGTTTGAATTCGAGCATGCCGCGCGAGGCGTGCACGGCGCCGGGCAGGTGGCCGTTGGCAAATTCGTCGCCTTCGCGCACATCCAGCAACACATCCGCATCGCGAATGGCCGCTTCGGCCTCGCTCACAGGAATTTCGCTTACACGGGCTTTGGCAGCGGCTACGAGGTCGAGGGCGGTTTTCATGGTCGGTTCCTTGTGTAGTGGGTGGGTGTTGCAGAAGGCATTTTGGCCTCAGGCGGTGGCGTGTCTGGCGTTACTCCCGCTCCAGCTCCAGGTAAGTGCGGCTGGCGTTGCCGGGGTGCAGTTCGGCTGCGTTGAGCAGGCGCATGAAAGGCGCGGCGTCAAACGACCGGATGGCCGCGCCGATGTCGGTGCCGTCTTCCACCGCCTTTTTCATGTGGGTGCGCAGCGCCTGCAGGTAGTTGCGCGTGTCGGACTGGGCGCGCGCCAGTTCGCTCACCTGGCCGTGGCCGGGCACAATGCGCGCCGGCTGCAGCGCTTCCAGCGCGGCGAAGCTGTCCAGCCAGCGCCCGGTGTGGCTGACCGGAATCACACCCAGCATGCGGTCCACATAGACCACATCACCGCTGAACACCACACGCTGCTGCGGCAGCCACACCATCACGTCGCCGGGGGTGTGGGCGCCGCCCCGGTGCTTCACCTCCACGGTCAGGCCGCCCAGGTTCAGGGATTCGTCGTTGCCGCTTAAAAAGCGGGTGGGCAGGCTGGGCACGGTGCCGTCGAGCTTTTCTTTCAGCTCGCCTTTGAGCGCCTGCAGGTGGTCGTTGCCCCGGTTGAGCATGTCGGCGCGCGCGTTGGCGTGCGCCATGACTTCGGCGCCTTGGGCCTGAAAGTAGCCATTGCCCAGCCAGCGGTGGTCTTGCCCGCCGGTGTTGATGACCCATTTGACCGGCTGCGTGGTGACCCGCTTCACCGCTTCATGAATTTGCCGGGCGCCTTGCAAGCTGGCGCCGCTGTCCACCAGCAAGGCGCCGGCGGGCGTCACCACCAAGCCTATGTTGGCGTTGAGCCCCTCATTGGCATAGGTGCGCCCGCCGGTTTCGCCGACGAAGGCATAAACGCCGGGAGACACCGCTTCAAACTTCACCTCCACCGCGTGGGCCAGGCCCGCCAGGGTGGCGAGCCAGCCGCTGCCGATCAGCAGGGCGGTTTTCAGCAGCGGGTGTTTCATCGGGGTCTCCAGTGCGGTGGTGGGTGTCGGGTGCCTGCGGAACACCCGTTTAGGGCGTGTAAATATACACCCCTCAGTATGCAAGTGGTGTGCGGGTGTCGCGCGGCTTTCCCTTGGCGGTGCGAAAATCAGCGGCATGAACGCGACCAACACCACTGAACTCATGAACACCTTGGGCAGCCAAGCCAAAGCCGCCTCGGCCCTGATGGCCAAGGCCAGCGCCGCCACCAAGCTCAAGGCCCTGCGCGGTCTGGCGGCTTTGCTGCGCGCCAACGTGGCGCCGCTGCAGCTTGAAAATGCCAAAGACCTGGAGCGCGCCCGCGCCGCCGGGCTGGCCGAACCCATGGTGGACCGCCTGAAGCTCACGCCCCAGGTGATCGAAACCTGTGCCCAGGGCTGCGAGCAGTTGGCCGCCATGCCCGACATCATTGGCGAAATTTCGGGCTTGAAGCAAATGCCCAGCGGCATCCGCGTGGGCCAGATGCGCGTGCCCATTGGCGTGTTCGGCATGATCTACGAGAGCCGGCCCAACGTGACGATTGAAGCGGCCAGCCTGTCCATCAAAAGCGGCAACGCCGCCATCTTGCGCGGTGGCTCCGAGGCGATTGATTCCAACCGCGCCCTGGCCGCGCTGGTGCAGCAGGCGCTGACGGAAGCCGGCTTGCCGCTGGACGCGGTGCAGCTGGTGCCCACCACCGACCGCGCCGCCGTGGGCCAGCTCATCACCATGCCGCAGTATGTGGACGTGATCATCCCGCGTGGCGGCAAGGGGCTCATTGAGCGCATCAGCGCCGAGGCCAAGGTGCCGGTCATCAAGCACCTGGACGGCAACTGCCACACCTATGTGGACGAGCCTTGCGACATGGCCATGGCGGTGAGGGTGGCCGACAACGCCAAAACCCAGAAATACAGCCCCTGCAACGCCACCGAAAGCCTGCTGGTGGCGCGGGGTGTGGCGGCCGAATTTTTGCCGCAAATTGGCGCCATTTACGCCGCCAAGGGCGTTGAAATGCGCTGTTGCCCCGAGGCCCGGGCCGTGTTGAGCACGGTGGCCGGTGCGCAGCTGAAAGACGCCACCGAACAAGACTGGAGCGAGGAATACCTGGCGCCTGTCATCAGCGTGAAGGTGGTGAGCGGCCTGGACGAAGCCATTGCCCACATCAACCGCTACAGCAGCCACCACACCGAAGCCATCATCACCCGCGACCACATGCACGCCCAGCGTTTCTTGCGCGAGGTCGATTCGTCGAGCGTCATGGTGAATACGAGTACCCGCTTCGCGGACGGTTTCGAGTACGGGCTGGGGGCTGAAATCGGTATTTCCACCGACAAGTTTCACGCCCGCGGGCCAGTGGGTGTGGAGGGGCTGACCTCGCTCAAGTACGTGGTGCTGGGTGAGGGTGAGGTCAGGGGCTGACCCCACGCGGCCCCTTTGGCCTACACCCGCCGTCTGAGCGGGCCTGTGCAGCGGCGGTGCTGCGAAGAGTCGTGCATGCCACCGCAGCGGAGCTGGGAAGCCCGTGCTTTGCGCCGGGCGCGGCCTTGTAGGCTCCACATTCGCCCCCATTTTTGCCTTTCGACGGCAACGGCCGCTCTCTACAATGGGCCCACCGACTCCCATCTTCTGCAAAGGCCCCTATGGTTCCGCATCTCGTCACCGCCCTGACCGGCCCCATCAACGAACTGGAACAGCGCATTCTGGAGTCCACGCCGGTGATCGAGCGCTGGTTTCGTCTGGAGTGGATGGAGCACACGCCGCCGTTTTATTCGTCGGTGGACGTGCGCAACGCGGGCTTCAAGCTTGCGCCGGTGGACACCAACCTGTATCCCGCGGGCTGGAACCACCTCACCCCTGAAATGATGCCGCTGGCGGTGCAAGCCGCCATGGCCGCCATTGAGAAGATTTGCCCCGAGGCCAAAAACCTGCTGTTGGTGCCCGAGAGCACCACCGACATTTTTTACCTGAGCAACCTGCGCCAGTTGCAGCGCATTTTTTACCAGGCCGGGCTGAATGTGCGCCTGGGCTCGCTGTCCAACGACATCAAGGAGCCCACCACCATTGAGCTGCCCGGTGGCGAGTCGGTGACGCTGGAGCCGCTCATTCGCAGCAAGCGCCGCCTGGGCCTGAAGCATTTTGACCCCTGCACCATTTTGCTCAACAACGACCTGAGCGCGGGTGTGCCCGGCATTCTGGAAGACCTGCACGAGCAGTACCTGCTGCCGCCGCTGCACGCCGGCTGGGGTACGCGTCGCAAGAGCCACCATTTCAAGGCCTACGAAGAGGTGTCCAAACGCTTCGGCAAGTTGCTGGGCATGGACCACTGGCTCATCAACCCCTTGTTCAACCAATGCGGTGAAGTCAACTTTGCCGAAGCGCATGGCCTGGAATGCCTGCGCAGCAACACCGACGCGCTGCTGGGCAAGATTCGCCGCAAGTACAAGGAATACGGCATCAACGAGAAGCCGTTTGTGGTGGTCAAGGCCGACAACGGCACGGGTGGCATGGGCATCATGACGCTGCGCGACGCCAAAGACATTGACGCGCTGAGCCCGCAGGCGCGCGAGCGCATGGCCTCGGCCCAGGGCGGCCAGCCGGTGACCGAAGTGATCATTCAGGAGGGCGTGCTGACCAACGAGCGCATCAACGCGGCTGTGGCCGAGCCGGTGGTCTACATGATGGACCGCTACGTGGTGGGCGGTTTTTACCGTGTGCACGCCGAACGCGGTGTGGACGAAAACCTCAACGCGCCCGGCTCGCGTTTTGTGCCCCTGGCGTTTGAGCAAAGCGCGCAACTGCCCCAGCCCGGCGTGAAGCCCGGCGCCAGCGTGCCCAACCGTTTTTACATGTACGGCGTGATCGGCCGCCTGGCCATGCTGGCTGCCAGCTACGAGCTGGAAGCGACCGACCCGGACGCAGAAATCTACGAGTGACCCCCGCGCCCCGCCTGCGGCGCGTCACCCCCTTTCAGGGGGCAACACCTGCGGCCTGGCAAAGCCAGTTCCGCGGTGTTCTTGGGTGAGGCCCTCGCGCCGGTGAGGGCCTAGCGCCAGGCATGGCTTGGTTCCAGCGGCACAATCGCGCGATGCAATTTTTTCGTGACCTGAACCTGTCGGCCGCCACGGCCGGTTTTGTGGCGGTGCTGGTGGGGTTCACCAGTTCGGTGGCCATTGTTTTTCAGGCGGCGCTGGCGTTTGGCGCCACGCCCGAGCTCATCACGTCGTGGATGTGGGCGCTGGGGCTGGGCATGGGTTTGTGTTCGGCCATTCCTTCGCTGGTGCTCAAGCAACCGGTCATGGTGGCCTGGAGCACGCCGGGGGCGGCCGTGCTGGCCACGGCTGGGCTGGCTGGCGGCTTCACCATGCCGCAGGCGGTGGGGGCGTTCATGGCGTGTGCGGCGCTGATCGTGCTGGTGGGGGTGACGGGCTGGTTTGAACGCGTCATGAACCGCATTCCCGTGGCGCTGGCTTCGGCCTTGCTCGCGGGCGTGCTGGCGCGCTTTGGCCTGCAAGCCTTTGCTGCCGCGCAAACGGCGCTGCCGCTGGTGGTGCTGATGCTGCTGGCCTACTTGGTGGGCCGGCGATGGCTGGCGCGCTATGCGGTGCCGCTCACGCTGGCCGTGGCGGTGGCTTATGTGGCGGCTCGGGGGCAGTTCAACGGTGGTTCGGTGTCGTTTGCGCTGGCGCGCCCGGTGTTCACCATGCCCGAATTCACGCTGGCCGCGCTGGTGAGCCTGGCGCTGCCGCTGTTTGTGGTCACCATGGCTTCGCAAAATTTGCCGGGGGTGGCGGCCATTCGCGCAGCGGGTTACACCATGCCCATTTCGCGCATCATCACCCTCACCGGCTTGGCCACGCTGATGCTGGCGCCGTTTGGCGCCTTTGCGCTCAACCTCAGCGCCATCACGGCCGCCATTTGCATGGGCCCCGAAGCCCACACCGACCCCAAAAAGCGCTACACCGCCGCGGTGGCCTGCGGCGCCCTGTATGTGGTGATCGGCCTTTTTGGCGCAGCCGTCACCGGGCTGCTGCTGGCGTTTCCCAAAGAACTGGTGCTGGCCATTGCCGGGCTGGCGTTGCTGGGCAGCATTGGCAGCGGCCTGCACGCAGCGCTGCGCGACGATGCCCACCGCGAAGCCGCCCTCATCACCTTCCTCGTCACGCTCAGCGGCGTGGTCCTTGCCGGCATCGGCTCCGCCTTCTGGGGCGTGGTCGCCGGCGCGCTGGCGCTGTTTGTGCAACAGTACGGGGCTGCCCGCAATGCCTCTTGAACGCAACATGAACATTCTTTTCGTCGCCGATCCCATTGAGTCCTTCAAGATTTACAAGGACACCACTTTTTCCATGATGCGCGAGCTGCAAAAGCGCGGCCACCGCGTGGCCAGCACCGAGCCGCGGTTCATGAGCTGGCGCAGTGGCCAGCCGGTGACTGCGCAGGTGCGCCACCTGCAGCTCACCGGCCATGCCGACGACTGGTTCACCGTGACCAGCGAAACCATGGAGCCGGTGCACGCCTTTGACGCCGTGCTGATGCGCAAAGACCCACCGTTTGACAGCGAGTTTTTCTACACCACGCACTTGCTGGAGCAGGCCGAGCGCGAAGGCGCGCGCGTGTTCAACAGCCCACGTGCGCTGCGCGACCACCCGGAAAAACTGGCGCTCATGGAGTTCGCCGCCTTCGCACCGCCCACCCTGGTGACGCGCAACGCCAACGAGCTGAAAGCCTTCCACGCCGAACACCGCGACATCATTTTGAAACCGCTCGACGGCATGGGTGGCACCGGCATTTTTCGCGTCAGCGCCGACGGCATGAACCTGGGTTCCATCATCGAAACCCTGAACCAGGGCGGTGCCACGAGCGTGATGGCGCAGGCCTATCTGCCCGAGATTGCGCTGGGCGACAAGCGCTTGTTGTTGATCGGTGGCCAGGTGGCGCCGTTTGTGCTGGCGCGCATTCCGCAGGGCAACGAGGTGCGCGGCAACCTCGCGGCCGGCGGCAAGGGCGTGGCGCAGCCGCTGACCGACGCTGACCGCGCCGTGGCCGAGGCCATCGCGCCCACGCTGGCCCAGCGCGGCCTGCTGCTGGTGGGCCTGGACATGATCGGCAACAAGGTCACCGAAATCAACGTGACCAGCCCAACCTGCTTTCAGGAAATCACCGACCAGACCGGTTTTGATGTGCCGGCCATGTTTGTGGACGCGCTCGAAGCTGCCATGAAGGGGCCTGTATGAGCGCAGCGCCGGGCCGCTCCCAAGCCAGCTCGCACCGCAGCCTGCCGAGCGAAGGTACACCCGTGAACGGCGAACCCGTCGCCCCGTCAGCCGAAGAGGCCCCCAAGCCACCCGCGCCCCAGGCGCGCAACCCGCTGCACGGCCTCACGCTCGAAGCCATCGTGACCGCGCTGGCCGACCACTACGGCTGGGAAGAGCTGGGCCAGCGCATTCCGGTGCGCTGTTTCAATGTGGACCCCAGCGTGGGTTCGAGTCTGCGGTTTTTGCGCAAAACACCGTGGGCGCGCGAAAAGGTGGAAGGTTTGTACCTCTTCATGCTGCGCGAAGAGCGCCGCGCCAACAGCGCTCAGTCGCCCCATCGGGGCCACCGCTGATCGGGTCTTGCGGGCCGTTCGTCGCAGGTCGTTTTGTGACCTACGCGCCTGTGCGCGGCGTGATGGGCGCGACGGTTTTGGATGGGTGTTCTCACGGTGTCGCAAGGGCACCACGCCGTGCGCTCGCAGCGCCTTTGTCGGCCGGGGTTTTGTAATTCAAAAGAATTGTTTGTAGCCCGTGTCATGGCATACCCGGGTTGTTGAGTGCGTGCGTGTGCAGTACAACGGGCCGGTTGAGAGAAACCATAACAATCACCGTGACGCAGCATGACCGAAACGCTTGATTTAACTGCCGCGATTTTTTCCAAGACCCCCGCTGGACAGCAGGAAATACAGTCCCGCGCGCTGGGCCTGGCGCCGCTGGTTCGGCGCATTCTGGTGCTGGTTGACGGCAAGCGCAGTGGACGCGATCTGTCGGCCTTTGTCTCGGGCAGCGACGACATTGAGCAGATTCTGGGCGCGCTGCTGTCGCAAGGTTGTGTGGCGGCCGAAGTGCCAAGCAAGGCGGCGGTGCCCGCTGCCAAGGCCGCCGCGCCTGCCGCCAGCGCCGCATCTGAAACGGCTGCGCCCGCCGCAGACGCCCTGTTGGGCTTGCCGGCCGCTGAAACGCGCACCGCCAAAGACAACGACATGGCGCGCAATTTCATGATCAATTCGATCAACTCGATCATTGGTCAGCAGATGCGCGTTTCGCTGATCCACGACATTTTTCATGCCGGTTCAACCGAGGCGCTGCGCACCGTGTACCACGCCTGGGCAGCCAGCATGGCCGGCCACGGCATGGGTTCCAAGCGTCTGCCCGAGTTGCGCGAAAAGCTGTTCAAGGTGCTGTGAGCTGGCGCGGGCGGTGCGCGCACTTGCGGCTTCGGTCAGTGCACCGCTGCTTTTGAAAACACGTTGAGTACCACCACGCCGGCCACGATCAACCCCATGCCGATGAGCCCGGGCAGGTCGATTTTTTGCCCGTACACCACAAACGCCACCAGGGTGATGAGCACGATGCCCAGGCCCGACCAGACGGCGTAGGCAATACCCACGGGCACTGTTTTGAGCACCAGCGACAGGCAGTAAAAGGCGACCGCGTAGCCCAGCACCACCACCACCGAGGGCAGCAGCCGGGTGAAGCCCTCGCTGGCTTTGAGTGCGCTGGTGCCAATGACCTCGGCCACGATGGCTGTGCCCAGCAGCAGCCAGGCGTTCATGGGTGGGGCGCCTCGGTGGGCAGCGGCAGCCCGTCCACAAACACTTTCAGCTCGTTGGGCTCGAAGGCGGTCCAGTGTTCGTTGCGCGTGAGCGGGGTGGTGACGATCACGGCGGCGCGGTCGCCAGGTTTGTTGAGGTCGGCGAAGTTCACCGTCCAGTCCTGGTCCATCAGGGTGGCCTGGGCAAACGGGTGCTGGCGCACCAGGTAGTGCAGTTTGGTGCTGCAGTGCGCCCACAGCGCATCGCCGTTGGAGAGCAAGAAGTTGAAGGTGCCAAAGCGGCGCACCTGCGGCACGAGTTCGCGCAGGGTCAGCGTCAGTTCTTCGGTGCTGGGCAGCGCTGCATGCGACTTGGCCAGCTCTTGCATGAGCCAGCAAAACGCGCGCTCGCTGTCGGTGGTGCCCACGGGTTGAAACTGGCTGTGCAGCCGGGGCTGGTAGTCCTTCAGGTCGCCGTTGTGCGCAAACACCCAGTGCCGGCCCCACAGCTCGCGGGTGAAGGGGTGGGCATTTTCCAGCATCACCTCGCCCACCGTGGCCTTGCGCACGTGGGCAATGATGTTGCGGCTCTTCAGCGGGTAACTGCGGAGGAACTCGGCCATGCGCGATTCGGCGGCGCATTCGTGGTCCACAAACAGGCGCAAGCCGCGGCCTTCAAAAAACGCGATGCCCCAGCCGTCGGCGTGGTGGTCGGTGGCGCCACCGCGCTGGCAAAAGCCGGTGAAGCTGAACGAGGCGTCGGTGGGGGTGGCGCAGTTAAGGCCGAGCAGTTGGCACATGGCGTTATTTTGAACCCTGCGTGGGTGGGGTCGCTTTCAATTTCAGGGCTGCGACCAATGCCACCGCGCACACGGCAGCGAGCATGAAGAAGGTTTCGTCAAACGCAGCCAGGCGCTCGGGGCTGGTGCTGGCGGTGTCCAGCCGGAAGCCGTGGGCGGCCACGCGCCATTCCAGCACGATGCCGCACAGGCTCACCCCGGCCGCGCCGCCAAGCATGCGCAAGAAGTTGATCACGCTGGCGCCCTGGGGAATGTGGGCATGGCCCAGCCCGCGCATGGCCCCGATGTTGAGCGAGGGCAAGATGAAGCCCAGCCCGATGCGCCCCAGCACGGCCCACACCACCAGCAAGGGCACGATCTGGGTGGGGCGACGCACATCGATGGTGAACATCATGGCGAACGACACCGCCAACAGCACCAGTCCGATGCTCACCAGCACATGGGTGGGCTGCCGGTCGGCCAGGCGGCCCACCATGGCGATGGTGACGGCCAGCACCACGCCCGCCGGCAGCAAGATGGTGCCCACATACGAGGGAGAAAGGCCCAGCCCCATTTGCATGTAAACCGGCAGCAAATAGGTGGAGCCGAACAGCGCAATGCCGTAGATGAACGCCACGATGCTGCCCATGGCAAAGCGCCGGTCGGCAAACAGCGAGAGGTTCATCAGCGGGTCCGTCCCCCGCTCAGGATGGCGCTGGCGTGCCTTCAGCGTGTGCCGCTGCAGCGCCACAAAGCCCACCAGAATCAGGGCCGCGCCGCCCAGCAGCGCGCTGGCGCTGGCGGTGGTACCGGTTTGCAGCTCGACCAGCCCGTTGAGCAGGCACAGCGTGCCCGCTGTGGCCAGCAGCAGGCCGCGCCAGTCCAGCGCAGCGCCTTGCGGGTTGGCGGCCCCGCCGCCTGGCGCAGAGCCCGGCACAAAGCGCTGCGCCATCCAGAGCGAGGCGATGCAGAACGGCACCACCATGAAGAAGATGGAGCGCCAGCCAAAACCGTCCACCAGCAGGCCACCCAGGCTCGGACCCAGCGCCGGGGCCAGCACCACGCCCATGCCAAAAATGCCGCTGGCCCGGCCCTGTTCGTGCGGTTCAAAGGCGCGCAGGATGATGATGGCGGGAATGGGCTGCACCACGCCCGCCGCCAGGCCTTCGGCCACGCGGGCGGCCAGCACCAGGGCAAAGTCGTTGGCAAAACCACCCGCCACACCGCCCACCAGCAGCAGCCACATGCAGCCCGAATAGGTGCGGCGGTAGCCGTAGCGCGAGAGCAGCCACGGCGTGGTGAGCATGGACACCGTCATGGCCGCCATGAAGCCCGAGGTGACCCACTGCGCCCGCGCCTGGCCAATGGTGAAGTGCTGGCTCATGTCGGGAATCGCCACGTTGATGATGGTGGACGACATGATGGACGCCATGGTGCCGACCATGACCGAGAGCAGCAGCAGCCAGCGGTAGCGCTCGCCGTAGCGGGCCTTCAGGGTGGCGATGGAGTGGTCGGGTGGTTGGGCCATGGTGTTCCGCGGTGCGCGCGGGCACCTGTTGGCCGATCATAGGCAATTCAGCCGGCCGTTTTTGGGCCCGACCTTGTCTTCAGCGGCCGGCGCGGCGCCGCTGCAGGTCGCGCCACAACCGCACCGCCAGCAACACCAGCGGCACGCTGTGCATCAGCAGGTCAAAAATATCGATGGGCTTCACCAGCGTGCCCTGGCTGAGCATGCGCAGTTTTTCCACCAGGTGCGGCTCGGGCACGATGGGTGCCACCGCCAGATACAGCGCAATCACCACCAGCCACACCAGCGGGAAACGGTCGAGCCAGCCCATCATGGTGTCTCCTGGGTGTTGAAAGCGCTCAGGCAGCTGGCGCAAATGCAGGCCTTGCCCTGCGCATTGTCGGGCAGGCGGGCCAGCAGCTCGGCGCTGAAGGTTTGCGACACGCACCAGCATGGGCCTTGCTTCTGGCCGGTGGCGCGTTCGATTTCCATGGCGCAGCGGTTGTCGCCGCCACACAGCGGGCAGCGGGTGGCATCGAGCGGGGGGGCGTTGGTGTTCATCGGCGGTGCTGGGGGTTTCTGGTACCCCTCAGTGTATCGGTCGTGTGTTGCTATGGTATTTTCAAACGGTGCTGACAACCTTACTTATCCGAATGCAACGCCGCGCCCGCGCCGTGTTGCCCTTGCTGGTGGCTGCGTGGTGTGCGGGGGCTTTGCATGCCGCCGAGCCCCCGGCTGCTACCCACACCGTGCCCGACACCATGGCCCAGCGCATGCAGGCCTGCACCCTGTGCCATGGCAAAGAAGGGCGTGCCACCAACAGCGGCTATTTCCCGCGCATTGCGGGCAAACCTGCGGGCTACCTCTACCACCAGCTGTTGCACTTTCGCGAAGGCCGGCGCCAAAACGCCGGCATGACCGCGCTGCTCGACCCGCTGAGCGACGCCTACCTGCGCGACATCGCCGAGCATTTCGCCAGCCTCGATCTCCCGTACCCGCCGCCCCCGGCCAGCACCGCCGCGCCCGCCGAGCTGGCCCGCGGGCAGGCGCTGGTGTTGCACGGCGACGCCCAGCGCAAGCTGCCCGCCTGCGTGGCCTGCCATGGCCAGGCGCTCACTGGGGTGCAGCCGGCCATTCCCGGCTTGCTGGGCTTGCCGCGCGACTACCTTATTGGCCAGCTCGGTGCCTGGCAAACCGGGCTGCGCCATGCCCACGCGCCCGACTGCATGGCGCAAATTGCCAAGGCCATGACCGCCGCCGACGTGAGCGCCGTGTCCAGCTGGCTGGCCGCCCAGGCACTGCCCGCCAACACCCATGCCGCTGCGCCCGCCACCAGCCCCCTGCCGCTGCGCTGTGGCTCAGCCCCTGAGACCGCGCAATGACCACCCCCAAGCCCGCGTTGAATCTTTCCCCGGTGCGCCGCTGCCTGCGCTACCCCACGTTCTAAGTCTGGTTGCCCATGTCTGTTTCGTCTTCGCCGGTGGTTCGGCGTTTGTTGTGGGCGGCGCTGGCCGCGGCGTTGGTGCTGTCCCTGGCCGTGGTGGTCTTGCTCGTGCGCCAGTTGAATGTGGCCGCCTTGCCACCCATGGCGCAAGCGCCGGCCGCGTCGGCTGAGCAGGTGCAGCGCGGTGCCTACCTGGCGCGCGCTGGCAACTGCGCCGCCTGCCACACCGCGCGCGGTGGCGAGCCCTATGCTGGCGGGCACGCCATCAACACCCCGTTTGGCCCCGTGTACGCCGGCAACCTCACGCCCGACCCGGCACATGGCCTGGGCACCTGGAGCGCCGATGCCTTCTGGCGCGCCATGCACCACGGCCAGTCGCGCGACGGCCGCTTGCTCAACCCCGTGTTCCCCTTTGAGAACTTCACCCTCATCAGCCGCGAAGACAGCGACGCGCTCTACGCCTTTTTGCAGAGCCTGCCGCCGGTGGCCCAGCCCAACCGGCCCCACGGCCTGCGCTTTCCCTACAACACCCAGGCCGCGCTGGCGGTGTGGCGCGAGCTGTACTTTGAGCCCGCCACGTTTACGCCCGATGCGGCCCGCCCCGCCGACTGGAACCAGGGCGCCTACCTGGTGCGCGGCCTCGGTCATTGCGCCGCCTGCCATTCCCCGCGCGATGCGCTGGGTGGCATCCAGCAGGCCAAAGCCCTCAGTGGTGGCCTGATGTCCGGGCAGGGCTGGTACGCGCCCTCGCTGCACGCGCGCAGCGAAGCGGGCGTGGCCCACTGGAGCGAACAGCAGGTGGTTGATCTGTTGAAAAACGGCGTGGTGCACGGCGCCCGCCACAGCGAGGGCGCCACCGCCATGGGCCCCATGGCCGAGGTTGTTTTCCAGAGCACCCAATACCTGAACGCCGCCGACCTGCGCGCCATGGCCGCCTACCTGCGAGCGCTGCCACCCGTTGAAGTTGCCGCCGCGCCCGAGCCGCGCGCCACCACCGCGCAGCTGGCGCTGGGCGACCAGGTGTACCAGCAGCACTGCGTCGACTGCCACGGCGCCAGCGGCCAAGGCGCTGCCGCCGCCTACCCGGCGCTGGCCGGCAACCGCGCCGTCACCCTGGCTTCACACGTCAACCCGGTGCAAGCCATTTTGAGCGGTGGCTTCGCCCCTGCCACCGCCGGCAACCCCCAGCCCTACGGCATGCCGCCCTACCGCACCCTGCTGACCGACACCGAAGTGGCCGCCGTGGCCAGCTTCATTCGCCAGAGCTGGGGCAACCAGGCCGGTGCCGTCACCGCGCTGGACGTGCAGCGCGTGCGCTGACGCCTGCGTGACCGCGGGTGGCCCGGGCCTGCCTACCATGGTGGCCATGACGCCATCTCCCCCACACACCAGCCCAGCTGAGGGCCGCATCACCTGTGAAACACAGGGCCATGTGCTGCGCATCGGCATTGACCGCCCCGCCAAACGCAACGGCTTCACCCCCGCCATGCTGTGCGCCCTGGCCGAGGCCTACACCCGGCTCGACGACGACCCCGCCCTGCGGGTGGGCGTGCTGCACGCCCACGGCGAGCATTTCACCGCCGGGCTCGACCTGCCCAGCTTCGCCCCGCTCATGCAGCGCGGTGAATACGCCGTGCCCCACGGCCTGGTGGACCCGCTCAACCTGGGTGACGCCGGCTGGCGCCGCCGCACCAAGCCCATGGTCGTGGCCGTCAAAGGCATCACCTACACGCTCGGCATCGAACTCATGCTCGCCGCCGACATCGTGGTCGCGGCAGACAACTGCCGTTTCTCGCAACTCGAAGTCCAGCGCGGCATCATGGCCACCGGCGGCGCCACACTGCGCATGGCCGAGCGCGCCGGCCTGGGCAACGCCTTGTTGTATTTGCTCACCGGCGACGGGTTCGACAGCGCCGAAGCCCTGCGGCTGAACTTCGTGCAGCGCGTGGTGCCCACCGGCAGCGAGCTGGATGAAGCCCTGCGCATCGCCGAGCGCATTGCCCAGCAGGCGCCGCTGGCGGTCATCGCCACCCGGCTCAACGCGCTCAAAGCGGTGGAGCAAGGCCCGCTGGCCGCCCTGGCCGAGTTCGACACGGTGCAGCAGCGGCTGGCGAACAGCGAAGACGCCAAAGAAGGCGTGGCGTCGTTTGTGGCGAAGCGGGCGGCGGTGTTTGTGGGGCGCTGAGCCTGTTCTCGACCTGTGCGGTGTTTTGGAAAGGGCACAATGTGCCGCAGAGGAACAAGACCCAAAAAAATCGCCCATGTCCCGCATCTTCGACAACATCCAACAATCACTTCTAGAGGCGCTGCGCGCCACACTCGAAGTATCCAAGCGGGCAGACTTTTGCATCGGGTATCTCAATCTCCGGGGCTGGCAGGCCATCGACGATTTGATCGGCAGCTGGAACCCCGCACACGGTCAGGTGTGCCGCGTGCTGGTGGGCATGCAGCGCCCACCGCACGAAGAAATCCGTGAGCTATACCGCCAGTCCAGCGAAGAGGGCCTGATCGACAACGCCACGGCCAGCCGCCTCAAGGCCCAGTTTGCGGCCCACCTGCGCGAGCAAATTGCGCTGGGCATTCCCACTGGGCAAGACGAAGCAGGTCTGCGCCGCCTGGCGCGCCAGTTGCGAGCTGGCCAAGTGGTGGTCAAACTGTTCCTGCCCTATCCGCTGCATGCGAAGCTGTACTTGCTGTTTCGTGATGACGTGAACAACCCCATCACCGGGTTTGTCGGCAGCAGCAACCTCACGCTGGCCGGGCTTTCCAAACACGGCGAGCTGAACGTCGATGTGCTCGACCACTTGGGCACCGAAAAGCTCGCCAGCTGGTTCACCGACCGCTGGGGAGACCGCTGGGCCTTGGACGTGTCGGCCGATCTGGCCGCCATCATCGAGAGCAGTTGGGCGCGGGAAGAGGCCATACCGCCACACCACATCTACCTGAACATCGCGTACCACCTCAGCACAGAGGCGCGAGCCGGGCTGAGCCAGTTCCGTCTGCCGCCCCGGTTTGAGCAGGAGCTTTTCGAGTTCCAGAAGAGTGCCGTCAAGATCGCTGCGCGGCACCTGCACCGCCGTGGCGGCGTGATGATTGGTGACGTGGTGGGCCTGGGCAAGACCATGATGGCCACCGCGTTGGCCCGCATGTTTGAAGACGACCTGGGCTACGAAACGCTCATCATCTGCCCCAAAAACCTGGAGCCTATGTGGGAGCGCTACCGAACCGAATACGGCCTGCGCGGTATGGTGTTGCCGGTGTCGCAGGTCACCAAGAAGCTGCCGGACCTCAAGCGCTACCGCCTGGTGCTCATTGACGAGAGCCATAACCTGCGCAACCGCGAAGGCCGTCGCTACAAGGCCATTGCGGATTACATCAAGAGCTGCGATGCCAAGGTAATCTTGCTCACCGCCACGCCCTACAACAAAACCAAGCACGACCTCTCGGCACAGCTGCGCCTGTTCATTGACGAAAAGGCCAACATTGGCATCCGCCCCGAGCGGCACATGCGCAAGTACGGCATCAGCGAAGCCGAGTTTGAGCGCAAGAACCAGTGCCGGGTGAACTCCATCCTGGCCATAGAAAAGAGCGACGAGTTTGACGACTGGCGCGAACTGATCCGCCTGTACATGGTGCGCCGCACCCGCAGCTTCATCATCCAGCACTACACCGAGGCCGACAAACACGGCCGCCGCTACATCGCAGGGCAAGATGGCGAGAAGCGCTACTTCCCGCTTCGCAAACCCTTGTCGGTCGCCTTCCCGGTGGACGAGACCGATCCGGCAGACCGCTACGCGCGCCTGTATTCCACTGCGGTAGTGGATGAGATCAATGCGCTGCACGTGCCGCGCTACGGTTTGGGCCTGTACGTCAACCCGGTTGAGGAAAAGCAGGCCACACCCGCTGAGCGCAAGCTGATCGACAACCTGGGCCGCGCCGGCAAGCGCCTCATGGGGTTCTGCCGCACCAACCTGTTCAAGCGGCTGGAGTCCAACGGTTTCTCGTTCCTCCAGTCGATCGACCGGCACGTGTTGCGCAACCAGATTTACCTCTACGCTATTGAAAACGGGCTGGACCTACCCATGGGCGTGCTGGACGCGGGGCTGCTGGACCTGGACCGCATGGACGAAGACGCCGAAGGTGTTGAAGGCGACCCCGAAGACCTGCTGGACGGGCTGGTGGATGCCGTGGCAGAAGAAGATGGTTTGCCAGCCGACATGGTGCGCGCCAAGGCCGCATACAACCGTTTTGCCAAGGACTTCAAGCGCCGCTTCAAGTGGATTCGTCCCAGCCTTTTCAAGGCTTCGTTGGCCGAACACCTGGCGCAAGACACACAGACCCTGACCGAACTGCTGAACACCCAGGGCGCTTGGGCTGCTGAGAATGACCACAAATGGCAAGCCCTGCGCCGCATGCTCACGCAGACGCATGGCAAAGACAAGGTGCTCGTCTTCACCCAGTTTGCCGACACCGCACGCTACCTTGAACGCGAGGCACGCAAAGCGGGTATCACCCACGTCGCCGTGGCCACCGGCGCCAGCGCCGACCCCTATGCGCTGGCCTGCCGCTTCAGCCCCAAGTCCAACAACAAGACCGTGAGCAAGGCCGACGAGGTGCGCGTGCTCATCTGTACCGACGTACTCTCCGAAGGCCAGAACCTGCAAGACAGCAACGTGGTGGTCAACTTCGACCTGCCCTGGGCCATCATCCGGCTCATCCAGCGCGCAGGTCGGGTAGACCGCATTGGCCAGCGGGCCGAAGAAATCCACTGCTACTCATTCTTGCCAGCCGATGGTGTGGAACAGCTCATCCAGCTGCGCTCGCGCATCCGCCAACGCCTGCAGGAAAACGCTGAAGTGGTGGGCACCGACGAAGCGTTTTTTGAAGACGACGACGCCACCACCATCCGCGACCTGTACACCGAAAAACAAGGCGTGCTCGACGACAACGACGACGAGGTGGACCTTGCCTCGTATGCCTGGCAAATTTGGAAACAAGCCACGCAAGACAACCCCGACCTGGCTCGCGCCGTCGAATCGCTCCCACCCGTGGTGTATTCGGCCAAAGCCTTTGCGCTGGTCGAGAGCCGCTTCCCGCTGCTGGGGGCAGACGCGGCCAAAGGCGGTGCCTTGGTGTACGTGAAGTCCCCCGAGGGCAACGACCATCTGGCCTGGGTGGGCGCCAACGGCAAGACGGTCACCGAATCGCAGTTCACGGTACTGCGCGCCGCCGAGTGCGAGCCCGACACCCCTGCGGTGGCCCGGCTGGAAAACCACCACAATCTGGTGGCCCAAGGCCTGCAACTCGCCGTTAGCCAGGACAAAGCCGTGGGCGGCGGCCTGGGTCGCCCCAGCAGCCCGCGCCGCCGGGCCTACGAACGACTGAAGCCTTACGCCACTGAACAGATGCAAACCCTGTTCCGCGACGACGAGCTGGAGCGCGCTCTGGACGACATGTACCAGCGCCCGCTGCTCGAAACCTCGGCCGATCTGCTCAACCGCCTCATGCGCAGCGGCGTGAACGATACCGAACTGGCCGAGGCCGTGAAGTCGCTGCGCGAAGAAGGGCGCCTGACCTACGCCGAAGACGACGCGTCATTGAGGGAGCCGCGCGTGGTGTGCTCCATGGGATTGATCGCGGGGGCCAGTGCATGAGACAAAGCACCTTTCCGGAGAAAGAAACGCTGGAGGTCGAGTTCAAGAGCGACCGGGATCCGCTCAACGATGACGATCTGGTCGAGGCGCTGATCTGTCTAGCCAATGCGCAGGGTGGTAGCTTGTACCTTGGTGTTGAAAACGATGGCTCTGTGACTGGCCTGCACAGCAGCAGACCCCAGCAGGTGAGCGGTCTTTCCGCTATGGTCGCCAACCGAACAGCGCCCAGTCTCGGTGTCCATGTCGAGGTTCTTCTGTATCAGGGCATGCGTGTGGCAGTCGTGTCCGTGCCACGCAGTCCCGAAGTCATCGCACGCACCGACGGCTTGGTAAAGCGCCGCCGCATCGGCGGCAACGGGCAGCCCGAGTGCGTGCCGTTTCTGCCGCACGAGTACCCTAGCCGTCGCGCCGACTTTCGGTTGATTGACATGTCGGCCGAGCCCTTGGCCGATGCCACTCTGGCCGACTTTGACCCCTTGCAGCGCGAACGCCTCCGTTCTGTCATCGCCAACAACCCGCGCAGCGACAAGTCGCTTGTGGGCCTGAGCGACGAGCAGTTGGACGGAGCGCTCTCTCTCACCGTTTCGCGCAACGGCGAGCGCAGACCCACCCTGCTCGGTCTGCTGTTGATTGGCCGCACCGACAGCCTGCGACTTCAGGTGCCCACACACGAGGTGCTTTTCCAAGTTTTGCAAGGCACCCAAGTCAAGGTCAATGAGGGCTCGCGTGCCGCGCTGATCGAAATCGTTGAATGGCTGGACCTGCTCTCCCGTGGAGTCAACACCGAGCAAGAGTTCAACGAAGGTCTTTTCCGCATAGGCATCGCCCGCGTGGATGTGAACGCCCTGCGCGAAGCCATCAACAACGCGTTGGTCCACCGCGACTACGCGCGCCGTGGCCCAGTGCGCGTGTGCTGGCAACAGCACGATCTGATCATCAGCAACCCTGGTGGATTTGTGGAAGGTGTGGGGCTGGACAACTTACTCACCACCGAGCCCCGGCCCCGTAACCCTGCGCTAGCTGACGCCTTCAAGCGTCTCGGGCTGGTGGACCGCACAGGCCGTGGTGTGGACCTCATATACAGCGGCATGCTGCGCTTTGGGCGCCCCGCGCCCGATTACTCACAGTCCATGCTCGACATGGTCAAGCTCAGCATCAGCACCGAGCCGGCCGACCTGGCCTTTGTGCGCATGGTTTTGCAGGAGGAGGCTCGGCAGAACAGCGCCTTGCCCGTGGAAACATTGATGATCCTCACGACCCTGCGTGAGGCCCGGCGCCTGAGCGTCGCCGACCTGGCAACCCCGTTGCAATGCACCCCTGCGCAAACGGCCAAACTGCTGGAGCCCTTGGTCGAAAGTGGGTTGGTTCAACCCCACGGTACAGGCAGGGGCCGCCAGTACACCTTGAGCCCGCAGGTCTACAAGCAGTTGGGACAAGGCGTGGAGTACGCCCGCCAGGCTGCCTTTGATGAGCTTCAGCAAGTGGAGCTGATCCGTAACCTGGTTCGCCAACAGCAGCGCATCAAACGCGAAGATGTGGTGGCCCTGTGTCGCCTGAGCCCGCGCCAAGCCAAACACCGCCTGGACCACATGGTCGAGACCGGCATCTTGCAACGCCACGGCCAGACTCGAGGCAGCTACTACACACTGACAGAACCGTCACCCTCCTCGCCGAGGCCGCGCAAGTAAACAACAACCAGCACTTATCAACACTTATCGACACGCTGGAGTTTTCTAAGTTATTGATTTCAAAAGGATTGATGGCGTTTAGAACAAAAATTTGCGCCAGATATCGACATTAGACCCATGGCCCAACTCAACTTCCCCGCCTTTGAAACGCACCTCAAGGCCTTCGACTTTCAGCGCCTGTTTGTGGATGTGCTGGGCTGGAACGTGGCCAGCACTGAGCGCGACTGGCAGCCCGACCGGGCCAGCGATACCGTCTACAGCCACCGCACCGTGGCCGAGCTGGGAGGCGTGGTCGCCATCCAGGTGGTGGTGGACGGTGGCTGGCCCGACGAAGCCCAGCGCCTGAAGGTGTGGAAACACGTGGCCCACAGCCACGCCGAAAACCTGCTCATCTTCACCAACCAGCAGACCAACGCCAGCCAGAGCCAGTGGTACTGGGTCAAACGCGACAAACACCCCGAGACCGGCAAACCCCGCCTCACCTCGCGCCGGCACGACTACTTCAAAGGCCAGCCGGTCGATCTGTTCGCCTCCAAGTTGCAGGCCATGGTGGTCGAACTGTCCGAGCTGGACACCGCGGGCCGTCTGCCGGTGTTGGAAGCCGCGCGCCGCATTCAGGCCGCGCTGGACGTGGACAAAACCACCAAGAAGTTCTTCAACGCCTACCAGCAGCAGCACCTGGAGCTGCTCAGCCACATCCAGGGCATTGACAACGAACGCGACAAACGCTGGTACGCCAGCGTGCTGCTCAACCGGCTCATGTTCGTCTGGTTTATGCAGAAGAAGTTCTTCCTGGACGGCGGCAACGCCGACTACCTGCGCACCAAGCTGGCTGAAAGCCAGCAGCGCGGCCAAAACCGCTTCTTTGGCGAGTTCCTCAACGCCCTGTTTTTTGAAGCCTTCGCCAAACCCGAGGTCGACCGCAGCACTACAGCCAAAGCCCTCACCGGCCAGGTGCCTTACCTGAACGGCGGCCTGTTCCTGCACCACAAGCTGGAGCTGGACGCCAACCACGCCCCGCGCGTGGGCACCACCCTGCGCGTGGCCGATGCTGCGTTTGAAGGCGTGTTCAACCTGTTCGCGAGCTTCTCCTGGCACCTGGACGACACGCCCGGCGGCAACGCCGACGAGATCAACCCCGACGTGCTGGGCTACATCTTCGAGAAGTACATCAACCAGAAAGCCTTTGGCGCCTACTACACCCGGCCCGAAATCACCGGCTACCTGGCCGAACGCAGCATCCACAAGCTGATCCTGGAGCGCATCTTTGAGCCGGCCATGCCCGAGCTGGGCCTGAAAGAGGTGAAGTTCGAGAGCGTTCCCGATCTGCTCGCCAAGATGGACGCGCGCACCGCCTTGAAGCTGGTGGGCGAGGTGCTGCCCAGCATCACCATCCTCGACCCGGCCGTGGGCTCGGGCGCCTTTCTGGTGGCCGCGCTCAAGTGCCTCATCAATGTGTACTACGCCGTGGTCGGCCGCGCCGAAATGGGCGCCAGCACCGAGCTGAAGAACTGGTTGGCCGGCATCCAGAAAGACCACCCGAGCGTGGGCTACTACATCAAGCGCCGCATCGTCACCGACAACCTGCACGGTGTGGACATCATGGAAGAGGCCTGCGAAATCGCCAAGCTGCGCCTCTTCCTGTCCATGGTGTCCAGTGTGCGCAGGGTGCAAGACCTGGAGCCCCTGCCCAACATCGACTTCAACATCTTGCCGGGCAATTCCTTGGTGGGCTTTATGCGGGTGGATGAACACGAGTTCGACGCCAAGTACCGCCACGGCGACATGTTCCGCAAGAGCTTCCGCGAACTGGTGGAAGAAAAGAACCGCAAGCTCGATACCTACCGTCACGCCGCTGATGCCGTGGGGCGCGACACCGACCTGCGCGTCTTGAGAGACGACATCGACGCCGCCATGCGCGAGGCCAACGGCGTTTTGAACGAGCTGGTGCACGACCAGTTTGCTGGCCTGAACATCAAGTACGAAGAGGCCACCTGGGACGCTGCAACCAACGACCTTGGCAAGCCCAAGAAGCGCGCCATGAAGCGGGAGGACATCGACGCCCAAACCCCTTTCCATTGGGGCTATGTGTTTGACGACATCGTGCAGCGGCGCGGCGGCTTCGACGTGATCCTGGCCAACCCCCCGTGGGAAGGCTTCAAGCCACAAGCCAAGGAGTACTTCGCGCCGTTCTCCGAGACGATCAGCAAGAAGAACATGTCCATCAAGGAGTTCGAGGCTGAGCAGACCCGCCTCCTGAAAGACAAGGACATCCGAAAAGGCTGGCTCGACTACCAGAGCCGTTTCCCGCACATGAGCGCTTACTTCCGCAGCGCAGCGGACTATCGGTACCAGTCGGCCGTGGTGGCGGGCAAAAAAACCGGCTCCGACATCAACCTCTACAAGTTGTTCACGGAGCGCTGCTTTGCCTTGCTGCGCGAGGGTGGCCATTGCGGCATCGTCATTCCCAATGGCATCTACAAGGACTTGGGCGCGACCGGTCTGCGCAACATGCTGTTTGACCATACGCGGGTGGATTCGCTGATTTCCCTCTCCAACGAGAAGTTCATCTTTGAAGAAGTGCACCACTCGTTTGGATTGCTGTTCTTGAACTTCACCAAAGGTGGCACCACCGAGAAACTGCGCGCCACATTCCGCATCAACCCGCGCGAAGCCATCAAGGCGGAAGACTTTGCTGCGTTCGTGGAAAACGAAGACAACTTCATTGAGTTGTCTGCGCAGTTGATAGGTTCGATGAACGCGGAAACGCGGTCGGTGTTGGAGTTTCGTAGTCCCACAGATGTCTCTATCGTGGAGAAGATGCTCGCCTTTCCAGCTCTTGGGCTAGAGATGGACGGAGCATGGAACTTGAAACTCACACGCGAGTTTGAGATTACGAGTGTTGGTCGAGAAATCGCTAGAGGCGCGGCGGGGCCAGAGCGGTTGCCGTTGTTCACTGGTCGTATGTTCAATCAATTTGAGAACACTGCGGAGCATTCTGGAATTTGGATTGCTGAGGCGGATGGCCGAAAGGTCCTCCTGGGCAAGACGCCTGATACCGGACAGCGGATGGACTATCAAAGCTACCGCTGGTTGCACCGTCGCATCGCGCGCTCCACCGACACACGAACGCTCATTTCAACCATCGCGCCGCCGATGGTATTCACCGAGGTCAACAGCACGACGCTAAAGGTCATCGACAGCGGCATCAATGCCGTGGAGCAGTGCTACTGGTGCGCCGTGGCCAACAGCTTTGTGTTGGACTGGCTGCTGCGGCAAAGCATCACCACCACGCTGAACATGTTTTACCTGTATCAGCTTCCAGTCCCACGTTTGCCTTCAGTCGACGCACGCTGCATCAGCATTGCAAAGCGGGCGGCCAAGCTGATCTGTACCGACGCGGTCTACGACGGTTTGGCGCGTGATGTAGGCCTGAAAGGACACGAGGAAGGAGTCGCTTATCCTGCTGAACGCGCCAAGCTCCGCGCCGAACTCGACGGTCTGGTCGCCCACTTGTACGGGTTGGACGAAGACGAATTCGCCCATATTCTCAAGACTTTCCCGCTGGTTCCTGAGCCAGCCAAAGTGGCTGCGCTCAACGCCTGGCGCGATGTGCAGAAAGGGTTGATTTCATGAGCCTGCAAAGCGTACGCGTGCGTAACTTCAAAGCGGTGGTGGACAGCAAGGTCGTCAAGCTGGGGCCGCTCACCGCCTTCATCGGTAACAACGGTGCCGGTAAGTCCAGCCTGATCGAAGCACTGGAAACCTACCAGGCCATCGTGCGCGACGGGCTGGACCTGGCCATGCAGCGCTGGCTGGGTATCGAGCATGTGCGGCACAAGGGGCAGGAAGCCAAAGAACGCCTGGGCGAAGTGCTCAACCCCATTTCATGGGAGATGGCGCTGGGGACCAGCCCGCGCAAGGTGCAGCGCCTGGCCATGACGGTGAACAACGATCCGGCGGCCAACCGCATGTTCATTGCGTCGGAGCGCATAACCGACCTGGCCGGGGACTTCACGGAGCGCGACGAGGGCGGTGCGTTGATGTCCTATGGCGCGGGGCGCTCGATCCTGGGCACATCTGCGACCATGGTCCACACCGTGCTGGCCATGGAGGTGTTGGACTGGCAGTTTTTGACCCTGAGCCCGGAGCGCATGGGGCTGCCCGTACCGCAGCAACGCACCCAGGGCGCGGTCCGTTTGGCCAGTGACGGATCGAACGTGGCGGACTTTCTGCTGGATCTGCGCCGCCAGAGCCCGAATGCGTTCGACGGCATCGTCGAAACCATGTCCTATGTGCTGCCCTACGCCAAAGACATTCAACCCACTCTGTCGTCGTCTGAAATTGAGCGCAAGGCCTGGCTGCAGTTGAGCGAAGACACGTACAAGGTGCCTGGCTGGTTGTTGTCCACCGGTACGCTGCGCATGCTGGCTTTGTTGGCCCTACTTCGGCACCCGACACCGCCGCCCTTGATCGTTGTCGAAGAGATCGAGAACGGGCTCGATCCGCGCAGCATCCACCTGATCGTGGAAGAAATCCGCAGTGCCGTGCTGTCGGGCACGACGCAAGTGGTCATCACCACCCATTCACCGTACTTGCTGGACTTGTTGACATTGGAGCACTTGGTGGTGGTGGAGCGAGATGCGCAAGGCCACCCGCGTTTCACCCGGCCAGCGGATCACGACAACCTGCGCAAGTGGGCAGAGGAGTTCGCACCCGGCAAGCTCTACACCATGGGCAGCTTGACGGGGTTGTCCGCATGACCATCGGTTTTGTTTTTGAGTGCGGGCCGCAGGGCGCTGACAAGCTGGTCTGTGAATACCTGGCCGGCCAGCTGAAGCCGGGCGAGAACTTCATCTCTCGTACCTTGGACAACAAGCTCAGGTTGCTTGAAGAGGCGCCCAGCGTGGTGAAGAAGCTGCTGGATGAAGGCTGTGAGCGGGTTTTGATCGTGTGGGATTTGCGCCCTGCTTGGCCAGACAAGAAAGAAAAGCCTTGCCGCGCCAAAGAGCGCCAGACCTTGCTGGATGGGCTGGCGAAAGAGGGGCTGCAAAACGCCCCCGTTTTTTTGGTCTGTGTGGAGCAGGAGCTGGAAAGCTGGCTGTTGGCCAGCGACCAAGCCATCAGCGCGTTCCTTTCGACCGCGGCGCGGGCCTACAAAGCGAAACCGGTCAAAAAACCTGATCGGGTGCCCAACCCCAAGGCCGTGATGAACAACCATTTCCAGGCCGCCAGAGGTACAAGGTATGAAGACTATGTTCACGCCGTCAAGGTGCTGAAGGCCGCTGCCGTGGATTGGAGGCGGTTGCGGCGCTCTGATAGCTTTGCTCGCTTTGAAGCCAAGCTGTGACCAGGTTTCATTATCTTTTGCTCAAGATAATGAATTAAAAAAATCAGAAAAACCTTTTTAAAACAACCGCTTACGCGATCAATCATTATCTTTTCGCTTAAATTTTAAGCAACCTGGGTGGTGTTGTGAGCCGAGATCGTCGTGCCAGTTCAGCCCGCCGAAAACCGTGCCACCAGTGCCTCACCCCATTCCCAGGGCCCGGTGAGCGTCAGCGTCACCGTGGTCCAGTCGCCGTCGGTCTGCACCTGCTCGTCGGCGTCCCAGGCACCGCCTTCGTCCAGCGGGCCGCGCGGGCCGGGGCTGTGGCGTTCGGCCCATGCCAGCACCGCTTGCACTTCGGCCATCACGGCGGGCACATCGGCCGCGCGCACGCTGGCCATCGCGTCCCAGGTGCCGGTGCCCTCGCCATCGTCGCTGGCGTCAAAGATCAGGTAGTCCAGTGTCATGGGGTGATTGTGTGCGCCATGCAAAACGGCGCCCGAGGGCGCCGCTGTGAAGGGGAAGGGGGAGCCCTCACCCCCGCCCTCTCCCCGAGGGAGAGGGGGCAGGTCGGGGACTTCAGCTCGCTTTCACCTTCAGGCGCCAGGCGTGCAGCAGCGGCTCGGTGTAGCCACTCGGCTGGGCCAGGCCTTTGAACACCAGGTCGCAGGCGGCCTGGTAGGCCATGCTGGTGTCGAAGTGGCCGGCCATGGGCTGGTACAGCGGGTCGCCGGCGTTTTGGGCGTCCACCACGGCGGCCATGCGCTCAAAGGTTTCCTTGATCTGTGCTTCGGTTACCACGCCGTGGTGCAGCCAGTTGGCCATGTGCTGGCTGGAAATGCGCAGCGTGGCGCGGTCTTCCATCAGGCCCACGTTGTGGATGTCGGGCACCTTGGAACAGCCCACGCCCTGGTCGACCCAGCGCACCACGTAGCCCAGGATGCCCTGCGCGTTGTTGTCCAGCTCTTGCTGTTTCTCGGCGTCGGTCCAGTTCGGGTTGCTGGTCACAGGAATGGTCAGCAGGCCGGTGAGCAGGTTGTCGCGCTCGGCGTTGGCGTCGATTTTTTCCAGTTCTTTCTGCACGTCGCTCACCAGCACCTGGTGGTAGTGCAGGGCGTGCAGGGTGGCGCCGGTGGGGCTGGGCACCCAGGCGGTGTTGGCACCGGCTTTGGGGTGGGCAATTTTTTGTTCCAGCATGGCGGCCATCAGGTCGGGCATGGCCCACATGCCCTTGCCAATTTGCGCCTTGCCGCGCAGGCCGCAGCTCAGGCCCACCAGCACGTTGTTGCGTTCATAGGCCTGGATCCAGGCGCTGGCTTTCATGTCGCCCTTGCGCACCATGGGGCCGGCCTGCATGGCGGTGTGCATTTCGTCGCCGGTGCGGTCCAGGAAGCCGGTGTTGATGAACGCCACGCGGCTGGCGGCGGCGGCAATGCAGGCCTTCAGGTTGACGCTGGTGCGGCGCTCTTCGTCCATGATGCCCAGCTTGACCGTGCTCTCGGGCAGGCCCAGCAGTTGTTCCACGCAGCCAAACAGCTCGGCGGCAAAGCCCACTTCTTTGGGGCCGTGCATTTTGGGCTTGACGATGTAGACCGAGCCGGTGCGGCTGTTGCGGATCGGGCCGCTGGCCAGCTGGCCGTGGCCTTGCAGGTCGTGCAGGGCAATGGTGGTGGTGACCACCGCGTCCATGATGCCTTCAGGAATCTCCTGGCCTTGGGCGCCCCACAAGATGGCCGGGTTGGTCATCAGGTGGCCCACGTTGCGCAAGAACAGCAGGCTGCGGCCGTGCAGGCGCACTTCGGCGTCGCCCTGGGGGCTGGTGTAAACGCGGTCGGCGTTCAGGCCGCGCTTGAAGGTCTTGCCGCCTTTGGCCACGTCTTCGGTCAGGTCGCCCTTCAAGATGCCCAGCCAGTTGCTGTAGGCCAGCACCTTGTCTTGTGCGTCCACGGCGGCCACGGAATCTTCCAGGTCCAGAATGGTGGACAGCGCGGCTTCCATCACCAGGTCGCTCACGCCGGCGGGGTCCGTCTGGCCAATCGGGGTGGCGCGGTTGATGATCAGGTCGAAGTGCAGGCCGTTGTGCAGCATCAGTACGGAAGACGGTGCGGCTGCGGCGCCTTGGTAGCCCACCAGCTGCGCGGCGTCTTTCAGGCCGGTGGTGGCGCCGCCCTTGAGCGTCACTTGCAACTGGCCGCCCACCACGGCGTAGCCGGTGGAATCGGCATGCGAGCCGCTGGCCAGCGGGGCCGATTCGTCGAGGAATTTGCGGGCGAAGGCGATCACTTTGGCGCCGCGCTTTTCGTTGTAACCCGGGCCTTTTTCGCAGCCGTCGGCTTCCGAAATCGCGTCGGTGCCGTACAGCGCGTCGTACAGGCTGCCCCAGCGCGCGTTGGCGGCGTTCAGGGCGTAGCGGGCGTTCAAGATCGGCACCACCAGCTGCGGGCCGGCCTGGATGGCCAGCTCGGCGTCCACGTTGGCGGTGGTGGCCTTGGCGTCAGCCGGCACCGGCACCAGGTAGCCAATGGTTTCCAGGAATTTGCGGTAGCCGGCCATGTCGGTGATGGGGCCGGGGTTGGCCTTGTGCCAGGTGTCCAGCTCGGTCTGCAGGCGGTCGCGCTCGGCCAGCAGGGCGGCATTTTTCGGGGCCAGGTCGGCCACGATGGCGTCAAAGCCTTGCCAGAAGGTGTCGCTGCTCACGCCGGTGCCGGGCAGCACGCGGCTGTTGATGAAGTCAAACAGTTCGGTGGCGACTTGCAGGCCGTGGATCGTTGTGCGTTGTGTCATCAGATGGCTCCAGGAAAAAAGGCTTCGACAGGCTCAGCCCGAAACGGTGTTGAAAAAAGAAACAGGTTCAGTCAAAGAAAGCGAGCACGTCGCGCAGGTTCTGTGCGGTGCGCGTGGGCTGCGTGCCCAGCTCTTCAAACGGCATATTCTGGCGGTTCACCCACAGCGTCTGGTAGCCGTACCAGGTGGCGGCCAGCGCGTCCCAGGCGTTGCTGCTGACAAACACGATCTGGCTGGCCGGCAACCCCAGGGCTTGCTCGCCCAGGGCGTAGGCGGCGGGGTGGGTTTTGAACAGGCGCACCGGGTCGGCGCTGATGACGTGGTCGAGCAGGCCGTCCAGCCCGGCACTGCGCACGGCAATGCCCAGCATGTCGGGGTCGCCGTTGCTCAAAATGCCGGTGGGCAGGCCGCGTGCGCGCAGCGCTTGCAGCACCTCGCGGTTTTCCGGGAACGCGCTCAGGCTGCGGTACTGGTTCAGCAGCTGGGCGGCGCGGGCTTCAAAGGCGGCCCAGTCTTGCCGCGCGGCCGGTACCACCACCTTGATGGCATACGCCAGCGCGCTTTGCGTGAGTGCCCAAAACGGCTGGTAGTGCGCGCCGTGGTTGCTGGTGGTCACCAGGCGGGTGTATTCAATCTGTTTGTCGCGCCACAGCGTGCTCAGGCGCTGCCCCTGGCCGGGGAACAGCTGTTCTGCCAGCAGCGCCACGCTGTACACATCGAACAGCGTGCCATAGGCGTCAAACAACACAGCGCGGGGTTTTTCCATGGTTGAACTTTATTCGATACCAGATACGGTATTGATTCGCTTGAAAGTCATTTATCTGTGACTTTTATGTGGCTAATGTTGCAGCGGTCTCGGCACCAGGGTGCGCGCCGCATGCCGTGCCGGGGCCACCGGACGCGCCAAGGTTTACAGTGCGCGGCTGGCCAGCCCCTGCTTTCTGGCCGCTCGCCATCAGCGCCGCTGGCGGGTGCATGCCGGGCCATTTGACGAACGACACCATGAACACCCAAGCCACGCCATTCAGCGAAACCCCGCCCACCGCTCCGCAGCCGCTCAAAGGCCTGCGCGTGGTTGAGTTCACCCACATGGTCATGGGGCCTACTTGCGGCATGGTGCTGGCCGACATGGGGGCCGAGGTGATCAAGGTCGAGCCCATTGAGGGCGACCGCACGCGCCACCTGCTGGGCTCGGGCGCGGGCTTTTTTCCCATGTTCAACCGCAACAAAAAGAGCATCGCGATCAACCTGCACACGCCCGAGGGCGCCGAGGTGGCGCGCAAGCTGGCGGCCAGTGCCGACGTGGTGGCCGAGAACTTCAAGCCCGGCACCATGAAGAAATACGGGCTCGACTACGAAGCCCTGAGCCAGGTGAACCCGCGCTGCATTTATGTGAGCCACAAAGGCTTTTTGCCCGGCCCCTACGACCACCGCACCGCGCTCGACGAGGTGGTGCAGATGATGGGCGGCCTGGCCTACATGACCGGGCGCCCTGGCGATCCGCTGCGCGCAGGCACCAGCGTCAACGACATCATGGGCGGCATGTTTGGCGCCATCGGCGCGCTGGGCGCGCTGATCCAGCGCGGCATCACCGGCCAAGGGCAGGAGGTGCAGAGCGCGCTGTTTGAAAACAACGTGTTCCTCGTGGGCCAGCACATGCTGCAGTACGCCATCACCGGCCAGGCCGCTGCGCCCATGCCCGAGCGCATTTCGGCCTGGGCGGTGTACGACGTGTTCACCGTGAAAGACGGTGAGCAGATTTTTCTGGCGGCGGTGAGCGACGCGCAGTGGGCCACCTTTTGCGACGCGCTGGGCTTTGCCGACCTCAAGGCCGACCCGCGTTACCCCGACAACAACGCCCGCGTGGCCCTGCGTGCGCAGTTGCTGCCGGTGCTGCGCGAGCGGCTGGCCCAGTGGCGGGCATCCGATCTGGCTGCGCTGTTTGAAAAGGTGGGTCTGCCGTTTGCGCCCATTCGCAAGCCCGAAGAGCTGTTTGACGACGAACACCTGTTGGCCACCGGCGGCCTGGCCGACATCACCCTGCCCGACGGTGCCCGCGCCGGCCAGACCGCCAAGACCACGCTGTTTCCGTTCACCATGGACGGCCACCGCCTGGGCGTGCGCCTGCAGCCGCCCACCCGGGGCCAGCACACGGCCGAGCTGCTGCAGGGGCTGGGGTATGCCGACGCCGAGATCGAACGCCTGCGCGCCATCACCGCCGTTGCATGAACGCCATGGCTTCCCGTTCCCACATCCACATCAGCGAAGTCGGCCCGCGCGACGGGCTGCAGTCCGTCAAAGCCACCATGCCCACGGCCGACAAGTGCCGCTGGATCAGCGCGCTAGCAGCGGCCGGTTTGCGCGAGATCGAGGTCGGCTCGTTTGTGCCCGCGCAGTTGCTGCCGCAAATGGCCGACGTGGCCGACGTGGTGCGCCACGCGCTCACCCTGCCCGGCTTGACGGTGATGGCGCTGGTGCCCAACCGGCGCGGCGCACAGGCCGCGCTGGCCGCCGGTGTGCACAAGCTCACCCTGCCCGTGTCGGCCAGCGAAGCGCATTCGCTGGCCAACGTGCGCAAGACCCGCGATCAGATGGTGGCGGAACTGCGCGAAGTGATCGCGCTGCGCAACGAGGTGGCGCCCGGCGCGCCGGTGGAGGTGGGCCTGTCCACCGCCTTTGGCTGCACGCTGCAAGGCGCCGTGCCGGAAGACGAGGTGATCGCGCTGGCCGCGGCCTGCGTGCAGGCGGGGGTGGACGAAGTGGGCTTGTCCGACACCACCGGCATGGCCAACCCCGCGCAGGTGCGCCGCCTGTTCACCCGCCTGCGCGCCGAGCTGGGCGAGCGCGCGGGCGCGGCCCACATGCACAACACGCGCGGCCTGGGCCTGGCCAACTGCCTGGCCGCGTTTGACGTGGGCGTGCGCAGTTTTGACAGCTCGCTCGGCGGCCTGGGCGGCTGCCCCTACGCGCCCGGCGCCAGCGGTAATGTGGTCACCGAAGACCTGGTGTTCATGTTCGAAGCCATGGGTGTGCCCACCGGGCTCGACCTTCACAAGCTCATGGCAGCGCGCGCGCCGCTCATGGCCGGCTTGCCCGGCGAGCCGGTGTACGGCATGACGCCCGAAGCCGGCCTGCCCAAAGGCTGGTGAGGCGAGACACCCCCTGCGCCGCTGCGCGGCTTCCCCCTCTCTGACGCGCCTGCGGCGCTCGGAGGGGGACGCACCCTGTGGCCGGGCGGAGCCCGTTCCACGGGTGCCTTGGTATTGGGCAAGCGCGCCGGGAACGCCATTTGGACGCGCAGCGCGCTGCCTTATTGCAACTGCTGCGGTTGTGAATATGCGGATTCGCGTGGTTGATTTGAGACCACAGCTGGGGTAATCTGCCCGCCATGGACAAGCTCAAACAGCTCGAAACCTTTGCTTCCGTGGCCACCCGCGGCAGCCTCACCGCCGCCGCCCGGGCCGAAGGTGTGGCGCCGGCCATCATCGGTCGGCGGCTCGACGCGCTCGAATCGCGTCTGGGCGTCAAGCTCATGGTGCGCACCACCCGGCGCATCACGCTCACGCACGAAGGCAGTGCGTTTCTGGAAGACTGCCAGCGCCTGCTGGCCGACCTGGCCAACGCCGAAGCCAGCGTGAGCGCGGGCGGCGTGAAGGCCTGCGGCCACCTGCGCCTGACCGCGCCCGCCGGCTTTGGCCGCCGCCACGTGGCGCCGCTGGTGCCGCGCTTTCGCGAGCTGCACCCCGAGGTGACGATTTCGCTGAACCTGAGCGACCGCGTGGTGGATGTGGCCGGTGAAGCCTACGACTGCGCCGTGCGCGTGGGCGACCTGCCCGACTCGTCGCTGGTGAGCGTGCGTCTGGCCGACAACCGCCGCCTGTGCGTGGCGGCACCGCGCTATCTGCAGCACCACGGGCGGCCACAAACCCCGTCCGACCTGTCGCGCTTTGACTGCCTCACGCTCAGCAGCGACGCCTCGCAAACGCGCGGCTGGGCGTTTGCCATGCCGGCCGCCGAAGGCGGCGCCAGCGAGCTGGTGCACCTGCGCCCCGGTGGCCCGCTCGACTGCTCAGACGGTCAGGTGCTGCACGCCTGGTGTGTGGCCGGCTACGGCATTGCCTGGCGCAGCACCTGGGAAGTGGAGTCCGACATTGCTGCGGGCCGCCTGGTGACGGTGTTGGACGACTACGCCGCCCCACCCAACGGCATTTACGCCCTGTTTCCGCAGCGCAAACATTTGGCGCTGCGGGTGCGGTTGTGGATCGACTTTTTAAAACACCACTACGGGCAGGCAGACTTTTGGGCGGGGCGCTGAGTCTGTCGGCGCGGCAAGCCGATCAGGTCTGCAACTTCGTCCAGCTGCCGATGTTGTACACGTTGCGGTAGCCGTTTTTCTTCAGCATCAGCTTGGCCATGCCGCTGCGTGTGCCGCTGGCGCAGCACAACACCACGGGGGCCGACTGGGGGATTTCGCCGAGGCGCTGGCCCAGCTCGCCCAGGGGAATGTTCACCGTTCCGGGTGCGCTGGCTGTGGCAAATTCGCTGGCCGAACGCACATCCACCCACACGGCGCCTTGCGCTTTGAGCGCTGGCAGCAGCGCCACCACGCGGCGTGCGTTCCACCACTTGTAGCCAAACCACAGCGCCAAGGCCAGGAGGGGCCAGTAGTTCGCCAAAAAGCCTTGAATGTCCATGCTGTTCCTTAGTGGGGGGAGTATCGAGAAATGACGATTCTCGCAGCAAAGACCGATCGGCATCGGGCGGTGAACAACGCGCGGTCTTCAGCGCGTTTCAGTCCACCAGCGGCCCATACAAGTCGGTGCGCCGGTCGTTCAGATAGCTGTTTTGCCGCGCTGGTTGCAGCGCTGCGTAGTCCAGCGTGGCCAGCCACAGGTCGGGGTCGCGGTCAGCGCGGGCCAGGGCCGCGCCGTGCGGGCCGGCCACGGTGCTGAGCCCGCCGTAATGCGTGTGGCCCTCGCTGCCGCAGGCGTTGGCATAGGCCACAAACACCCGGTTTTCGCAGGCGCGGGCCGGCACCAGCAGGTTTTGCACTTCGTCAAAACCCGTCATGTTGGCTGTGGGCACCAGCACCGCATCCACCCCCTGCAGCGCGAGCCCGCGCACGGCTTCGGGGAACTCCACGTCGTAGCAGATCAGCAGGCCCAGGCACCAGCCGCGCCAGTTGAACACCTGCGATGCGGTGGCGCCCGCGCTGAATTGCGCACGGTCCAGGTCGCCAAACAAATGGGTCTTGCGGTAATTGGCGAGCCGGGTGCCGTCGGGGGCGATGGCCTGCGCCGCGTTGAAGGGTTTGGCCGCCGGGTTGTGTTCGGGGTAGCCGTAAACGATGGCGATGCCGTGGCGTTGCGCGATGTCGGCCACGGCTTTCGCCAGCGGACCGTCGGCCGGTTCGGCCAGCGCTGCCACACGGTCGGCTCCGATGGCGTAGCCGGTGCAAAACATCTCCGGCGTGATCAGCAACCCAGCCCCCTGTGCACGGGCTTGTGCGCAAGCTGCGTCCAGGCGCGGCAATGCCTCGGCGGCGTTGGCCGGGTGCGGGGTCTGCCAGAGGGCCAGGGCAAGGTCTTGCATGCTGCGATCTTGTGCCCAAAAACTTCAGTCGGGCAACACCACCGGACCGATGGCTGGGAACAGCTCACCCGGCCCCGGGTTGTCGGTCGGGCACTGGCCGCCCAGCTGGTGCACGATGCCCCACACCGCGTTCAGCGAGGTTTGTACCGCGCCTTCCACCCAGGCGGGTGTGAACGACACGTCGTCGCCGGCCAGGAAAATGCCGCGCTCGGCGGGCGGCAGGTTTTCCTGCATGAAGTGACCGTACATGCGCTGGTTGTAGCGGTAGTGGCCGGGCAGGGCGCCTTTGAAGGCGCCCAGAAAATACGGGTCGGCTTCCCACGAAATCGTGATCGGGTCGCCCACGATGTGGCTGGCAATGTCCACGGTCGGGTAGATTTTTTTCAGCGCGTCCAGCGCCAACTGCACGCGCTTGTACGGCGGGTGCGGCAGCATCTTCAGCGCGTCGCTCATCCAGGCGTAGCTCAGGCAGATCACGGCGGGTTTGTCGGGCCCGTTGTCAAACAGATAGGTGCCGCGCGTGAGCCGGTCGGTGAGCGTCATGCTCATGGTTTCGCGGCCGGTGGCGGGGTCCAGGTCTTTCCAGAACGGGCGGTCCACCATCACAAAGGTTTTGCTCGACTGCATGTAGCGCGTGCGGTCCAGCGCCATCCACAGCTTCTGCGAGAAGAGCGATTCTTCGACCGCGATCTGCGTCGTCAGCAGCCAGCTCTGGCAGGTCACCAGCACGGCCGGGTATTCGCGCGCGGTGCCCCAGGTGTCGGTCACGGCGATTTGGCCGCTGGGCGCGCGGGCGATGGCCGTCACGCCCGGGCGCGTGGCGCCGCCGTGCAGGCTGGCGAGGCTGGTGCCCTGCGGCCAGTGCGTGATGTGCTCGGGCGCGTGGGCCCACAGGCCCAGCGGCACCTGCTGCACGCCGCCGGTGATGAGGTGCTGGTCTTCGTCGCAGCCGGTGAGCACCACGCGCAAGATTTCCAGCATGGTGTTGGGAAAGTCCGAGTCCCAGCCGCCGGTGCCAAAACCCACCTGGCCAAACACCTCGCGGTGGCGAAACGAAAGGGCCGAGAACGCTTCCGATTGCGCGATGAAGTCGTAAAACGTGCGGTCGTCCCACAGCGGCACCAGCCGGTCCCACAGGGCTTTCAGGCACGGTACATCGCGCTCGCGCAGCGCCCGCTGCAGATCGCCAAAGCCGAGCTCGGCCAGCGCGGCGCTCCAGGCCTCGGCTACCTCGTTAAACAGCGGCGGCAAATCGGCCAGCGAGCGGGCGTATTGCGTCTGGCCCTCCAGATCCACCACCGTGCTGCCGGCGGCGGTCGTGAGCGGGTTGGGGAATGGCTGGGTGGGCAGGCCGAGCAAATGCACGTAGTGGTAGAAGGCCGTGCCCGAGGCCGGAAAGCGCATGCCGCCCAGCTCAGCGATGACACCTTGCCCACCTTCAAACGGCTGCGAGCGCAGCCGCCCGCCCATGCGCGAGGCCTCATACACGACGGGCTTCAGGCCGAGTTTCATCAGCTCGTAGGCCGCCACCAGGCCGGCAATGCCTGCGCCCACAATGGCCACTTCGGTGCCGTGCGCGATGGCGGGCAGGGTGGCCAGGCCCTGAGGGTGCTTCAGCCAGTCGTCAAAGGCAAACGGGAAGTCCGGGCCGAAAACGGTGACCGGGGCGGTGCTGGGGCGGGTGGTGGTCATGGGATCACACCAATGAAGATAGGAGCCAAGCGGCGGTGCCCCACATCATGAGGGCCACGGCGCCGTCCAGCACGCGCCAGATGTGCAGCGAATTG
Source organism: Hydrogenophaga sp. LT287 (assembly GCF_055702805.1). NCBI lineage: Bacteria > Pseudomonadati > Pseudomonadota > Betaproteobacteria > Burkholderiales > Comamonadaceae > Hydrogenophaga > Hydrogenophaga sp. LT287. The sequence goes on along the minus strand of NZ_JBVPZC010000008.1, from coordinate 16,555 downwards.
AGCCGGCGACCCAGCCAGAACGCCGCCGTGCCCAGCACCACAAACCACACCAGCGAACCCGTGGCCGCGCCCAGGCCAAACGAGGTGCTGCCTTGCCCGTAGGCCAGCGAGGCGGTGCCGATCAGCACGGCGGTGTCGAGCCAGGCGTGCGGGTTGAGCCAGGAAAAAGCGAGCGCTGACAGGATGGCCTGGCGCTGGGTTACCGGCGCTGCGGCCAGTTGGGGTTTGCCGGTGTCGTCGTTCATCAGCGCCAGCGCCTGCGGCTTCAGAAAACGCTGAAACGCCTGCCAGCCGTACACGCCGAGAAACAGCACACCCGCGCCAATGAGCGCGCCCAGCAGCTTGTCGCTCAGGCCGCCCAGCTGCGCCAGGCCGAACACGCCCAGACCAATCAGCACCACGTCGGCCAGGGCACACACCGCCACCGTGAGCCACAGGTGCTGGCGCTGCAGGCCCATGCGCAGCACATGCGCGTTTTGCGGGCCAATCGCCATGATCAGCGAGATGCTGAGCACCATGCCGGCGGTGAAGGTGGGGAAGGTCAGGACCATGGAAATCTCCGGGAGCGGGGCTGTTGGGGGTCGAGTCGGGCTCGAATGACCGGCAGTGTGTTCCAGATTCCACTTAATTTAAATCTAGGTAAATTAAACTCTTATCACTCAATAAATATTTAACCAAAATATGCTGGATGCCCGCCAACTCGAAGCCCTGGCCGCCGTGGTGGAACACCGTGGCTTTGGCCCGGCCGCGCAGGCCTTGTCGCTCACGCTGGCGGCGGTGTCGCTGCGCATCAAGGCGCTGGAAGACGCCCTGGGCCAGCGCCTGCTGGTGCGCGGCAAGCAGGTGCGCGCCACCCCAGCCGGGCAGGCGCTGCTGGCCCATGTGAAGCAGGTGCGCCTGATGGAGGCCGACCTGCTGGGTGGCCTGCAGGGCAGCGAGGCGCGTGGCGGCGTGCGCTGGCAGAGCCTGAGCGTGGCGATCAACGCCGATTCGGTGGCCAGCTGGTTTTTGCCCGGCGTGGCTCCGGTGCTGCAGCGCCACCGCTTGTTGCTGGAAATCTTGATTGACGACCAGGACCACACGCACGATGCGCTGAAAAGCGGCGACGTGATTGGCTGCGTGACCACGCTGGCCGAGCCCATGCGCGGCTGCGTGGCCGAGCCGCTGGGCGTCATGCGCTACCGCTGCGTGGCTGCACCCGCCGTGGCCCAGCGCTGCCGCACGCCCGCTGGCGCGGTGTCGCCGCATAAGCTGCTGTCGCACCCGGCCATCATCTTCAACCGCAAAGACGCGCTGCAAGACGCTTTTTTGGCACAGCACTTTGGCTTGAAACAGCCCAATTACCCGCGCCACTTTGCCCCGGCGGTGGAGGCGTTTGAAACCGCCATTGAACTCGGCCTGGGCTGGGGCATGGTGCCCGAACAGCACCTGGCCAGCCGCCCCAGCCTGCAAGAGGTGCTGCCCGGCGCCACGGTGGACGTGGCGCTGTACTGGCAGCACTGGGCCCGCGAGGCCCCGTCGGCGCAGCGCCTGACGCAAGCGGTGAAGGCCGCCGCCGCCCAGCACCTGCGAGTGGATTGACCGTTCTGTGGCTGTCGCACGGCCGCGCCCTAAAATCGCCGCATGCTCAAGATCAAACAAGAACTGCTCACCGGCCTGGCCATCGAGCTGGAAAAACTGTCCCCCGGCGCGGGTGCCCGCGCCGCGTTCGAGTCGCCCAAGGTGGCCGCGCATGGCGACTTTGCCTGCACCGCCGCCATGCAACTGGCCAAGCCGCTCAAGCTGAACCCGCGCCAGCTGGGCGAAACCCTGCGCGCAGCGCTGCTGGTGTTGCCCGCCTACGAACGCTGGGTGGCCGACATCGACATCGCCGGCCCCGGCTTCCTGAACATCCGCCTGAAGCCTGAGGCCAAGCAGCAGATCGTGCATGAGGTGCTGCAGGCCGGCGAGCGCTTTGGCATGGCCCCACCCAACGGCCAGCGCCTGATGGTGGAGTTTGTGTCCGCCAATCCCACTGGCCCGCTGCACGTGGGCCACGGCCGCCAGGCTGCGCTGGGCGACGCCATTTGCAGCCTGTTTGAAACCCAGGGCTGGGACGTCTACCGCGAGTTTTATTACAACGACGCCGGCGTGCAGATTGGCACCCTGGCCAACAGCACCCAGCTGCGGGCCAAAGGCTTCAAGCCGGGCGACCCCGAGTGGCCCGAAGCCGCCTACAACGGCGACTACATCCAGGACATTGCCAACGATTACCTGGCCAAGAAGACGGTGCATTCCGACGACCGCGCATTCACCGCCAGCGGCGACGTGGACGCGCTCGACGACATCCGGCTGTTTGCTGTGGCCTACCTGCGCCACGAGCAGGACCTGGACCTGCAGGCCTTTGCGGTGAAGTTCGACAACTACTACCTGGAGTCCAGCCTGTACACCAGCGGCAAGGTGGACGCAGCCGTGCAAAAACTGCGCGACGCCGGCAAGACCTACGAGCACGACGGCGCGCTGTGGCTCAAGTCCACCGACTACGGCGACGACAAAGACCGTGTCATGCGCAAAGGCGACGGCAGCTACACCTACTTCGTGCCCGACGTGGCCTACCACATCAGCAAGTGGGAGCGCGGTTTCACCAAGGTGATCAACATCCAGGGCACCGACCACCACGGCACCATCGCCCGCGTGCGCGCCGGCCTGCAGGCGGCCAACGTGGGCATTCCCCAGGGCTACCCCGACTACGTGCTGCACACCATGGTGCGCGTGGTCAAAGGCGGTGAAGAGGTGAAGATCAGCAAGCGCGCCGGCAGCTACGTGACGCTGCGCGACCTGATCGAATGGACCAGCAAAGACGCCGTGCGCTTCTTCCTGCTCAGCCGCAAGCCCGACACCGAATACACGTTTGACGTGGACCTGGCGGTGCAGAAGAACAACGACAACCCGGTGTATTACGTGCAATACGCCCATGCGCGCATTTGTTCGGTGCTGGCGGCCTGGCAAGACAAGGACGGCGGCGACCCCGCCACGCTGAAAGACGTGAACCTGGCCGCCCTGCATAGCCCCCCCGCGCAGGCGCTCATGTTGCAGCTGGCCAAATACCCGGCCATGCTGGCGTCGGCCGCGCAGGACTTTGCGCCGCACGACGTCACGTTTTACCTGCGTGAGCTGGCCGCCTGCTACCACAGCTACTACGACGCCGAACGCATTTTGGTGGACGACGAAGCGGTGAAGCTGGCCCGCCTGGCGCTGGTGAAAGCCACCGCACAGGTGTTGCACAATGGGCTGGCGGTGCTGGGCGTGAGCGCCCCGCAAAAAATGTGAGCCTGGAATCCTTTATGAAACAACTCTCTTTGCCGGCCCGGCAGCAGCGCGGCGGCACCCTGGTGGGCTTTGTGGTGGGCCTGCTGGTGGGCCTGGGCGCGGCCCTGTCGGTGGCCATTTATGTGACCCGCGTGCCCGTCCCCTTTGTGGACCGTGGCGTGTCGCGCAAGCCCGCGCAGGACGTGGAAGAAGCCGAGCGCAACAGGGGCTGGAACCCGAACGCCGCGCTGGGCAGCAAGGATGCGTCGGCGGTGCCGCCGGTGCCCGCCAGCCCGGAGGGTGGCGCCATCGTGGTGCCGCCGGCCGATGGGCAGGCGCTGCCTGCGCCGGTGGCTCAGCCGGCCGCTCAAGCTCCGGTTCCGGCGAAGCCGGCACCCGCCGGCGATCCGCTGGGTGATCTGGTGCAGTCCCGCCTGGGGCAGCCCACGCCTGCACCGGCCACGACGGCTGCAGCCGCCGCACCCGGTGCCGATCCCTTTGCCTATTTTGTGCAGGCGGGCGCCTTCCGCACGTCCGACGACGCCGAGGCCCAGCGCGCCAAGCTGGCCATGCTCGGCATTGATGCCCAGGTGACCGAACGCGAGCAGTCTGGGCGCACCGTGTTCCGTGTTCGGGTCGGTCCGTTCAACCAGAAATCCCTGGCTGACGTGACGCGCGAGCAACTCGAAGTCAACGGCGTGGAAGCCGCTCTGGTGCGCGTTCAGCGTTGAAATCCGCCCAAGTGCGGTGCGGGCGCGGGAACTTTTCCCCAGTCCGCAGCCCCCAAATGACCCAACCAGGAGTTTGAATCCATGCAACGTCGCGAATTTTCCCGTTCCCTGCTGGCGGCCGGCGCCACCACCGCCCTGGGTGCCACGGCAGCCCTGACCCTTGTCCCCGCGCACGCCCAGCTCACGAGTCTGAAAGAAGGCGCTGATTTTGTCCGCCTGGGGCGCCCGGCCCCGGTCGACAGCCCGGCAGACAAGATTGAGGTGGTCGAGTTTTTTGCCTACACCTGCATCCATTGCTACAACTTTGAGCCCTTGCTCAACGACTGGATGAAGAAGACCCCCGCCCATGTGGTGGTGCGCCGCACGCCGGTGGCTTTCAACGACGCCTTTGTGCCCCTGCAGCGCCTGTACTACGCGCTGGAGGCCATGGGCCAGGTTGATGCGCTGCATGAAAAAGTGTTCCGCGCCATCCATGTGGACAAGCAGCGCCTGAACACGGCGGAAGCCATCACCGCCTGGGTGACCGCGCAAGGGGTGGATCGCGAGAAATTCACCGGTTTCTTCAATTCGTTTGCAGTGGCGGGCAAGGCGAAGCGCGCCACCCAGTTGCAGGACGCCTACCAGGTGGAAGGCACCCCATCACTGGGTGTGGGGGGCCGCTATTACGTCACGGGCCAAGGTCCGCGAACGCTGGTGGTGGCCAACGCGCTGATCGCCGACTTGCGAAAAGCCTGAGCCTGGCCGGACACTTGCCGCACACAAAGCCCGCTGCCCGCGGGCTTTGTGCGTTTTCGGGTGGGCGACGGGTCTGCCCCGCCGTGCGATGCCGTGCAGGCTCGGGCCGGCAAAGTCTCTCGTCCGCCAGCCGCAAACGCCGGCTCGCGCCGCTACAATGAATGCAAGTTTCGTGCCCTACATTGCCATGCCCACCTTCCACCTGTTTCGCTCCTCTCGACCGCTGGCCGCTGCGCTGGTGATCGGTCTGTTGTGTGTGGGTGCCGCCCATGCCGAACGGGCCGACCGCAACAAGCCCATGAACGCCGAGGCCGACGCGCTGCGTTACGACGACGCCAACCAGACCAGCGTGTTCACCGGCAATGTGGTGATCACCAAAGGCACCATCATCATCCGGGGGGGGCGTGTGGAGGTGCGTCAGGATGCCCAGGGCAACCAGTTTGGAACCGTGACCGGCAGCCCGGCTTTTTTCCGCCAGAAACGCGACGTGGCCAACGAGTTCATCGAGGGCGAGGCCCTGCGCATTGAATACGACAGCAAGTCCGAGACGGTGCGCTTTGTCGGCAGCGCCGTGCTGCGGCGTTACAAAGGTGCGCAGGTCAACGACGAAACATCCGGCAGCGTGATCACCTACAACAGCAGCAACGACATGTTTTCGGTGGACGGTGGGGTCGCCAACCGCACGCCAGGCAATCCGTCGGGGCGCGTGAGGGCCATGCTCACGCCCGTGCCCAAGGAAGACGCGCCGACGGCCCCCGCAGCCTCGCCCGTGCCGCTGCGTCCCAGCGGGCAGGTTGGCGAGGGCACGCGGTGACGGCGCCCGCCACGGCAATGGCGGCCCAACCCGACTCCCTCCTCTCCACCAGCCGCCTGGAAGTGCGCGGGCTGAAGAAGGCTTACGGCAGCCGCCTCGTGGTCAAGGACGTGTCGCTGGCCGTCGACAAGGGGGAGGTGGTGGGTTTGCTCGGCCCCAACGGAGCCGGCAAAACCACCTCGTTTTACATGATCGTGGGCCTGCTGCGCTCCGACGCGGGCCAGATTCTGCTGGATGGCCAGTCCATCGAGCGCCAGCCCATTCACCGGCGCGCCCGCCTGGGCCTGGGCTACCTGCCGCAAGAAGCGTCCATCTTTCGCAAGCTCTCGGTGGCCGACAACGTGCGCGCCGTGCTGGAACTGCAGCTGGACGACGCGGGAAAACCGCTCAAGCCCGCCGCCATTGAAGAGCGGCTGGATGCCTTGCTCAAAGACCTGCACGTGGACCACCTGCGCGATTCGCCCGCGCCCGCGCTCTCGGGCGGCGAGCGGCGCCGTGTAGAGATTGCCCGCGCCCTGGCGACCAACCCGCGTTTCATCTTGCTCGACGAGCCCTTTGCCGGCATCGACCCGATCGCCGTGATCGAGATCCAGCGCATCATCGGGTTCCTGAAATCGCGCGGCATCGGGGTGCTGATCACCGACCACAACGTGCGCGAAACCCTGGGCATTTGCGACCGTGCCTACATCATCAACGAGGGGCACGTGCTCACCAGCGGCACGCCCGCCGAGATCGTTGAAAACGCCGATGTGCGCCGGGTGTACCTCGGCGAACATTTCCGGATGTGATGAAACAAGCCCCCACGCTCCTCCGCTGCGCGGGTCGCTGCCCCCCAAGGGGGCTGGGCCTGCCTTGGGGCGGCCCGGCGGCTGACCCGGCCACTTCGCCCACGCCACGGTGGGCGAGTGAGGCGCCGCTATTCAGGGCACCCGCGGATCCGGCTTTGCCGGTCCCAGGGTGCGCCCCCCTGGGGGGGACGCGCGCAGCGCGGCGGGGGGGCGGCCTGTGAAACAAGGCCTGTCCCTCCGCGTCTCGCAGCACCTGGCGCTCACGCCGCAGTTGCAGCAGTCCATCCGTTTGCTGCAACTGTCCACCTTGGAAATGGCGCAGGAAGTCGAGCAGATGCTGGACGAAAACCCGTTTCTGGAGCGCACCGACGAGATCGCCGACCGCGAAGCGTTTGGCCTGGAGCAGACCGACGCACCGGTGAGCGCGGGTGAGCAGATCACCGACGCCACACAGGCTGGGGCCGAGGCGGTGGCGTCCGCGCCCGAATACGACGGCCTGGTGTCTGAGCGCGTGTCCTCCAGCGACAGCACCACCGACAGCGCGCAAAGCGATGAGCTGGAAGGCCGCCTGGACGGTGCCACCCCGGTGGAAGAAAGCTGGGAAGGCGACGGCACCGTGGAAATGGCGCCCGACGACAGCGAGTGGGGTGGTGACGCACCGCCCCGCAACAGCGGCTCGGGCGACGACGACGAAACCGCCACTGCGGCCGACCTGGCGCGCGTGCCCGTCAGCCTGCAAGACCACCTGCACGACCAGGCGCGCTGCCTGCGCCTGAGCGACGAAGACCGCGCCGCGCTCTATTTCCTGATCGAGTCGCTCAACGACGACGGTTACCTGGAAGACACGCTGGCCGACCTGGCCACCGCCTGGCTCAGCCTGTCCAACCCCGGTGTGCTGACGGCCGACCCGGAAACCGGGGAAGACCCGGAACAGCTGGAGGCCCGCGAAGCCCTCGAACAGCGCCTCACCATGGCCCTGCATTTGCTGCAGCACATGGAGCCGGCTGGCGTGGGCGCCCGCGACCTGGGCGAATGCCTGCGCCTGCAGATCGAGGAAATGCGCAACAGCCCTGAGGCCCGCGCTGCCCTGGCCATTTGCAAGCAGCCGCTGGAGCTCATGGCCAAGCGCGACGTGAAGCGCTTGTGTGCGTTGTGTGGCATTGACGACGAAACCGCCCGCGCCGCGCTGGGCCTTATCGCGCGGCTGGAGCCCAAGCCCGGCCGCCGTTTTGTCGACGTGGAGCGCAACGTGGTGGTGCCCGATGTGCTCGTGACCCGCGCTGGGCGGGGCTTCAAAGTGCAGCTCAACGCCGAGGTGATGCCGCGCCTGCGCGTGCACGACGTGTACGCCAACGCCATGCGCGGCAACCGCGGTGGGCGCGACGGTGGCGCCAGCGGCGAAGCCGGCCACGCCGCCATGCAGCAGCGCCTGCAAGAAGCGCGCTGGTTCATCAAAAACATCCAGCAGCGCTTTGACACCATCTTGCGTGTGAGCAGCGCCATTGTGGAGCGCCAGCGCAACTTCTTTATGCACGGCGAACTCGCCATGCGCCCGCTGGTGCTGCGCGAAATTGCCGACGAGCTGGGCCTGCACGAATCCACCATCAGCCGCGTGACCACCGCCAAATACATGGCCACGCCGTTTGGCACTTACGAACTCAAGTATTTCTTTGGCTCGTCGCTGGGCACCGAAACCGGTGGCAACGCGTCGAGCACTGCGGTGCGTGCGCTGCTCAAGCAGTTCATTGCGGCCGAAGAACCGGCCAAACCGCTGTCTGACAACCAGCTCTCCGACCTGCTCAAAGAGCAGGGCATCGAATGCGCGCGGCGCACCGTGGCCAAGTACCGCGAGGCGCTGCGCATTGCGCCCGCGAACCTGCGAAAGAGCTTGTAACCCCCCGCGCCGCTTCGCGTCACCGCCACCCCAGCGGCCCGTCCTGAGCTTGTCGAAGGGCGGTTCCGTGGGGCATGCTGGAAGGGGTCAACGCACCAGATGCTCTGTAGCCATTGCCGAAGTAACTTGTTATGAACCAACTCAAACTTTTTCTCCCTTGCGCCGCTGGCGTAGAGGATTACCTGGCCGCAGAGGTGCAGCGCATCACCGGCGAGCCGCTGGCCTTCAAGGCGCGTGGCGGTGTGGGCGTGCAGGCCTCGTGGCGCGACGCCATGCGGCTGAACCTGCACAGCCGACTCTCTCAACGGGTATTGGTGCAGCTCTGGCACGGCGGTTACCGTAGCGAGCAAGACCTGTACAACGCGGCCGGCGAGATTGCCTGGGAAATCTGGTTCAGCCCGGCGCAGACCATCAAGGTCGAGATCACCGCGCAGCACAGTCCGCTGACCTCGCTCAATTTCGCCGCCTTGAAGATCAAAGACGCGATCTGCGACCGCTTTCGCGCCAAGCGCGGCGAACGCCCCAGCGTGGACACCACCTGGCCCGACGTGCGCATCTACGCCCACCTCACCACCGAAGAGCTCACGCTTTACATCGACACCTCGGGCGAGCCGCTGTTCAAGCGCGGCTGGCGCGAAGACAAGGGCGACGCCCCGCTGAAAGAAACCCTGGCCGCCGCCATGATCGCCGCCACTGGCTGGAACGGCGGCGAGGCCGAGTCGCTGGACGCCATCACCCCGCTGTACGACCCTTGCTGTGGCAGCGGCACCGTGGTGATTGAGGCCGCTCAAATCGCGCTCAACATCGCGCCGGGCCTGCTGCGCCGTTTTGCGTTCGAGAAGATGGTGCCCTTTCAGCCCCACGTGTGGACCGCCATCCAGGACGAAGCCGAGCGCGACATCCGCCCCTGGCCCGAAGGCCACCCGCCCATCGTGTTTGGCAGCGACGTGTCGTTCCGCATGGTCGACTTTGCCCAGCGCAACGCCGAGCGCGCGGGCGTGGCCCACGCCATTGAGCTGCGCGGTGGCGACGCGCTGCAGCGCCTGCCCCCCACCGAACGGCCGGGCCTGATGCTGCTCAACCCGCCCTATGGCGAGCGCATTGCGGCCGCCGGTGTGGCGGGCCAAAGCTCTGAAGACCGTGCCAGCGCCCGTGCCCAGCGCATGGAGCCTCGCACCCCGCGCACTTTCACGGTGGGCAAGGCCGCGCCACCCCCGCCCGGCCTGGGGCGCGAGAGTGCGCAAATGGCCGATGGTGGCGACGGCGGCGAGTTCTTTCAGCAACTCGCCGCCCACTGGAAAACCCACTACGCCGGCTGGAGCGCCTGGCTGCTCACGCCCGACCTCAAGCTGCCCGGCAAAATGCGCTTCAAAGAATCGCGCCGCGTCCCCATGTGGAACGGGCCCATTGAGTGCCGCCTGTTCCGCTTTGACCTCACCGCGCGCCGCACCGAACCCAAGCCCGAAGAGGGCCGGCCGCAGCAGGGTTGACGCCCCAAACCCATGTCGCAACACACGTTCCAACCGCTGTCTCTGCTGCTGGTGCTCGACACCAATATCGCGCTGGACCTGTTTGTGTTTGGCGACCCCGCCACGGCAGCGCTGCGCGCCGCCATTGACGGCGATGCCCACGGCTGGCTGGCCACCGAGGCCATGCGCGAAGAGCTGGCTCGCGTGCTGGCCTACCCGCAAATCGTGAAGCGCCTGAGCGGCCACGGCCAGTCCGCAGCCGCCGTGCTGGACGCGTTTGACCAACGCGTCTGCATCGTGCCCACCGCGCCCAAAGCGGCCTACACCTGCAAAGACCCGGACGACCAGAAGTTCATTGACCTTGCTGTGGCCCACCGCGCAGCGCTGGTCAGCAAAGACGCGCATGTGCTGTCCATGGCCCGGCGGCTCGCGCGGCTGGGTGTGGTGGTGAGCCGCCAGTGGGTGCCTGCCCTGGCCGGTGTTGCTGGCGGCGTTGTTGTGGCCCACCCATCCCATGTGGCACTTGGCGCAGCCCACTGAACGCTGGCGCGCCGCACTGGCTGCGCTGCTGGGGCTCTTGCTGGCCGGCGCGTCGCATGCCGTACCCCAGTGCGAGCTGGCGGGCGAGCCCGTGAACCCGGCCAACGGCTTCACCACCGCCGGCAAAAGCGGCCTCATGCGCTGCACCGACGCTGACGGCCCCGTACGCCTGCGCGAACAGACGCTTCAAGACGGGCGCTTGGAGGGCCCGGCGCGCTGGGTGTACCGCGATGGGTCGCGCAAAGAACACAGCACCAACGCCCGCGGCAACCGCCACGGCCTGGCCCGCGAATGGGATGCCCGTGGCACGCTGCGCCGTGAAGAAAACCTGGACGACGGCCAGCCCGTGGGCCCGCAAAAAACCTTTGCCGAAGCCGGCCACTTGCAGCGGCTCGACTACGTGGTTGACCGGCGCACAGCCGTCAGCCTCAGCACCCTGGCCGATGGCAGCCTGAGCGAACTGCGCTGCGCCCCGGTGTCGCTGCTGCCGCAAGACCAGGCCGTGTGCGGGCACCGGGGCCGCGCCAGCAACGTCACCCTGTACCGTGTGCCGGGCCAGCCTTCGGGCACCGTGAGCTACCTTGCGGGCGCGCTGCAAAGCCTCACCGTGTTGAACCCGCAAGGCGCGTTGGTGCGCAGTGAAGCGCTGCACCGGGAAGCCGGGCAACCGGTGCGGCGCATCAAGCGCGTGTATTACCCCTCGGGTCAGCTCCGCTCTGAAACCGACCTGCTGGAGCCTGAGCCCACGGCCAAGCCCACCGGGCGCGAAGGTGTGGGCCGCGAGTGGGCCGAGAGCGGCCAGCTCACGCAGGAAACCCGCTGGGCCCAGGGCCTTGAGCGCAGCATTCAGCAGTGGTACTTGAACGGCCAGCCCAAGCTGCGGCAAAACATCGCCCGTGAAGGCAGGGTTGAGCTGCGCACCACCGAAAGCTTTTGGGACAACGGCAAGCCTTCGGCCATGAATGTGGAACGCAACGGCCGTCTCTGGGGCTGGCAACGCTACTTCAACGAGGCCGGCCTGCTGCGGCACGAAGACGAGCACGGCGAGCGTGGCGTGTTGCTGCGCCGCAAGCATTTCAATGCACAAGGCTCACTGGAGCGCGAAGAGCGGTTTCTGGAAGACGGCTCACGCATCTGAAACCACCCGCCAGTGCGCCTGACGCACCCTCTTTTATTTTTTCGCCGCAAGGCTTTGCAACGTTTCCACCTCTATGAAAACCGTCATCCGCGCCTTCTTCAGAACCCTGCGCACCGTGCTGGGCCCGTTCATGCTGCTCAAAGAGCGCCTCACCCAGCCACGTGGCATGGTGCGCGAGCCCTCTGCGCAAACCACGGTCAACCTGCAGTGCAAAAACCTCGCGCTGTACCAGTTCAACACCTGCCCGTTTTGCATCAAAGTGCGGCAAGAAATGCGGCGCCTGTCGCTGCCCATCGAGCAGCGCGACGCCCAGCACGATGCCACCCACCGCGCTGAATTGCAGCAAGGCGGCGGCGCCATCAAGGTGCCGTGCCTGAAGATCACCGACGCCGCAGGCCAGAGCCAGTGGCTCTACGACTCGGCCGCGATCATTGCGTATTTGCGCGGTCGCTTCGCCAAGGTCTGAGGGTTTTGGGCCTGGGCGACCGCTTGCAAGGTCGCTCAGTCGGCCAGCAAACGGACGCTTACCTCGGCCGCATCCAGCCGCTCAAACACCGTGTTGTGTCGGTGCGTGAGCGGCCCACCACCCGGCTCCAACTCGCCCGATGCGGTGTGGCCCACCGCCTTGAACTTCCACGCAGCGCCAATGTGTTTCAGGTTGCCCACGAGCAGGCCTTGCGCGTCGAACACGGCGCACACCGCGTCGTTCACGGGGCGCAACGACAAACCGGGCGGGTGTTGGAGGGGGGTCATGCTGTGGTGCCTTGTGCCTGTGCTCGTGCTGCGGCTGCTGGGCGGTCAACCCAGCGCAAAGTGTGTCGCCTTGGACTGTGCCCAGTAGGTGGTGAACACGGGGTGTTGTCCCTGCAAGTCACCCAACAGGGCGCCGGGCAGGGTCGACGGCAGCAGGTTGGCGAGCAGGCGCACGTCGTTGTCGTTCACGCGGCGCACGATGTGGTGGGCAGTGATTTCACCGGGATGTTGCAGCCCGGCGGCTTGCACCAGTTCTTGCAGGGCGTGCAGGGTCTGCTGGTGAAAGTTGAACACGCGCACGGCTTTGTCGGGCACCACCAGCGCTTGCTGGCGCAACGGGTCTTGCGTTGAAACGCCGGTGGGGCACTGGCCGGTGTGGCAGGTCTGCGCCTGGATGCAGCCCAGCGCAAACATGAAGCCGCGCGCGCTGTTGCACCAGTCGGCGCCGGTGGCCATGGCCCGGGCGATGTCAAAAGCGCTGACGATTTTTCCGGAGGCGCCGATCTTGATGCGGTCGCGCAGGTTCACGCCCACCAGCGTGTTGTGCACCAGGCGCAAGCCTTCTTGCAGCGGCGCGCCCACGTGGTCGGTAAATTCCAGCGGGGCGGAGCCGGTGCCGCCTTCGGCGCCGTCCACCACAATGAAGTCGGGCGTGATACCGGTTTCCAGCATGGCTTTGACCATGGCAAACCATTCCCAGGGGTGGCCAATGCAGAGCTTGAAGCCGGTGGGCTTGCCGCCTGAGAGCTCACGCAGCCGGGCGATGAAGTGCATCAGCTCCGTGGGGTTGGAAAACGCGCTGTGCGCGGCGGGGCTGACGCAATCTTGCCCCGCCGGCACGCCGCGCGCAGCGGCAATTTCGGGCGTGACCTTGGGGCCGGGCAGCACGCCACCGTGGCCCGGCTTGGCGCCCTGGCTGAGCTTGAGCTCGATCATCTTGACCTGGGCGTCCAGCGCGTTGGCCTTGAACTTTTCTTCGTTGAAGTGGCCCGCGTCGTCGCGGCAACCAAAGTAGCCGGAGCCAATTTCCCAGATCAGATCGCCGCCGTTGAGGCGGTGCCAGGCCGATATGGAGCCTTCGCCGGTGTCGTGCGCAAAGCGGCCGCGCTGGGCACCGGCGTTGAGCGCCTGGATGGCGTTGGCCGACAGGGCGCCAAAGCTCATGGCCGAAATGTTGAACACGCTGGCCTCGTAGGGCTGGGTGCAGTGCGGGCCGCCGATGGTGAGGCGAAAGTCGTGCGAGGCCACCTGGCTGGGCGCGAGCGAGTGGTTGAGCCATTCGTGGCCCACGGCCTTCACGTCGCGCTGGGTGCCAAAGGGGCGCTTGTCGGTTTCGCCTTTGGCGCGGGCATAGGCCAGGCTGCGCTGGCTGCGTGAAAACGGCGTGGCTTCGTTGTCGCTTTCCAGAAAATACTGCCGAATCTCGGGCCGTATTTTTTCCAGCATGAAGCGGAAATGTCCGATGACCGGGTAGTTGCGCAGCACCGAGCTTTTGGTTTGGCGCAGGTCTCGCCAGCCCAGCACCGAAAGCCCGCCGAACACCAGCAGCGAGAGCAAGCCCACCCCAAACCCCACCAGCGTGAACAGGCTCAGCAGCGCCGCCAGCACGCACAGGGCAAGGGCCGTGTAGCGCACGGGGTAGAGGGTGTTGAGTCGGTCGAGCATGGTGTCTTTCAGGTGGGCAGCAAGGCTACACTGGCCAGTATCTTAAAACCCGACCCTTTTTTTTGACCGCCATGACGACCGAAGCCCTGAACCTGTCCACCGAGCCGATGGACCACGACGATTTTGATGCGCTGGACGCGATTCTGGACGACCTGCGCACGCGCGGTGAGGACGTGCCGCAATGGGAGTTTTGTGAAGGCGCGATGGCTGCGCTGCTGTGCACACGCCGCCTGATCATGCCGGGCGAGTTTTTCCCGGTGCTGCTGGGCACGGGCGACAGCACGCCCGGTGTGGCCGGCAGCGATGAGGAAGACACCTACTTTGCCGACGAGGCGCAGTTGGCCCAGTTCATGACGCTGTGGACGCGGCGCTGGAACGAAGTGGCCGCGGCGCTGAACAGCGATGTGCAAGCGCTGGACGACGAGCGCAGCTACCACCCCGAGGTGATGGATGTGCGCGGCGCAGTGGCCAGCCTGCCCGAAGAAGCCCGCGCCGAAATTGGCGACCAGGAGTTGCCAGCGTTTGGCCAGGTGTGGGCGCTGGGCTTCATGTTTGTGGTGGAAAACTGGGCCGAAGAATGGGCCGCCCCGCGCGACAAGGAAGCCGCCGCCATGCTCAACGACGCGCTGGACGCGATCGTGGCGTTGACCGAAGACGACACCGACACGCCCACGGTGTGCATGCACAGCGACGACGGCCCACCCAGCGTGAGCGACACCCGCTTGAACGAATTTGGCGCCGCCATCTGGGCGGTGTACGACCTGCGCCAGCTGTGGCAGAGCATGGGCCCGAGGGTGGAGTCGGTGCGCAAAGCCGAAACCCCCGGCCGCAACGACCTGTGCCCCTGCGGCAGCGGCAAAAAATACAAAAAGTGCCACGGGGCGTGACGGGAGCCACCTTGGACGACAAGGTGTGAGGCGGCGCTTCGAACCCGCCTTGCGTACCCAGCGCAAGCCGATGATCCAGCTTGTGTGGGGCGCCTCTGGTGGACGCAGCGCAGGGGCGCAGCGGCGTTAGGTTTTCTGCAGGCTGCGCAAGATGTCGAGCACGCGGGAGCGGCTGCGTTCGAAGTCGGTGTTCAGCAGGGTGCTGGCCTGGCTCATGTGGCCGTTGCGGGTGAGCGCCAGAGCCCGGTCGGCCGTGCCGTGAAATTGCAGGTGTGCCTGCTCCAGCTCGGCAAACAGGGGGTGTTGCCCCAGCGGGCGGTGGCGCGTCTGGGCCAGCCATTGACCGAGGCCGCTGCTCGGGGCGTCGGGCAGCGGTTCGGTGGCTTGGTGCAGGCTGCTGTCTGCGCCCAGGTGGTCGTTGAACACCACGCACCATTCCAGGTGCAAGATGATGGCGCGCTGGATGTCCAGGCGGTCAATGACCAGGCCGGGCGGGTGCGGTGTGGCCTGTGTCGTGGCCAGATCGCCGTGGCCGCTGGATGCCGACGCTTCAGGGCGTTTTTTTTTGAAAGCGCTGAAACAGTTTTAAAAGATTCATTTTTGTCACGCATGCGTATGGCCAACGACAGCCATGCCCCCACCCGTATGGCGGTTGCGAGAGCTTAGGGCAACGCTGATTAAGTACTGCTCGAGCGTGGTGTTTACCTGTACCGTTGCAGTACAGACGAACAGGCAGATGAAGATGAAACAGCAAACCCTTGCCATGGCCGCCGATCAAGCTGAAGGTTTTGAGCCTTACCGCAGGCCGACCAGGCGCGATACCTTCCTGGCCACGATGCAGCAGATCGTGCCCTGGCAGGCGTTGTGCGCGGTGATCGAGCCTCACTACCCCAAGGCCGGCAACGGGCGTCCACCGATCGGGCTCGAGCGTATGCTGCGCATGTACTTCGTGCAGCACTGGTTCAACCTGGCCGATGAGGCCTGCGAGGATGCGCTACTCGACAGCACCGCGCTGCGGCGCTTTGTCGGCATAGACCTCGGGCGCGAGCGCGTGCCCGATGCGACCACGCTGCTGAAGTTTCGCCGCTTGCTGGAGACGCACCAACTGGGCGAGGCCTTGTTTGCCAAAGTGGGAGAGGTGCTGCAGGCGCAGGGCATGAAGGTCGGTACCGGCACCATCGTGGACGCCACCATCATCGGCGCACCGAGCTCGACCAAAAACGCAGACAAGCAACGTGACCCCGAGATGCACCAGACCAAGAAGGGTCAGCAGTGGTATTTCGGGATGAAGATGCACATCGGCGTGGACAGTCGCAGCGGGCTGGCGCACAGCGCCGTGGTGACAGCGGCCAACATGCACGACAAACACCCGCTGCCCGATTTGCTGCACGGCAACGAGCAGCGCGTGTACGGCGACAGCGCCTACGCTAGCCAGAAGACGCTGATCGCTTCCAGGGCGCCCAAGGCCAAAGACTTCACCAACCAGCGCGTGCGCAAGGGCGGTGAAGTCGATGAAGCCGAACGCTCGAAGAACCGCAACAAGTCCAGAATCCGGGCGCGGGTCGAACACGTCTTTGCAGTGGTCAAGCGGCTGTGGGGCTTTGCCAAGGTGCGCTACCGGGGGCTGGCCAAGAACGCCACGCGCTCGTTCGTGGCGCTGGGATTGGCCAACATCTACCTGGCGCGTCAGCGCCTCATGGGATGAGTGCGTCTGCAGCGCACGCCAAACGCGTGCACAAGGTCGAAATGGCCCTGAAACGGTACGAAATCCACTTGATTTGACCTTGCTTCTCGCATGGCGCAATCAGGAGGCAACGGGTCGCTGGATCGACCGCTTGTTCAGCGTTGCCTTA
>NZ_JBVPZC010000007.1:0-158956 GCF_055702805.1 Hydrogenophaga sp. LT287 | reverse complement strand
CGCCTGACGCAAGAGCGCGACCCCGCCAACCTGAAGTGGAACGAAGTCGGTGCCGACATCGTGGTCGAGTCCACCGGCCTGTTCCTGGACAAAGTCACCGCCCAGAAACACCTGGACGCCGGCGCCAAAAAAGTCATCCTGTCTGCGCCCTCCAAAGACGACACCCCCATGTTCGTGTTTGGCGTGAACGACAAAACCTACGCCGGCCAGGCCATCATCAGCAACGCCAGCTGCACCACCAACTGCCTGGCCCCTGTGGCCAAGGTGCTGAACGACAAATGGGGCATCAAGCGCGGCCTGATGACCACCGTGCACGCAGCCACCGCCACGCAAAAAACCGTGGACGGCCCGAGCAACAAAGACTGGCGCGGTGGCCGCGGCATTCTGGAAAACATCATTCCCAGCAGCACCGGTGCCGCCAAGGCCGTGGGCGTGGTCATTCCCGAGCTGAACAAGAAGCTCACCGGCATGTCTTTCCGCGTGCCCACCTCCGACGTGTCGGTGATCGACCTGACCGTGGAGCTGAACACCGAAGCCACCTACGCTGAAATCTGCGCCGAAATGAAGGCCCAGAGCGAAGGCGCCCTGAAGGGCGTGCTGGCCTACACCACCGACAAAGTGGTGGCCACCGATTTCCGTGGCGAAACCTGCACCAGCGTGTTCGACGCTGATGCCGGTATCGCGCTGGACAGCACCTTTGTGAAGGTGGTGGCTTGGTACGACAACGAGTGGGGTTACTCCAACAAGTGCCTGGAAATGGTGCGCGTGGTGGCCCAGTAAGCATCCGTTTGCCTGGTTCGAAAAAGCGCCTGCGGGCGCTTTTTTGTTGAGTGGCGGATTCGCGTGCGGTCAACCGGGTCTACAGGTAGGCGCCGCTGATCGGTCAAACCCGGCGCTTGGTCGTCACCTGGTGCGGTGAGACCTGTTGGAACCCTGCAGCAAACAACGCCTTCGTGCTACAAAAGCCCCATGCACCTATTTCATTGGCGAACGCTGATCGCCCCCGTTGTGCTGGCTGCGGGCTTGGCCGCGGCTGCGCCTTTGTTTGCTCAATCCATGCTGTCGGCCCCAACGGCAGATCCGGTGGCGTTTGGCTTGATCATCGGGTTTCGTGCCTCTGAAGAAGATGCGTCCCCCCCTGAAGCGCCACAGGCTTCGCGGCGCGGCGGGTTTGCACCCGGCCAGCAAGCTTGGGAGCACAAGGCAAGCCAGGGGCGAGAGCGCACCGCCCGCCTGGCCCGCGAAGCCGGTTTGCCGATGCTCGCTGCCGGTGAAGCTGGCAACGCCCAGCTGCTGCGTTTTGAGCGGCCGCTGCGTGGCCAGGCGCTGCAAGATGCCGTGCGCAGAGTCCGCCTGCATCCCGACGTGGCCTGGGTGGAGCCCAATGTGTTGCTCAAACGGCTGGAAACCACGCCGAACGACAGCGACTTCACGAAGCAATGGCATCTCCAGACACCCGATGCCGTGCGTGTCTCAGCCATCAATATGCCGCCGGCCTGGGCGCTCACCACGGGCAGCGCAGCCGTCACGGTGGCGGTGCTGGACACTGGCATCTTGCCGCACCCGGATTTGGCGGGCCGCACCTGGCCCGGTTATGACTTTGTGAGCGAGGTGGAGTTTGCCGGCGATGGCAGTGGCCGCGATGCCGACCCCACCGACCCCGGCGACTGGGTTACGCGCACCGGCAACCCTGCCCCCGTGCAGCAGCTGGTGGATGCCGGGTTGTGCGACGTCTCAGACAGTTCCTGGCACGGCACATTCATTGCCGGTCAGCTGGCGGCTGCGTCCAACAACAACCTGGGTGTTGCGGGCATCAACTGGGCCAACAAGGTGTTGCCGGTGCGCGTGTCGGGCCAATGCGGCGCTTTTCTGAGCGATGTGCTGGATGGCATGCGCTGGGCTGCGGGCTTGCCGGTGGCCGGCGTGCCGGCCAACCCCAACCCGGCCCGTGTGATCAACCTGAGCTTTGGCGGTGACGTACCTTGTGCCAGCAATGCGCTCTACCAGTCCGCCATTGACGATGTGACCGCACGCGGCACCTTGGTGGTGGTGGCAGGCGGCAATCTCAGCAGCCAGTTGTTGCGCCCGGCCGATTGTCAGCGGGTGCTGTCCGTGGGGGCTGCACGGCAAGATGGGTTGAAGACCGACTATTCGAGCTACGGCCCCAAACTGGGTCTGATGGCGCCGGGTGGCTCGGTGAATGAGCGGATTGAACTCTACTCCACCATCAACTCAGGGCTCACCACGGCGGTACCTGCGGAAAACGCCTACGGGTATTTGCAGGGCACCAGCTTTTCAGCGCCGTTGGCTGCAGGTGTGGCCTCCCTGATGCTGTCACTCAATCCGGCGTTGTCGCCCGCCCAGTTGGTGGACCGCATGCGCGCCGGTGTGCGCCCCTGGTCGTCCATTGCGCGGGTGCCGATCTACCCGCTTTGCAGCAGCTTGCGTGTGACGCAATCTGTTTGCAACTGCACCCCCGACACTTGCGGCCCCGGGCTGCTGGACGCAGATGTTGCCGTGCGGCTCGCGCTGGGTCCTGCGGTGGTGATTGCACCCATAGCCGACGTGCGCCCCGGTACAACCTTGGCGCTGGACGGGCGCCAGAGCGTATCCCTTCCCGGCGCCACCATCGTCAGCTTCGCCTGGCAGCAGCTGGAGGGCCCATCCGTGCCAATTGGGTCGGCCAACACAGCGCTCGCCAGCGTGGCGCTGGCCTCTGACCCTGCCACTTACGTGTTCCAGTTGACCGTGACCGACAGTCTGGGCCGCACCGGCACCGACCGTTTGCAGGTGGTTGCGGCGGTGCCGGTGGCGTCAGGCGGTGGGGGATCCACCAGCTGGCTCTGGGGTTTGGCGTTGTGGGCCTGGGTACTGGCCACAGCTGGGGCGGTGGGCCGCCGCGCTGCGGTCTGACGCCGTCTGGCGGCGCACGCCGCGTTTCAGTTGCAGGGGCGCAAGGGCTTACCCGCCAGCGCAGCACCGAGACCCGCCACCGCGTTACGCTGGGCCGGTGTGGCATCGGGCAGGCGCAGGCTGAAGCTGGTGGACTCGGCCCTCTCCTGGGCCACCCGGGCCGTGCGAACGCCTGCGCGCACGGCATCTTGAAGCGCTTGCTGGGCGGCTGCCTCGCTCGAATAGGTGCCCAGCGCCAGCCCGGGGCTCAGGCCTGGCGCTGACACCTGGCGGAAATCCACTTTCAGTTCGCGCAGCTCGACTTTTTTGCGCTCGAGTTGCTCAGCGTTGTCGTAGCGGCCCATATAGACGATCCAGCGCCCGCCGCTGCGGCTCTCGTTCAGTTGCCAGGTGCCGCGCGGCAGGTCCAGCAGCGTCAATGCCGCGCGCAAGGTGTCGGCCTGGGGTTCGGTGAACCCCCCCGCCAGCCAGCAGGCGCGGGCGCCTGCCACGGCTGGTGCGGGCACCGGCGCCGGCGTGGCTGCGGCAGGGCTCGGTGGTTGTGGTGGCACCTTGGGTGGGGCCAGCTCGGGGGTCTGCTCTGCTGCCGGTGGGCTTGGCGCTGCCGCTTGCGGCGCCGCTTCAGCCGATGGTGCCGGTGTGGAGTCTGCGCTGGGTGGCGGCTCTGGGGTGGCTACTGGTCCCGCGTTCGGCGTGGGTGGCGCGTTCAGCAGCCGCAGGGCTTCGGGTTTGATCTGGGCCTGCAAACGCTCGGGCTCCCGCGTTTCCTGGGGCGCCAGGCCCAGTGGTGCCAGATAGCCCTGCGCAAACGCGAAATAGCCCGCATTGGCCAGCACCAGCAGCCAGATCACCCACCTCAACATGGCCGCACGCTCACTTCGGCGCTGTTGATGGCACGCATGCCTTGGGGGGTCAGCACCTGCAAGGCGCCGGTCGCGTCCACGCCGCAGGCG
This sequence comes from Hydrogenophaga sp. LT287, assembly GCF_055702805.1. Taxonomy (NCBI): domain Bacteria; kingdom Pseudomonadati; phylum Pseudomonadota; class Betaproteobacteria; order Burkholderiales; family Comamonadaceae; genus Hydrogenophaga; species Hydrogenophaga sp. LT287. The sequence goes on along the minus strand of NZ_JBVPZC010000007.1, from coordinate 155,090 downwards.
GTGCCCCGGGTGCCATCGGTCAGCTGCACCGCCAGGCCTTGCAGCGCGTCGAGCTGGGCAAAGCGCTGCGAAAACGCGGCGAAGCCTTGGGATTCAAACGCCAGCAGGTCACGCACCAGCGCTGGGGCCACCTGACCCAGCACCTCGCCCGCCGTCACGCCCACCAGCACCTCTGAAAGCCCGGCTGGCGCCATAGCCGCCACCTGGGTGTCAGACGGGGCCTGCACGACCACCGCAGTGGCGTCGGGCCGGGCAATGTTGATGCCCACACCCACCACCACCAGCCGTTGGCGCACCGCCGGGTCGCCGGTACCCGCTGTTTCCACCAAAATGCCGCCCAGCTTGCGCTGGTGCAGCCAAAGATCGTTGGGCCATTTCAGGCTCACATCGGGGTGCAGGCTGTTTGCCAGGCTCACGCCCACCGCCAGCGACAGGCCCGACCAGTCGGCCGGTGCCATGGGCAGGGCCAGCGAAAACGTGAGCGACTGCCCGGCCCGGCTGTGCCAGCCCTTGCCCAAGCGCCCGCGCCCGGCGGTTTGTTCGTCGGCGGCCAGCAGCACCGGCTCCATGAGGCCCGCGCGTGCGCGGCGCATGAGTTCGGTGTTGGTGGAATCGATGCTGGGCAGCACCTCGACGGTGAAACCCGGCAGGTCGGGCACGACCGCCTGCCAGACGGCCTCTACGTGGGGCAAGAGATCAGACATGCGCGCAAAGTGGTTGCATGTGTGCACGCCTGACCGGAGCGACGACTTTCTCCGAGGCAGCCGTGGAAGCGGCTTTGCCGGGCCACCAGCTGCGTCCCCCCTTTCGGGGGGCTGAGGGCCGCAGCTCCGAGCCTGCCTGCGCAGGCTCGGACAGCCCGAAGAAGCATGGGCTCTGTCCCATGCTGCGGCCTGCAAGGCGAGCGAAGCGGCGCAGGGGGGTCATCCTAGTTTCGATGGTTTGCCCGCCCGCTTGGGGGCCAATAAAGTGCCGCGGCATGTGGGCGCACCGCACCAGCACGGGTACTGGGCCTTGAGCTTGGGGGTGTAGGGCTCGTCAATCACCAGGCCGTAGTCGTAAAACAGCTCTTCGCCAGCCGCAATGTTGCGCAGCGCCCGGATGAACACCCGGCCGTCATCGATCTCGGCTTCGCAGTTGGGTGCGCAGCTGTGGTTGATCCAGCGCGACGAGTTGCCACCGAACTTGGCGTCGATCACGTGCTCTTCGTCGATGTGGAAATAAAAGGTGTGGTTCGGATCGGTGGGGTCGTGCGGATGTCGCTTGAGCGCTTCGTCCCAGGTGATGACCTCGCCCACGTACTCAATCAGTGTCTCGCCTTCGGCAAGATCCACCACGGCGTAGACGCCTTTGCCGTGCACACCCGAGCGGCGGGTCTGGATGCGCCGTGCAGCCGATGGCTTATTTTGGGCGGGCGAGAGCGGCGGGCGGGGGCTTTGCGTCACGGCCAAAATTTTTGGTAAGGTTGATTCATGCAGGTGCGCGCGAGTGTGCGCGTGCCCATGTGTGCGCGTGTGTACGCGCGAAAGCTGATTGTAGAGATGAAAACTGAAGGTTTCGCCAAAACCCTGGTCATTGCGGAGAAGCCATCCGTGGCCCAAGACATCGTGCGCGCACTGACCCCCACCGCGGGCAAGTTCGACAAACACGATGACCATTTTGAAAACGATCAGTACGTGGTCACGTCCGCCGTGGGCCACTTGGTGGAAATCGCCGCGCCCGAGCAGTTCGATGTGAAGCGCGGCAAGTGGAGCTTTGCCCACCTGCCGGTGCTGCCGCCTTACTTTGACCTGAAGCCGATCGACAAGACCAAGTCGCGGCTGAGCGCCGTGGTCAGGCTGGCCAAGCGCAAAGACGTGGGCCGCCTCATCAACGCCTGCGACGCGGGCCGCGAGGGCGAGCTGATCTTCCGTTTGATCGAGCAGTACGCCGGCGGCCAGAAAAACGGCCAATACCAGAGCCTGGGCAAGCCGGTGCAGCGCCTGTGGTTGCAGTCCATGACGCCAGCGGCCATCCGCGACGGCTTTGCGCACCTGCGCAGCGACGAGCAGATGCAGGGCCTGGCCGACGCCGCCCGCAGCCGTTCCGAGGCCGACTGGATGGTCGGCATCAACGGCACGCGCGCCATGACCGCGTTCAACTCGCGCGACGGCGGTTTCTTCCTCACCACCGTGGGCCGGGTGCAGACGCCCACGCTGTCGATCGTGGTCGAGCGCGAGGAAAAAATCCGCGCCCACCGCAGCCGCGATTACTGGGAAATCCACGCGTCCTTCCAGGCCGAGGCCGGCGCTTACCCCGGTAAGTGGTTCGACCCCGCCTTCAAGAAACCCAGCGGTGAAGACGCCGACGCCGAGCTCAAGGCCGACCGCGTGTGGAACGCCCGCGAAGCCACCGCCATTGCCGATGCGGTGCGCGGCCAGCCCGCCACGGTGAAGGAAGAAAGCAAGCCCACCACGCAGGCCAGCGGCTTGCTGTACGACCTGACCAGCCTGCAACGCGAGGCCAACGGCCGTTTCGGCTTCTCGGCCAAGACCACGCTGCAGCTCGCGCAAAGCCTGTATGAGCGCCACAAAGCGCTGACCTACCCGCGTACCGATTCGCGCGCCCTGCCCGAGGACTACCTGCCCACCGTCAAGCAGACCTTCGAGATGCTGGCCGACAGCGGCATGAAGCACCTGGCGCCGCACGCGCTCACCGCGCTGAACAACGGCTACATCCGGCCCACCAAGCGCATTTTTGACAACAGCAAGGTGAGTGATCACTTTGCCATCATCCCCACGCTGCAGGCGCCCAGCGGCCTGAGTGACGCCGAGCAGAAGCTGTACGACCTGGTGGTGCGCCGCTTTCTGGCGGTGTTCTTCCCCAGCGCCGAATTCACGGTCACTACCCGCATCACCACGGTGGCGGTGCCTGCTGTGCCCGCTGGCCACAGCTTCAAGACCGAAGGCAAGGTGCTCGTCAAGCCGGGCTGGATGGCCGTGTATGGCAAGGAAGCCGCCGAAGACGTGAGCGATGCCAAGGAAGGCGACAAGGGCCAGAACCTGGTGCCGGTGCGGCCGGGCGAAACCGTGCGCACCGACAGCGTGGAGCCCAAGGGCCTGAAAACCAAGCCGCCTGCGCGCTATTCAGAAGCCACGCTGCTGGGCGCCATGGAAGGCGCGGGCAAGACGATTGACGACGACGAACTGCGCGAAGCCATGCAGGAAAAAGGCTTGGGCACGCCCGCCACCCGCGCCGCCACCATTGAAGGCTTGCTGACCGAGAAATACATCATCCGTGAAGGCCGCGAAATCATCCCCACGGCCAAGGCGTTTCAGCTCATGACGCTGCTGCGCGGCCTGGGCGTGGAAGAACTGTCCAAAGCCGAACTCACCGGTGAATGGGAATACAAGCTGGCGCAGATGGAAAAGGGCCAGCTCAGCCGCAGCGCTTTCATGGCCGAGATTGCGCAGATGACCGAGCACATGGTCAAAAAGGCCAAGGAATACGACCGCGACACCATTCCCGGCAACTACGCCACGCTGCAAACGCCTTGCCCCAACTGCGGCGGCGTGGTGAAAGAAAACTACCGCCGTTACACCTGCACCGGCGCCGACGGCCAGTCGGACGGATGTGGTTTCTCGTTTGGCAAGTCGCCCGCTGGCCGCACCTTTGAGCCCGAGGAAGCCGAAACGCTGCTCGCCGCCAAGAAGATCGGGCCGCTGGAAGGCTTCCGCTCCAAAGCCGGCTGGCCTTTCGTGGCCGAGATCGTCATCAAGTTCAACGAAGAAGACAAAAATTGGAAGCTTGAATTTGACTTTGGCGACGACAAAAAAGGCGAAGAAACCGGCGAGCTGGTGGACTTTTCAGCCAGCGAGTCGCTGGGCGCTTGTCCCAAGTGCGGCAGCCCGGTGCACGAGCACGGCGCCAACTACGTGTGCAGCAAAGCGGTGCCCACCGAAGCCCAGCCCACGCCCAGTTGCGACTTCAAGAGCGGCAAGATCATCTTGCAGCAACCGGTGGCGCGCGAGCAAATGCACAAGCTGCTGGAAACCGGCAAAACCGATCTGCTCGACAAGTTTGTATCCATGCGCACGCGCCGCGCCTTCAAGGCCTTCCTGGCCTGGGACAAGGAAGCCGGCAAGGTGAATTTCGAGTTTGCGCCCTCCAAGTTCCCACCGCGCAAGACCGCTGCTGGCGCGTCCGCGAAAGCAGCACCTGCCAAAAAAGCAGCGCCGGCGAAAAAGGCAGCCGCCAAGAAAACCGCGGCCACCAAAACCGCCGCCGTGAAGGTGCCCAAAGCGCCGCGCAAAACCACCCCCGGCGCCGGCCTCAAGCCCAGCGAGGCGCTGGCCGCCGTGATCGGCGCCGAGCCGGTGGCGCGCACCGAGGTCATCAAGAAGCTGTGGGACTACATCAAGGCCAACGGCCTGCAAGACGCCACCAACAAACGCAGCATCAACGCCGACGCCAAGCTCACCCCGGTGTTTGGCAAGCCGCAGGTCACCATGTTTGAACTGGCTGGCATCGTTGGCAAGCACCTGAGCTGAACCCCTTTTCATTCCCCCAAAACAAGGAGACTGTTCCATGAGCCTCAAGCTTTTCTTCGCCCCCGGCGCCTGCTCGTTTGTGCCGCACGCCATGCTCGAGCTGGCCGGTGTCGAGTTCGAACCTGTCAGCGTCAAGCTGCACAAAGGCGAGCAGCGCTCGGCCGAGTACCTGGCCATGAACCCACGCGGGCAGGTGCCGGTGCTGGTGGACGGCGGCGAGGTCATCACCCAGATCGTGACCATCTTGCTGCACCTGGACGCCAAGCTGCCCGAGGCCGGCATCCTGCCCGCCAGCGGCATGGCCCGCACCCGCGCGCTGGAAACGCTGACCTGGATGAACAACACCGTGCACCCCACGTTCACGCACGTGTTCATGCCGCAAAAATTCACCGACGACGAAGCGGCGCAGAACGCGATCCGTGGCTTTGCCGTGGCGCGTTACCGCGAGCTGCTGGGCGAAATCGAAACCCTGGCTGCCCAGGCCACGCCCTGGATGGCGGGTGAAAAGCCCGGAGCGCTGGACGCCTATGCCCTCACGCTGCTGCGCTGGGGTGGCTACGCCGGCATTGATCCCACCGACTTTCCCAAGACCTGGGACCTGGCTCAGCGCTTTGCAGCCCTGCCAGCCGTAGCGCGCGCGGTGGAGCGCGAGAAGCTGCAGTTGAACGTCTACAAAGCGTAGGCCATTGCCCCCACGCTCCGCCGCTGCGCGGGTCGCTGCCCCCCAATGGGGCTAGGGCCTGCCTTGGGGCGGCCTGGCGGCTGGCCTGGTTGCCCTGCAGCTCTGGCGCTGTAAAACGGCTTATTCCTGCGGTGGCTGCTTGGTGGGTGCGAAGCGCACCGACACCAGCAGGCCGCGGTTGGGTTGGTCGGGGTGGGCGTCGTCCATGTACACACTGGCGCCGTGTTGCTGGGCTATTTCATGCACGATGGCCAGGCCCAGGCCGGAGCCGTCCACGTTGGTGCCCAGCGCGCGGTAAAACGGCTGCAGCACCAGGTCGCGCTCGTTTTCCGGAATGCCGGGGCCGTTGTCTTCCACCTGCAAAATCTGCACGCCGCTGAAGCGGTCAAGCAGCACCCGCGCCGTCACCACGCCACCTCGGCCTGAATAGTTGATGGCGTTGTCCACCAGGTTGCGCACCATTTCTTGCAGTAAGGTGGGGTTGCCGTCCATCATGCAGTCGGCAGGCACGCTGTCGGGGCCCTCGTAGCCCAGGTCGGTGCCGTGCTCCAGCGCGCGCGGCACCGAGTCTTGCACCACGCTGGTGACCAGCTTGGCCAGGTCGATCCGGGCGCTGGGCAGTGTGCGGCCGGTGGTTTCGGCCCGCGCCAGGGCCAGCAGCTGGTTCACGGTGTGGGTGGCTCGCGCACTGGAGCGGGCGATCTGCTGCAGCGAACCGCGGATTTCAACCGGATCGGTTTCGCGCTGCGCCAGTTCGGCCTGCATGCGCAGGCCGGCCAGCGGCGTTTTCAGCTGGTGCGCTGCATCGGCCAGAAAGCGCTTTTGCGTGGTCAGCGAGGTTTTCAGGCGGGTCAGCAGGTCGTTGATGGACGACACCAGCGGCGCCACCTCTTGCGGAATGAACGACTCTTCAATGGGGCTCAGGTCGTCGGGTTTGCGCGCGCGGATGCGCTGTTCCAGCTCGTTCAGCGGCCGGATGCCACGCACCAGGGCCAGCCACACCAGCAGCACCGCCAGCGGCAAGATGACGAACTGCGGCACCATCACGCCCTTGATGATTTCGGTCGCCAGCGTGGAGCGCTTGCCCTTGGTTTCGGCCACCTGCATGAGCACCAGGCGCTTTGTGCCATTGCCGCGTGACAGCCAGGTGTAGGCGACCCGCACCTCGTCACCGCGCACCAGGTCGTCGCGCATCAGCACGCGGCCCGGTTCGGGGGTTTCGTTGTCGCGCGGCAGCGGAAAGTCGCTTTCGCCGCTTATCAACTCGCCGCGCGGGTCCACCACCTGGTAATACACCAGGTCGCTGTCATCGGCCCGCAGCAGGTCGCGCGCCTGTGGCGTGAGCGTGAAGCTCACCTTGCCGTCCTGGCTCACCACAAACTGCGTCAGCGCTTGCAGGTTGAATTCCAGCGCCCGGTCAAACGGTTTGCTGGCGATGCCCTGCGCCACAAACCAGGTCAGCGCCAGCGACAGCGGCCACAGCAACAACAACGGCGTGAGCATCCAGTCCAGGATCTCGCCAAACAGGCTGCGCTGCTCACGCTGGAACAGCCCGAACGACATATGGCCGTTGTCTTGTTTCTCGGGTTCGGACATGTCAGGCGCGGCTGTTCATCGCAAACTTGTCCGGCGCGAAGGGTTCCAAGCCAGGGCACCGTGGAACCGGCTTTGCCGGGCCACCCGTGCTGCCCCCTGGGGGGTGACGGGCTGCAAGCCCGGCGCGGGGGGGGCTCATCTACCCAGGGATCTTTTCAAGGCAGTAACCCAGGCCTCGCACGGTGGCGATACGGATAGGGCCTTTTTCAATCTTCTTGCGCAGGCGGTGGATGTAAACCTCGATCGCGTTGTTGCTCACCTCTTCGCCCCATTCGCACAAGCGCTCCACCAACTGGTCTTTGCTCACCAGGCGCCCGGCGCGCTGCAGCAGCACTTCCAGCAGGCCCAGCTCGCGGGCCGACAGTTCCACCATGCGTCCCTCAATGGTGGCCACGCGCCCGGCCTGGTCGTATTCCAGTGGGCCGTGCTTGATGGTGTTGGTGCTGCCGCCCATGCCGCGGCGCGAGAGCGCACGCACCCGGGCTTCGAGTTCTTGCAGCGAAAACGGCTTGGCCATGTAGTCGTCGGCGCCGTAGTCCAGCCCTTTCACACGCTCTTCCACGCTGTCGGCGGCCGTCAGGATCAGCACCGGCAGCGACGATCCGCGCGCGCGCAGGCGCTTGAGCACTTCAAGCCCGTGCAGCTTGGGCAGGCCCAGGTCCAGAATCAGCAGGTCAAACTCGTTGTTCGTCATCAGCGCGGCATCGGCCTCGCTGCCACTGGCCACATGGTCCACGGCGGCTCCGGCGGCGCGCAAGCTGCGCAACAGGCCATCGGCCAGAACCTGGTCGTCTTCGGCAATCAAGATGCGCATGGATGTCTCCTCTGGTCTGGCGGGCGGTTTTTATGCTGCAACGGACGGATCTCTTTGTGTCAGGGCGCACAAACGCCACACAACCAAGATCCGTGCCGGTCCATTTTAGGCTCCGGGCTGGCCCTTGGGCGCCTTTGGACCCCCGGGGTTTCACCGGGTCGCGGTGTGCCGGCGTGTGTCCACCGCCTCCGAGCCATAGGCCTCCAGGCCCAGCGCCACCACGGTGGCCACGTCGTTGCCCACCTGTGCCCGGAACTCGCTTTCTGCCTGCGCCACTGCCTGGCGAAAAGCTTCCAGCCACAGCAGCCCCGTGTCGGTGAAAACGATGCGGCGCGCCCGGGCATCCAGCGGGTCGGGTTCGCGCCGCACCAGGCCCCACGCATCGCATTGCGTCACCAGATCGCCCATGGCCTGCTTGCTCATGCCGGCCTGCTGGGCCAGATCGGTCAGGCGCGAGCCTTGCAGGCCCAGGTGGCGCGTGATGTGGATGTGGGCAGCCCCAATTTGCGCGCGTGCCGCCAGGTTGGACAACGCCAGCGGCACCTCCGCGTTGTGCGCCATCAGGTGCAACACCCGCTCGTCAAAACGGCGCAAGGCCTGGCCCATCAGACGGCCCAGGTGGCCCACGCGCCAGCGGTCGTCCGCACCTGCGGTGGTGTCTGTTGAAAAGGTCGGTTCAAACATGCCGCAAATAGTAAGGCAAACTGACCATAAATCTGGTGTTTGGCGTTTTACTTGGCTGTAAACTGCTGTTCAAGCATCCAGCCTGTACGCAAAAACACATGCTGGGAGCGACCACCCACTTACCCGCCCAGGAGCTTCAAATGGACGCAGCCGTCAAACCCAACCCCCTCAACAGCGAAAAAGCCAAGGCCTTGCAGGTCGCGCTGGCCCAGATCGAAAAGCAGTTCGGCAAAGGCACCATCATGCGGCTGGGCGAGGGTGAGGTCATTGAAGACATCCAGGTCGTGTCCACCGGCTCGCTGGGGCTGGACATTGCCCTGGGCGTTGGTGGCCTGCCGCGCGGTCGGGTGATCGAAATCTACGGTCCAGAATCGTCGGGCAAGACCACGCTCACGCTCCAGGTGATCGCTGAAATGCAAAAGCTCGCCGGCACCTGCGCCTTTGTCGACGCCGAACATGCGCTGGACATCCAGTACGCACAGAAGCTTGGCGTGAATCTGCAAGACCTGCTGATTTCTCAGCCCGACACCGGCGAGCAGGCGCTCGAAATCGTGGACAGCCTGGTGCGCTCCGGCGCGGTGGACCTGATCGTGGTGGACTCGGTGGCCGCACTCACCCCCAAGGCCGAGCTCGAAGGCGAAATGGGCGACAGCCTGCCCGGCCTGCAGGCCCGCCTGATGAGCCAGGCGCTGCGCAAGCTCACCGCTCACATCAAGAAGACCAATTGCATGGTCATCTTCATCAACCAGATCCGCATGAAGATCGGCGTCATGTTTGGCAGCCCCGAAACCACCACCGGCGGCAATGCGCTGAAGTTCTACGCGTCGGTCCGTCTGGACATTCGCCGCACCGGCACCATCAAAAAGGGCGAAGACGCCATTGGCAACGAAACCAAGGTGAAGGTGGTCAAAAACAAGGTGGCGCCACCGTTCAAAACCGCCGAGTTCGACATCCTCTTTGGCGAGGGCATCAGCCGCGAAGGTGAGATCCTGGACCTGGGCGCCAACAACAAGGTGATCGAAAAGTCGGGTGCCTGGTATGCCTACAACGGCGAAAAAATTGGCCAGGGTCGCGACAACTCGCGCGAATTCCTGCGCGAAAACCCCGACCTGCGCGTCGAAATCGAAAACAAAGTGCGCGCCTCGCTGGGTGTGCCGCTGCTGCCGGTGGATGAGCCCGCCGCCGCAGCCAAGGGGGCCAAAGCGGCCAAGGCAGACAAAGCCGAGAAAGCCGACAAGGCTGAGCGCGCAGCTCCGGCTGCCGAATAACCACCCTTGAACTTCCGCTGCCCGCACCTCGGCGTGGGCAGCGCCTATTCCCGCGATGGCCTTCGATCAAATTTCTCTCAAAGGGCGGGCCCTGCGCCTGCTGAGCGGCCGTGAGCATTCGCGTGCCGAGCTGGAGCGCAAGCTGCGCACCCACGAAACCGAGCCTGGTGAGCTGGCGCGTGCGCTCGATGAACTGGAGGCCAAAGGCTTCATCAACGAGCAGCGCGTGCTCGAATCGGTGGTGCACCGCCGGGCCAGCCGTCTGGGCGCGTCGAGGGTGAAGCAGGAGCTGCAGGCCAAGGGGCTGGATCCCGTGGCGGTGGCCGACGCCGTGGCCGCGTTGAGAGGGACCGAGTTGGAGCGTGCGCGCGAGGTCTGGCGCAAGAAGTTCGGCGAACCCGCCACCGACGCCGCAGGCCGCGCCAAACACATGCGCTTTCTACTGGCCCGTGGCTTTGGCTCCGAAGTTGTCCGCCGCGTGGTCTCAGGAAGTGACGACGACTGAATCACGCGGATTCAAGCAGGACCTGCGCAAAGCCGCAGGCGGTGCGAGCGCAAGATGGCTCCCCACTGGAGGGGAAGCCGCGCAGCGGCGCAGGGGGTTAAACCCCGAGCATCAATTGCAGGTTTTGCACCGCAGCGCCGCTGGCGCCCTTGCCCAGGTTGTCCAGGCGTGCGATCAAGACGGCGTGGTGGTGACTGTCGTTGCCAAACACGCGCAGTTCGAGCTTGTTGGTGTCGTTGAGCGCGGTGGCGTCGAGCTTGCCGCTCTCGGTGGCGGGTTCCACGCTCACCCAGCCGCCCGCGGCTGCGCTGGCCGCGTAGTGCGCCACCAGCGCATCCACCAGATCGCTGGTCTTGGGTGTGCCCGGCAGCGTATCCAGGTGCAGCGGCAGCTGCACCAGCATGCCCTGGCGGAAATTGCCCACCGCCGGAATGAAGATGGGCCGGCGTTGCAGGCCGGTGTAGCGCAGGATCTCGGGAATGTGCTTGTGTGCCAAGCCCAGCGCATAGGCCTCGTGCAAGGGCGCTTCGCCCTTTTCATAGGCCTCGATCATGGTGCGTCCACCGCCCGAATAACCGCTGACCGAGGGCAGCGAGATGGGGAAGTCTTTGGGCAGCAGCCCGGCATCCACCAGGGGACGAATCAGTGCGATGGCGCCGGTGGCGTAGCAGCCCGGGTTGGCCACGCGCGCTGCGGTGGCCACGGCTTCGCGCTGGCCGGCACACAACTCGGGGAAACCAAACACCCAGTCGGGTGCGCAGCGGTGCGCGGTCGACGCATCAATGATGCGGGGCTTGTTGCCGGGCAGGCTGTCGATCATGGCCACCGATTCCATGGCGGCATCGTCGTGCAGACAAAGAATGACCAGGTCCACCTGGGCCATCAGGTCGCGCTTGGCGGCCGGGTCCTTGCGGTGCTCGGGTGCAATGCTGACCACATCAACACCCGGCATGTTGTGCAGACGCTCGCGAATTTGCAGTCCGGTGGTGCCGGCTTCGCCATCAATGAAGACTTTGGCCATGACGCTGTTTGCCTTGTCAGTTTGGGTTCAGAGATGCATCAATATAATTATGCATTACGTATCGCGCAGCAGTGCATGCCTTTGGTGCGCTGCAGCATGATACATTCCCCGGTTGCTGTTCCCAGCGCCCGATTTTCGGCCGCCTCTGGTTGGTCGTTGACCCTTTTATCCATTCCTGAGAGAGACCTCATGAAGATTCACGAGTACCAAGGCAAGGAAATCTTGCGCCAATTTGGTGTGCCAGTGCCCCGCGGTATTGCGGCGTTTACGGTGCAAGAGGCGGTGGAAGCCGCTCAAAAGCTGGGCGGCCCCGTGTGGGTCGTGAAGGCGCAGATCCACGCCGGTGGCCGTGGCAAGGGTGGCGGCGTCAAGGTGGCCAAAACCATTGAAGACGTGAAGCGGATTTCGGGCGAAATCCTGGGCATGCAGCTCAAGACCCACCAGACCGGCCCCGAAGGCCAGAAGGTGCGTCGCCTCTACATCGAAGACGGCGCCGACATCAAGAACGAACTGTATGTGTCGCTCGTGACCGACCGCGCCACGCAGAAGGTGGCCCTGATCGCGTCGAGCGAAGGTGGCATGGACATCGAAGAAGTCGCTCACTCCACGCCTGAGAAGATCATCACCGAGATGATCGATCCGCTGACCGGCATCACCGTCGAGCAGAGCAAGAAGGTGGCTGCAGCCATCGGCTTGACCGGCGCTTCCGTGGACCAGGCGGTCGACATCTTCGCCAAGATCTACAAGTGCTACATGGACACCGACGCGTCGCTGGTGGAAATCAACCCACTGAACTGCGACTCCAAGGGCAACCTGATGGCCTTGGACGCGAAGTTCAACTTTGACGCCAACGCGCTGTTCCGCCACCCAGAAATCGTGGCCTACCGCGACCTGGACGAAGAAGACCCAGCCGAAATTGAAGCCTCGAAATTTGACCTGGCTTACATCAGCCTGGACGGCAACATCGGTTGCCTGGTGAACGGCGCTGGTCTGGCCATGGCCACCATGGACACCATCAAGCTGTTTGGCGCTGAGCCGGCCAACTTCCTGGACGTGGGCGGCGGTGCCACCCCCGAGAAGGTCACCGAAGCCTTCAAGATCATGCTGAAGAACGACAAGGTCAAGGCGATCCTGGTCAACATCTTTGGCGGCATCATGAAGTGCGACACCATCGCCACGGGCGTGATCACGGCTTGCAAGGCCACCAATCTGAACGTTCCGCTGGTGGTGCGCATGAAGGGCACCAACGAAGAACTGGGCAAGAAGATGCTGGCCGAGTCCGGTCTGCCCATCATCAGCGCCGACACCATGGCAGAAGCCGCCCAAAAAGTGGTTGCCGCCGTCAACGCCTAAGCCCAGAAAAGCGAGAACAAGTCATGTCGATCTACATCAACAAAGACACCAAGGTCATCACCCAGGGCATCACCGGCAAGACCGGTCAGTTCCACACGGAAAAGTGCCAGGAATACGCGAACGGTAAAAACTGTTTCGTGGCTGGCGTGAATCCGAAGAAGGCCGGCGAGTCGATCTTCAACATCCCGATTTACAGCTCGGTGCGTGAAGCCGCCTCAGAAACCGGCGCGACCGTGTCGGTGATCTATGTGCCGCCAGCGGGTGCCGCCGCCGCCATCTGGGAAGCCGTTGAAGCCGACCTGGACTTGGCGATCTGCATCACCGAAGGCATTCCGGTCAAGGACATGCTGGAAGTGCGCAACCGCATGAAGGCCAAGGAAGCCGCCGGCGGTAAGCGCACCCTGCTGCTGGGCCCCAACTGCCCCGGCCTGATCACGCCCGACGAGATCAAGATCGGCATCATGCCCGGTCACATCCACCGCAAGGGCCGCATCGGTGTGGTGTCCCGCTCGGGCACGCTGACCTATGAAGCCGTGGCGCAGTTGACCGAAATCGGTCTGGGCCAGTCGAGCGCGGTGGGCATTGGTGGCGACCCCATCAACGGCCTGAAGCACATCGACGTGATGCGCGCCTTCAACGACGATCCCGACACCGACGCCGTCATCATGATTGGCGAAATCGGCGGCCCGGACGAAGCCGAAGCCGCCCTGTGGTGCAAGGCCAACATGAAGAAGCCGATCGTTGGCTTCATCGCCGGTGTGACCGCCCCCGCTGGCAAGCGCATGGGCCATGCCGGTGCGCTGATCTCTGGCGGTGCCGACACGGCCGACGCCAAGCTGGCCATCATGGAAGAGTGCGGCTTCAAGGTCACGCGCAACCCGTCTGAAATGGCCAAGTTGCTCAAGGCGATGCTGTAAGCACCGCTTGCGCAAACGCCCGGCGGGCGAACCAAAAAGGGCAACGGAAACGTTGTCCTTTTTTTTGGCCTCTGCGTGAAATGACGCGTCAAATCCACACAGCGCCTTGATTGGGCCGCCTGTCTTGCAACAAAATGCAACAACTTCGGCGCCATTGACAATACTCAACCAGCGTTGAATACGCGCCCGCCCGAGTATTCACACGCTACCGTGCCATTTTGTTCACGCACAGAGGCCCATTTGTTTAACCGACGCCACACCGGAAAGTCCACAGGCCCCAAGCCGGTCTGGCGTTCGGACGCCCTTGTGGGTCTGCTGGTGGTGTTGGCTGTGCTGTTGTTGCATGCCGCCACCGACCTGTTTGGCGGGCTGGAGCGGCGCTTTTACGATTTCGCCAGCACCCGCACCGACCGCGTGCCGAGCGACCGCATTGCGATCATTGCCATTGACGACCAGAGCATGGCCAACATCGGCCGCTGGCCCTGGCCGCGCGAGGTGCACGCCCAGTTGATCGACCAACTGGCCAGCGCTCAGGCCAAAACGGTGGCCCACACCGCCTTTTTCTTTGAACCGCAGACCGACCGGGGCCTGGACAGCCTGCGGGAATTGCGCACGCTGCTCGGCGACCCATCGTCCGAGCCCGCTTTCCAAGACTTGGGCGAAGCGTCCCGCCAGCGCCTGTTGGGTTTCATCAGCAGCGCCGAGCAAACGCTGGATTCAGACGCCCGGCTTGCGGCCAGCATGGCGCAGGCGGGCAGGGTGATCGTGCCATCGGTGTTCAGCCTGGGCGAACCGGCGGGCCCGCCCGATGCGCCCCTGCCCGCGTTTGCCCAGCGCAGCGCCCTGGCTGCCAGCACGGGTGTTGCCGCCTTGGGCGTGCCGGCTTTCAAGTCGCAGCAGCCCTTGCAAGCCATTGGCCAGGCGGCCGCGGCTGTGGCCCACCTGAACCAGTTGCCCGACCGCGATGGTGTGGTGCGCCAAGAGCCGCTGCTGGTTGGTTTTGACGGTTTCAGCGTACCGTCCATGGGGCTGATGGTGGCCGCCCACAGCCTGAATCTGGGCGCGCAGGACATCCGGGTGCGTGCCGGAGAAGGCCTTGAGCTGGGTCGAAATTTCATCCCCACCGCCGCTGGCGCCACGGTGTTACCGCAGTTTTACCCCGAGCGGGGTGGACGGGCGGCCTTCCCCGAAGATTCCTTTTACGACGTCATCTCGGGCAAGATCCCTGCCACCAAGTACGCCGACAAGATCGTCATCATTGGCGCCACCGCCGCCGGTGTGGGCACCTTGTTCACCACCCCGGTGTCGGCTGCGATGTCACCTGCCGCCACCGTGGCGCACATCACCTCCAGCATCTTGAGTGGCCATTTCATTGCCCAGCCTGCTTGGGGTGGTGCGGCCATGTTGGCTGTGCTGTTGCTGGTGGCCGCCTATGTGGTGGTGGTGATTCCGCGCTTGTCTGCGGGCATGGCCGCATCCATGACGGCGGCCATGTTTGTGGCGCTGCTCGGCACGGAATACGCTTTGCTCGCCTCGGCCGCCACCTGGCTGCCACTGGTGTTGCCTGCAGCCTTGTTGCTGATTGGTCACCTGGCGCTGACCACCAAACGCTTTCTGGTGACCGAGGCCGGCAAGACGCGCTCTGACGAAGAGTCGGCCGAAACCAACCGCATGATGGGGCTGGCGCTGCAAGGGCAAGGCCAACTGGACATGGCGTTTGACCGCTTCCGGCGCGTGCCGCACACCGCCGCCTTGATGGACAACCTCAAACACCTTGCGCTCGATTTCGAGCGCAAGCGCCAGTTCAACAAGGCCGAAGCGGTCTATGAACACATGGCTCAGCTCGACCGCAGCGACGCCGACGTGCAGATGCGCCTCAAGCGCGCCCGCAACTTGTCTGAAACGGTGGTGCTCGGTGGCGCTTCGTCGCACCCGGGCGGCACCCTGCTGTTAAGCGGTGGCGGCATTGAAAAACCCATGCTCGGGCGCTACCAGGTGGAAAAAGAGCTGGGCAAGGGCGCCATGGGCGTGGTGTACCAAGGCCGCGATCCAAAGATCGGTCGGGTCGTGGCCATCAAGACGCTGGCGCTGAGCGCCGAGTTTGAAGGCAGCGAACTGCAGGACGCCCGCGAGCGCTTTTTTCGCGAGGCCGAAACCGCCGGGCGCCTGCAGCACCCCAACATCGTCACCATTTTTGACGCCGGTGAAGAGCACGACCTGGCCTTCATTGCCATGGAGTTTTTGCACGGCCGCGATCTCACCGAGCACACCCGCCCTGGCCACCTGTTGCCGGTGGCCACGGTGCTGGACATGGGGGCGCAGGTGGCGCTGGCGCTCGACTACGCGCACAGCCAGCAGGTGGTGCACCGGGACATCAAGCCCGCCAACATCATGTACGCCCCTGAAACGGGGGCCGTCAAAGTGACCGACTTTGGCATCGCCCGCATCACCGATTCGAGCCGCACCAAGACCGGCATGGTGCTGGGCACTCCCAGTTTCATGTCGCCCGAACAACTCGCCGGCCAACACATCGACGGGCGATCCGATCTGTATTCGCTCGGCGTGATGCTGTTTCAGCTGCTCACCGGTACCCTGCCCCTGCGCGGCGATTCCATGGCCGCGCTCATGTACCAGATTGCCAACCAGGCCGCGCCCAATGTGCGCACCCTGCGCCCGGAGCTGCCCGAAAAATTGGCCGGTGTGCTGGAAAAATTGCTGGCCAAACAGCCGCAAGACCGCCACCAGACCGGGCGCGAGCTGGCCAACGATTTGCGGCTGGTGGACGCCAGCGCAGAGCCCCCGGCCGCCGTTCCCGCTGCGTTACCGGTGGCAGCGCCGGGTGCCACCGAGTTCGAAAAGACCCACATCCAGTCCGTTCAAGCCACTGCAGCGCTGGGCGCGCACGACAATGCCGATACATTCGCCGCCACAGTTGCCACACAATCGGGGGACGAAGCCACCAACCCTGGTTCGGCAACGGTCCATGTCCGGCTATAAACAACCACACCATGATCTTCGAGTTTTTCAGCCTGACAGACCCCGGCCTCTTGCGTGAGAACAACGAGGACGCGGTCATGGTCGACCCGGACAACCAGGTGGCGGTGCTGGCCGACGGCATGGGCGGCTACAACGCGGGCGAAGTGGCCAGCGCCATGGCCACCACCTTCATCAAGACCGAGCTGGGCCGCTGGTTGTCCGAAGGCGGTGTGGACGCGAGCGCCCGCGAGCTCAAGCGCGCCATGGAAATCTGCATCGACAACGCCAACCGATCCATCTTCAACGCCGCCAACTCCAACCCCCAGTACGCCGGCATGGGCACCACGCTCGTCATGGGCGTGTTCCAGGGCAACCGTGCACTGATTGGGCATGTGGGCGATTCCCGCTGCTACCGGCTGCGTGCCGGCTCGTTCTCGCAGCTCACCCGCGACCATTCTCTGCTCCAAGAACAAATCGACGCGGGCCTCATTTCTGTCGAGCAGGCGCAGTACGCCACCCACAAAAACCTTGTCACCCGTGCGCTCGGTGTTGAAGACACGGTGTTGCTGGAAGTCAACGAATACCGGGCAGAAGACGGCGATCTCTACCTGCTGTGTTCAGATGGCCTGAGCGACATGATGACCGACGAGCGCATCGCCGCCATACTCGTGACCGCGGGTACGTTGGAGGAGAAGGGCCGTGCCCTGATCGACGCAGCCAATGACAGCGGCGGTCGCGATAATATTTCTGTGATACTGGCGTGTGATCGTTCGAAGCCGGTCCGCAGGGGGTTGCTGTCGCGCATGCTGGGTCAGTAAGCACATCTTTAGAATTAATTATTCAGGTTCCACAGGAGTCGGCCATGCCGAAAATGATCGTTTCCATCGACGGTGTTGTCATCAAGGAGGTGCAACTCACCAAAGACCGCACCACACTCGGTCGCCGTCCCTACAACGACATCGTGATCGACAACCTCGCCGTGAGCGGGGAACATGCCGTCATGCAAATGTCGGGTGCCGACGTGTTCCTGGAGGACCTCAACAGCACCAACGGCACCTACGTCAACGGCAAAGCCATCAAAAAGCAGCAGCTGCAAAATGGCGATACGGTCGAGATTGGCAAGTACAAGATCAAGTTTGTGCACGACGGCGCGTCGGACAATTTTGAGAAAACCATGGTCATCAACTCGGGTGCCATGGTGGCCCCCAACGAGCCAGTGGCCCCAACGACAGGCAACGCCGCCATCAAGGTGATGTCGGGTGCTGCGGTCGGCCGCGAGGTGCCCTTGGTCAAAGTGGTCACCACCATTGGCAAGCCCGGCGTGGCGGTGGCGGCCATTACCCGCCGCCCTCAGGGTTACGTGGTGGCGCTGGTTGAAGGTGCCATCAAGCCCACCATCAACGGCAAACCGATCGGTACCGAAGCGGTCAACCTGCGCCATGGTGACCTGATCGAGCTCGCGGGCACGCAAATGCAGTTCATCCAGCAGTGACGCTGGCCCACGCAGGCCAACGTGCCTGCGTGAACGGCCGGTCGCACGCTCCCACCTTCCGGCACCCATGCAGGCCCAGACCAAGCACGGCCCGCGCATCGCCGTCACTCTTCTGCCGCTCATTTTTGCCATCTTGCACGCGGTGGGCATGGTGCCTATGGGCGTGCTGCAGCGGCTGGACGACATCATTTACGACACCCGGCTGCGCGCCACCATGCCCGCCACGCTGGACGACCGCGTGGTCATTGTCGACATCGACGAAAAGAGCCTGGCCGAAGTGGGCCGCTGGCCTTGGTCGCGCCACCACATGGCCCGCCTGGTGGACACCCTGTTTGAAGACCAGCGCATTGCGCTGCTCGGTTTCGACACCGTGTTTGCCGAGCCCGACGAAAGCTCGGGCTTGCGCCAGCTGCAGCAGCTCGCCAGCGGCGCCCTGGCCAACCAGCCCGGCTTTGCCGAACGCGTGCAAAGCCTGCAACCCGAGCTGGACTACGACGCCCAGTTTGCCCGCGCCTTGCAGGGCCGCCCCGTGGTGCTGGGCTACTACTTCACCAGCGACCGCGACGGCCGCACCAGCGGCGTGCTGCCCGCGCCCGTGATGCAGCCCGAAGCCCTGCAAGGCCGCAGCGTGCTGGCCACCCGTTGGGACGGTTATGGCGCCAACATCGCCCCGCTGGCCCAAGCCGCTCCCCGGGCCGGCTTTTTTAACGCCATCACCGCCCGCGACGGCGTGGTGCGCTCGCTGCCGCTGCTGGCCGAGCATCAGGGCCGCTATTACGAGTCGCTTTCGCTGGCCATGTTTCGCCTGCTGCTGGGCTCACCCCGGGTGGAGCCTGGCTTTCCAGCCGAGCGCTTTCTGGCGCCCGACTACCAGGCGCTGGAAAGCGTCCAGCTGACCCAGGGCACACCGTCAGGCACCACGTCCCTTGCCATTCCGGTGGACGACCGCGTGGCCACCCTGGTGCCGTTTCGCGGCCCGGGCGGGCCGCAGGGCGGCTCGTTCACCTACGTGTCGGCGGTCGATCTGCTCGCCGGTCGCGTCCCGCCGGGCCAGCTGCAAAACAAGATTGTGCTGGTGGGCACCACCGCGCCCGGCTTGCTCGACCTGCGCGTGACCCCCGTGGGCGAAACCTACCCTGGCGTGGAAACCCATGCCAACCTCATTGCCGGCCTGCTCGACGGCGAGCTCATCACCCAACCCGACTACGCCCTGGGCTACGAGCTGGTGGTGCTCGTGGCGTCCGGGCTGGTGCTGGCCCTGGCCTTGCCGCTGCTCAGCGCTGGGCGTGCGGTCGCGCTCAGTGTGGGCGTGGTGGGCGCGGTGGTGGGGCTCAATTTCTGGCTCTACCTGGGCCACGGCCTGGTGCTGCCGCTGGCCAGCACCCTCGTCATGGCCGCGCTCGCCTTTGCGCTCAACATGAGCTACGGCTACCTGGTGGAAAGCCGGTCCAAACGCGAGCTGGCCCAGCTGTTTGGCACCTACGTGCCGCCCGAGCTGGTCGACGAAATGGTGAAAGACCCCGACAGCTACAGCATGACCGCCACCACCCGCGAGCTCACGGTCATGTTTTGCGACATGCGCGGCTTCACCCAGTTGTCTGAAACCATGGAGCCCACCCAGCTCCAGGCCCTGCTCAACACCGTCTTCAGCCGCCTCACCCTCGTCATACGCAGCCACCGCGGCACCATCGACAAATACATGGGCGACTGCGTCATGGCCTTTTGGGGCGCCCCGGTCGACACCCCCAACCACGCCAGCCTGGCCGTGCAAACCGGGCTGGAAATGGCCGAAGCCGTGCAGCAGATCAACCGCGAACACGCCGCCCTGGGCCTGCCCGCCATTGGCGTGGGCATTGGCATCAACACCGGCGCCATGTGTGTGGGCGACATGGGCTCAGACGTGCGCCGCAGCTACACCGTGGTGGGCGACGCCGTCAATCTCGGTGCCAGGCTCGAAGGACTCTCGCGCCTGTACGGTGTCGACGTCATCGTTAGCGAAACCACCCAAGCCCAGGCGCGCCAGTTTGTCTGGCAAGAGCTCGACCGCGTGCGCGTCAAAGGCAAAGCCAGCGCCGTCACCATTTACACCCCGCTGGCCCACTCCGCCAGCCTGAGCCCCGCGCAAGCCGAAGAGCTGCGCGGGTGGAGTCTGGCGCTCAAAGCCTGGCGCGCCCAAGACTGGGACGCTTGCGACGTTCATCTGCTCAACCTGCAGCGCCAAAACGCGGAAAAAGTCCTTTACCGGCTCTATGCCGAGCGGGTAGCCTCAAGCAGGCAACAGCCGCCCCGCCCCGCGTGGGACGGCACCACCACTTTCGATACCAAATAAGCCAGCCCAGGCTGGCCAACCCCGGGTTACACCGCCAATGCGCGTCAGAGTTCTCGGCTGTTCCGGCGCCATCGCGCACGGCTGCCGCACCACTTCCTTTTTGCTGGACGACGACGTCCTGATCGACGCCGGCACCGGCGTGGGCGACCTCACCCTGGACGAAATGGCGCGCATCCACCACGTGCTGCTCACCCATTCCCACCTCGACCATGTGGCCAGCCTGCCCCTCATGCTCGACGCCGTGGCCGCCCGCCGCCTGGCCGCCGGTGCACCGCCGCTGCAAGTGCACGCCCTGCCCGCCACCATCAGCGCGCTCAAAGCCCACATTTTCAACAACCTCATCTGGCCCGACTTCTCCAGCATCCCCAGCGCCACCGCACCGCTCATGCGTTTCGTGCCCATTGCCGTGGGCCAGGTGTTGCAAGTGGGCGGCCAAGCCATTGAAGTGCTGCCCGCCGTGCACACCGTGCCCGCCGTGGGCTTTGCCGCCGCCTCGGCCACCGGCTACTGGGTGTTCAGCGGCGACACCGAGCGCAACCCCGCCTTCTGGCAGCGCATCAACCAGCTGCCCGTGGCCCTCCTCGTCATTGAAACCGCCTTCAGCGACCGCGAAAAAGACCTCGCTCGCCGCAGCCTGCACCTGTCGCCCGGCACCCTGGCCGAAGAGCTCGACCAGATCAACCCCGCCCAGCCCCACCCGCGCTACCCCATCTACATCACCCACACCAAGCCCGCAGAAACCGGCTTGATCATGGAAGAAATTCAGCGCTTCGACACCACACCCAGCCACGCCCAAGACCTGCGCCACGACATCCGCTGGCTCAGCGCCGGCATGGTGTTTGAGTTGTGAACGGGTCGTGGCCAGTGGGCCTCGCAATGGGCGAAACAGATGCCAACCCGCCGGCCTGGCAAGTAAAATACAGGGTCGTTTTATCCACTGAGGCCCTACCCGTGAAAACGCTCAGCTTGAAAGCCAAAGCGGCCTACTGCGCCCAATCCCGCCAATCCAACTACGTCGCCAGCCTTCGACTAGAGGGCTACAGCGTCAAGCCCGTAGATGCCGAGCGCAAGCTACCCACCCGGGAAGCCGTGTTGAAAACCTATCAACAAGCACGGACTTGACCGCTGACAAGTACGGCACAGGCCAGGACCCCTATTGCTATCCTGGCTCAGATACCCTGAAGAATCGTCTCGGACTTCTCGACGATGCATTGTTGAGTGAGGCCGAACGAGAGATCTCGAGCGTCGCAGCCAACGAAATCGACTTCTCACCTCCCCCTTACGACCTTGGCTATCTGAAGCGCATCCACCAGCGGTTGTTTGCCGATCTCTATGACTGGGCGGGCGAACTGCGTAGCATCGACATCGCCAAGGGCGGCACCCGCTTTTGCAACATCCATCGCATGGAGCCTGAATCCGCGAAGCTCTTCGAGCGCCTGCGAAGGGCGCAGTGGTACGAGGGGTTTGAGCGCATGGAGCTGGTCAGGCTGGTGGCGCAACTGTTCGGTGATCTCAATGTGATTCACCCGTTCCGCGAAGGCAACGGCCGCGCCCAGCGCATCCTCTTTGAGCACATCATCATCAACGCAGGCCACCAGATCAGCTGGTGGGAGGCAGAGCCCGGTGAATGGGTTCAAGCCAACATTGACGCAGTGCTTTGTGACTACCGCGCGCTGGAATCAATTTTTGAGCGATGCATCGGTCGAGGCATTGAGGAGTGATTGACCCCAGCCCGGGCTGCGGTGACCCAGGGTCAACAGCGCGTCGACGCCACACCCAGCCACGCCCAAGACCTGCGCCACGACATCCGCTGGCTCAGCGCCGGCATGGTGTTTGAGTTGTGACAAAACTTGTCTGCGTAGCGTGATGTGACAATTTTTGTTACTCCAAAACGGCGAGGCAAGACACAAAACGTCACCCTTAGGTACTAAACCGTGAAAAAGGCCGCAAAAACAGCGTCATTTCAGGTTGGCACGGTCCCTGCTGAATAGAACCCGTAACCGACCCAACCATGTTTTCCCCCCTTCCAAGGAGTTTTCAAATGAAGCGTTCCATGCAAAAAGGTTTCACCCTGATCGAACTGATGATCGTGGTGGCCATCATCGGTATTTTGGCTGCTGTGGCTTTGCCGGCTTACCAGGATTACACCGTTCGTTCGAAAATTACCGAAATGATGATCGCTGCCAGCTCACCCAAGAGCCTGATCAGCGAGGCTTTCCAGAGCGATGGTCTGACTGGCGTGACGGCTGCTGCCACCGAGTACAACGCCCGTCCGGCCGCTGAGAAAACTTCGAAGTATGTGTCCGACCTTCAAGTTGACGTCGACAACGGCTCTATTACGGTGACCTCTGCTGCTGCAGCCACTTCGGGTTTGCCAACCGATGCAGCATTGATGACTTTGGTGCTCACGCCCAACGTGAACAACACGGCTCTGATTGCTGGTGCCACCGGTGCGATCGACTGGGCCTGTGCCTCGCTCAGCGCCAACACAGCAACGGCTCGTGGGTTGACTGCGGCGCCTCTGGGTACCATGCCTGCCAAATACGCGCCTTCCGAGTGCCGTTAATTCCGGGTTCACCCCTGGGCTAGAAAAGGGCGCTACGGCGCTCTTTTTTCGTCTGTGTACTCCCTCATCCCTTGTCGGTAATGCAGACTCGATCATTCGGTATGCTCAGGCCATCATTGCGATCGTTGGCACACACGACGCCGAGATACCTGCATTGCGATAAACCCATGACACTTCCCAGTTCCCGATTTCGTTATGCCCTTCGCTGGGCGCTGGGTCACCTCGCGGTCAGCCTGGCAGTGGCTGCCCTTTCGGCCTTCTTGGTCTTTGGCTTGTGGTATCCGGCTCCCTGGCGGCAAATGCTGGGCGTGGCTGGCATTTTTGGCCTGGTGATGGTCGCGGATGTGGTCTGTGGTCCCCTGCTCACGCTGGTGCTGGCCAGTCCAGGCAAGTCCCGTCGGGAACGCTGGGTGGATCTTGCGCTGGTTGCGAGCATTCAGCTCGCGGCTTTGGCTTATGGTTTGTGGTCGGTACACGGAGCACGTCCTGTCGTATTGGCTTTCGAGGTGGACCGCTTCGTGGTCGCTACAGCGAACGAGGTGCAGACCAGCCAGCTCCAAGATGCGCCGACGGAGCTGCAGAGCCTACCTTGGGCAGGTGTGCGTAGGGTGGCCTTGAGAAAAGCGACGTCTTCGCAGGAATTTCTGGAAAGTGTGGATGCCTCCTTGCAAGGCGTATCGGCCGCGATGCGCCCGGGTTGGTGGCGTCCTTTTGAAGAGGCTCGTCCTGAAATAGCACAGCGGGCCAAACCGCTGTCAACGTTGCTGGAAAAGCGCCCGGAGCAGAGAGCCCTGCTTGAAGCGGCAGCGTCGGAAACAGGGCTTCCCATGGAAGGCCTTCGGTATTTGCCGCTGACGTCCAGCAAGCAGATGGATTGGGTCGCGCTGCTCAACGCCTCGGGCGATATCGTCGGGCATGCGCCCGTGGATGGTTTCGACTGAATCGTGGAACATTTGGGATCAGAACAATTGGGGTCAGATACCGTCTTGAAAGTCAAGCCTTGGTCGAGCGATGCTTGGGTCAAAGGGCACCCCAGACTTCAAGACGCCGTAGATCAGTTGCACCAATTTGTGCATGCACGCACCGATCACCGCCTTGGGCGCCAAGCCAGCGGCTTGCAGGCGAAGGCCAAAGGCCTTGACCACGGGGTTGTATTTGAGTGCCACCATGGCCGGCATGTAGAGCGAGTGACGCACGAGGTAATCGGGGTCAGATTCCAATTACCTCAGGTGTACCAAAAAGTCGTCCCAGAGGCGCTGGACAATCTGGGCTTGCAGTGCGTCTTTGGGGCGCTTGAGCGGGTCGCGCTGGGGCGACGCGGCAATGGCGGTTTTGACCCTCACGAAGTCCAGCGGGTGCACGGTACGCATCATGGCCATGTCACCCTTGGGTGATGCAACCATCCGCTCGAACTTCCGGCCCGACACCAGTTGGTTGCCCGATGAAACCTGCACGGCCCAGAAGTCTTCTTCCTTGGCGCTCATGGGCAAGGGGTGCGGATCGCCATCGATCGCGGTACGACGGATCAGGTCTATTTCAAAGCCGTCGTCATTGACCGCAGTTTGCAACTGGTCTGAGCGGACGCGAAAGGTTTTGTCGGCCTTGCGGAAGATGTCGATCAGCGAAGAGTCCAGGCGTTTCAGGGTGGTCACGAACGACACATGTCGGCGGGTGTCGTACAGCAGGTCCATGTCACGTGTGGCCAGCGCGTCGGTGCCCACCCGCACGCCGCAAGCCGACTCGTAGGCGTACAGCGCATGGGTGCCCACGGTCAGGAACTGTTCGGCAATGCCCGCCTTCTCCATCGATTGCAGCAGCGAGACCACGACGTGCGGTGTGCGCCCGACGCCATAGACCCTGTTGAGCTTTCGCATCTCGTCGAGCTTGAGGGCCAGCGACTTTTTGCTTTGTTCGGCCTGCTTTTTTCGCTTCATGAAGCTGGCGTAGATCGCTTGTGTCTGCTCAGAATCGGGACCCAGGCTGCGTTGGGCACCAGCCGCCGAGGTGCGAATGAGGGTGTTGACGCCCCTGAGCTCGCGCCAGAACATGGTGCCCCGAACGGCGGCGGCTTCCTTGACTGCGCGCGAGTGGGCACCGAAGACGGCCGCCGCGTCGGTGTACTGGCGCAACTGGTTTTCGCTGTTCTCGGTGACGAGGTGCGCCAGGGTCATGGCTTGTTCAATGATGATTGCAGAAAATCACTTTTACATTGAACAATGAAATAAATCAATAATCTCTTGCGACAGGATGCTCCGAAGGCTGGGGATGCGTGGTCAGTCCTTTGCCGCCACAAAATGCCCACTCTTCCCACCCCGCTTTTCCATCAGGCGCACCCCGCTGATGGTCATGCCCCGGTCTACCGCTTTGCACATGTCGTAAATGGTGAGCAGCGCCACGCTGCACGCGGTCAGGGCTTCCATTTCCACGCCGGTCTGGCCGGTGCATTCGGCGGTGGCTTTGCACCGCACGCTGTTGGCCGCCGCGTCCACCTCAAATTCCACCGCCACGCGGGTGAGCGCGAGCGGGTGGCACAGGGGAATGAGGTCGCTGGTTTTTTTGGCGCCTTGTATGCCGGCTATGCGGGCAATGCCCAGCACGTCGCCCTTTTTGGCGTTGCCGCTCTGAATGAGCGCCAGGGTGGCGGGCTCCATGCTGATCTGGCCTTCAGCCACGGCCACGCGGTGGGTGCTGGCTTTGGCGGACACGTCGACCATGTGGGCCTGGCCCTGGGCGTCGAAGTGGGTGAGGGGGCTGCTGGGGGTGGCGTTTGTGTCGGTCATGGCGGTGGCTTTGCGCGTGCTTTACAGAAACCTTGTGGGGTTGGCGGCATCATACGGGCATGCGTTTGCCTTTGACTTTCCCTGTACACCGCACCCACGGTGGTGTTTGCCAGCTCACGGCCGCCTTGGTGGTGGCGCTGGGCCTGGCCCCGGTTTCTTTGACGGTGGCCCAAAACCTGCCGCCTGCGGCCGAACCCCCTGCGCTGGTGTCGGGCGGTTTGCCGGGCTTGGGCGATGGGCAGGGCATGTCGATTGCGGCCGAGCGCCGGCTGGGTGACCGCATTGCGCGCGACATTTACCGCGACCCGGACTACCTGGACGACCCGGTGCTGGGCGACTATTTGCAGGCCATCTGGCAGCCGCTGCTGGCAGCGGCGCGGGCGCGGGGCGATGTGCCGCCCGAGCTTTCAGAGCGGCTGGCCTGGGAGCTGATGATTTCACGCGACCGGCGGGTGAACGCGTTTGCGTTGCCCGGTGGTTACCTGGGCGTGCACCTGGGGCTGATAGCCGCCACTGACAGCGCGGCCGAGCTGGGCTCTGTGATGGCGCACGAGCTGAGCCATGTGTCGCAGCGCCACATAGCGCGGCTGGTGGCGCGGCAAGACCGCATGGCGCCCTGGATGATGGGCGCCATGATTTTGAGTGCTCTGGCCGCCCGCGCCAACACCGAGGTGGCCAGCGCGGCCATGCTGGGCAGCCAGGCGGTGGCGGCGCAAACGCAACTGAACTTTTCACGGGACATGGAGCGCGAGGCCGACCGGGTGGGCTTTGGCGTGCTCACCGGCGCAGGCTTTGACGGCCAGGGTTTTGTGGACATGTTTGACAAGCTGCAGCAGGCTTCGCGCCTGAGCGACGACGGCTCGTTTCCCTACCTGCGCAGCCACCCGCTGAGCAGCGAGCGCATGGCCGACATGCGTGCGCGCCTGCCGCTGGAGCCCACGCGCCCCGCCGTGGGGCCGCTGCGCGATGCCCCCATTGCGCCAGCGCCGGTTCGCCCGGGGCTCGCGCTCAGCCTGCCAGCGGGCACCGGCGCGGCCATGAATGGCGCGCCCACGCTGCGCAGCGCTGCACCGGTGGCGCCCGAGCTGCACACGCTCATGGCCGCGCGCGCGCGCGTGTTGGCCGAAAACGGGCCCGACCGGCTGCGGGCTTGGCTGCAAAGCGGCCAAGGGCCGCAAGCTGCACCGGGCGAGCGCTACGCCGCGGCGTGGGCAGCTCTGCGCCTGGGGCAACCCGACCGCGCGCTGGACCTGGCGCAGCGCCTGCGCCCGCAGGTGGTGCCGGCGGCGCACTGGGTGGTGGACGCGCTGCTGCTCGAAGTGCTCTTGACCGCCCCGCCCGCCACCGGCCCCGCCGCCACGGCACGGGCCAGCGCCCTGGCTGCGCTGCGAGACCAGGCCCTGGCCGGCAGTGGGCGCACGCTCACCCTGCTAGGGGCCCAGGCGGCCCTGGCCACTGGCGAGCCCCAGCGCGCGGCCACGCACCTGCAAAACTGGGTGGTGCAGCACCCACGCGACGCGCTGGCCTGGCAAACGCTGGCCCGGGCGTACCAGGCGCAAGGCCAGACGCTGCGCGCCATACGGGCCGAAGCCGAGTCGCGCGTGGCGCACCTGGACTACGCGGGCGCGGTGGACCGTTTCAAGGCCGCGCAAGCTTTGCCCGCAGCGCAGCGCGCTGCCGACCCGATGGAGCTGGCGATTGTGGACAGCCGCCTGCGGCAGGCCGAGGCGCTGCTGCGCGAGTCGGTGTTGGACGAGTAGCCTGTTGATGCGACCAGGCGACGGATCAACCGTTGGCCCTGGACCGGACCTTCGACAGGCTCAGGACGAACGGGATACAGGGCTTCGACAGGCTCAGCCCGAACGGAAATCAAGACTTCACTGGACCGGATCAATGGGAGCCCGCGCGGCTGGGCGCTTTAAGAGCGGGGAAACAGCGCCTTCAACGCCGCGTCCACCACCAGCATCAGCACGGAATAGATCAGCGAGCCCAGCAGCGCGGCCCAGAAGCCGTCGACGTGGAAACCGTCAAGCAGGCTGGCTGCCGCCCAGAACATCAGGGCGTTGATGACGAACAGAAACAGGCCCAGCGTGACCACGGTGACCGGTAGCGTGAGCACCACCAGAATGGGCCGCAGCAGCGTGTTGAACAAGCCGATGAGGGCCGCAGCGATGAGCGCCGAGCCGTAGCTCTGGATGTGCACGCCAGGGTGGAGGTAAGCCACCAGCAACAGGGCGCACGCGGCAAACAGCCATTTCACGATGAGTTTCATGCGGCTCAGCATAGCAGCGCACCGGCCTTGGCCCAAGCAAAAAAGCGCGGGCGGCCAGCGGCTGGGTGCGTCAGGCCTGTTGCAGCGCGTTGCGCGCGGCCAGCCGTTTGCCCACCGTCAACACCAGCAGCGCACCGGCCACGGCCGCACCGTAATGGATGGCGTTGGTCTGCTCCAGCTTGAGCATCCAGGTCCATTGGTCGGGGCTGGCAAAGGCAGGGTCGGACACCAGCATGCCGCCCGCGATCCAGCCCAGCAGCATGGCGCCAGCGGTGATGATGATGGGGAAACGCGCCATGAGCTTGATGACCAGCTGGCTGCCCCAGACGATGATGGGAATGGAGATGAGCAGACCCAGCACCACCAGCAGCATGGAATGTTCGCCGGCATTTTGAGCGGCGCCGGCAATGGCAATCACGTTGTCCACGCTCATCACCAGGTCGGCCACGATGATGGTTTTGACAGCGGCAAACAGCTTGTCACTGCCCGCCACGTCGCCGTGGCCGTCTTCGTCGGGCGCGAGCAGCTTCACGCCAATCCACACCAGCAGCAGCGCGCCCACAAATTTGAGGAACGGCACATTGAGCAGCGTCATGGCAAACGCGATCAGGATCACGCGCAGCACGATGGCACCCGCCGTGCCCCAGATGATGCCCTTGGTGCGCTGTGCCGGCGGCAGCTTGCGGCAGGCCAGGGCGATCACCACCGCGTTGTCGCCACCGAGCAAGATGTCGATGATGACGATCTGGCCCAGCGCAACCCAGAATTCGGGTGAAGTGAGGAAATCCATAGAGCTTTGTTGGTCGAGTTGTTGGGGGCCGGCTGGCCTGCGTCAGGCCCCGCTGACTGCGGCACGGGATGTTGTGCGGCCTGGGGTCCCTGGGGGGCGAATTGTATCGGCGGGTACCTGTCGGCAGCTGTCAACCCGGTACGCACTTTCCACACCTGCAAAGGCCCGGCACGGCGCGGGGCGGGGTGGTGCTCGTTATCATCCGCCCCCATGGCAGGCATTCACATCACCGACATTGAAGCCGCGATCAACTTCTGGCGTGAGCGCTCACCCTCGCCCGACGGCTTGTCGCTGGCTGTACCTTTGCGTGCGTTGGCCGAGGTGTATGCGCTGATGGTGTACTTTCATGAAGCCGAGGCCGACGAAGCCACTCTGCCCGCAGCCGCCCGTGAGGCATGGCTGGCCTGGTTTGACAGCATGCCCGACACGCCCTGCATTGCCATTTGCTCCACCAGCCAGGGCGATGCCCTGTGCAAGGGTTGTGGCCGCACATTTGACGAAGTGCAGCGATGGACCGAAATGTCGCCCGGCGAAAAGCGCGTGAGCTGGCGGCGCATCACGCTGGAAGGCGATTCCTGGCGGTTCAACCGCTACGCCGAACGGGCGCTGGAGAAAGGCTCCCCCCGCGCCGCAGTACAGTGCTCACCCCCATCGCTTGTTCGCTTCGCGTAACCGCTCCGCCCCACAAGGGGCGATGCGAGTGGCCCGGCGAAGCCGGTTCCACCGCATCCTGGGGCTGAGGCTTCTCGCGCCGGAGAGAAGAACTATGCCGCTGCGGGGGAGTTGATCCCAGGGCACCGCCGGGCCGGCTTTGCCGGACGGCCAGTGCCGCCCCCTGGGGGGTGACGGCGAAGCCGGCGCGGGGGGTTACTTGTTACTGAGGAACGGTGTAGTTGGCTTGCGTCAGGTGGTCCACGCCGCAGTCCACGGTGCCAATCCAGTCGATGAATTCTTTCACCGCCGGCCCGGCCAGGGGCGCGCCGTGCTGCGGCACGATCATGTGGATGGGCAGCGTGCGTGCCATGTTGGCCCACAGGCGCAACACCTTGTTGGACACCATGTAGCGGCGGTGAAACGCTTCCATTTTCGGGATGTGGGCGGCCAGCGAGGTGATGGGTTGGGCCGCGTCGGCCGAGGTGCCCATGGACACACCGAGGTCACCCGAAAACAGGATGCGGCTGACCGGGTCCCAAAACTGGAAGTTGCCTTCGGAGTGCATGAAGTGCGCCGGCAGCGCCACGATTTCGCTGCTACCCAGGCGGATGCGCATGCCGGGGTCGGGAATGCCGATGATGCGGCCCTGGGTTTTGCCGGGCTTGCAAAAGTGCGGCGCAAAGCGTTCCCACAGGCGCGAAATGTAGAGCGTGGCCTGGGTGCTGGTCATCCATCGGTCGAGCGAGGCGATGATGTCCGGGTCGGCGTGCGAGGCCAGGATCATGGACAGTTTTTGCGGCGAAAAATAGCGGCCCACCGTGAGCAGCAGCTCGTTGTAGGCCATGTTGCCGCCGGGGTCGATGATGGCGCCGGTGTCGCCGTGGATCACCAGAAACTGGTTGGCCTGCACCGCTTCACCGCCCTCGTCGCTGAGGTGGGCAAACATGAGGCACACATGGCCGTTTTGGTTGAACAGTTCGATCGCCATGGCGGCAGCTCCGGTGTTGGTCGTTGGGGGTCGCTTGTGTGCGACAAGGGCGGACCAACAGGGTGCGGCCGCGCAGGTGGCGACTGTAGGGGCGCGCCAGGAGCGGCTGTTTGCGCTATGTCAAACGGGTGGCAAACGCCGCTGGCGAGCCCGCCAGCGGTAAGTTCAAAGTGTGCAGTTCAGGCCGCTGAGCGCGGCGACCGGGCCATCAGACGCGCTGCGCCAGCTCGGTGGCCTTGCCGATGTAGCTGCCCGGCGTCATGGCCAGCAGGCGGTCTTTCTCGGCCTGGGGAATCTCCAGGCTGCGAATGAGTGCGTGCAGCGCCTCGGCCGTCACGGTTTTGCCGCGGGTCACTTCTTTGAGCTTTTCGTAGGCGCCTTGCACGCCAAAGCGGCGCATCACCGTTTGAATGGGCTCGGCCAGCACTTCCCACGAGGCGTCGAGGTCGGCCGCCAGGGCTTCTTCGTTCAGTTCCAGCTTGCCCAGGCCTACGCTCAGCGAGTGGTAGGCCAGCACCGCGTAGCCCATGGCCACACCCATGTTGCGCAGCACGGTGGAGTCGGTCAGGTCGCGCTGCCAGCGCGAAATGGGCAGCTTTTCAGAAAGGTGGCGCAGCACCGCGTTGGCCAGGCCCAGGTTGCCTTCGGCGTTTTCAAAGTCGATCGGGTTGACCTTGTGCGGCATGGTGCTGGAGCCAATTTCACCGGCCTTCAGGCGCTGCTTGAAATAACCCAGGCTCACATAGCCCCAGATGTCGCGCGAAAGGTCGATCAGGATGGTGTTGGCGCGGGCCACCGCGTCGAACAGCTCGGCCATGTAGTCGTGCGGTTCAATCTGGATGCTGTAGGGCTGGAAGGTGAGGCCCAGGCCCAGCGGCTCGGCGGTTTCCACCACCTCGCGGCTGAAGGCTTCCCAGTCAAAGTCGGGCCAGGCGCTCAGGTGCGCGTTGTAGTTGCCCACGGCGCCGTTCATTTTGGCCATGAGCTTCACGCCGGCAATGCGGTCGCGGGCGGTGTTCAGGCGCACCACCACGTTGGCCAGCTCCTTGCCCACGGTGGTGGGGCTGGCGGTCTGGCCGTGGGTGCGGCTGAGCATGGGCACGGCGGCAAAGGCGTGGGCCATGTCGCGCAGCTTGACGATCAGGCCGTCCAGCGCGGGCAGCAGCACCACGTCGCGCCCGCCCTTGAGCTGCAGGGCGTGGCTGGTGTTGTTGATGTCTTCGCTGGTGCAGGCGAAGTGCACAAATTCGGAGGCTTTTTCCAGCTCGGGGCGGGCGTCAAACTTGGATTTGATCCAGTACTCCACGGCTTTCACGTCGTGGTTGGTGACCTTTTCAATGTCCTTGATGGCCACCGCGTCGGCCTCATTGAAGTTTTTCACCAGACCCATCAGGTAGGTGCGGGCACCGGGCGAGAGCGGCTTGAATTCGTCGAACCCGGCGTCGGACAGGGCAATGAACCAGGCAATTTCGACCTGCACGCGGCGGTGCATGTAGCCCTGCTCGCTCATGAAGGGGCGCAGGCTGGCCAGGCGGCCGGCGTAGCGGCCGTCCAGCGGGGACAGGGCCGAAACAGGGGACAGGGCGGCAGAGGCCGGGGCGGATGAAGCGGTGGGGTTGGGTGTGGTCGGGCGCATTTGTCGATTGTAGGAGCAGGGCTGGCGCGGGCCTCGTGGTGTGGCCGGGGCGCTATGGGCCGTGTCAGCGCAGCGGTATGCGCGCATCGCTAAAATGGCGAGCCCCAGGGAACCCTGCAACAAAAAACCCACGTCCATGAAACTCATCGGTGCCATCACCAGCCCTTACGTGCGCAAAGTGCGCGTCGTCATGGCCGAGAAAAAGCTCGACTACCAGTTCGTGCCTGAAGACGTGTGGGCGGCTGACACGAAAATTGCCGCGTCCAACCCGCTGGGCAAGGTGCCTTGCCTGGTCATGGAGGGTGGCGAAGCGGTGTTTGACTCGCGCGTGATCGTGGAATACCTGGACACGCTGTCGCCCGTGGGCAAGCTCATTCCCACGCAGGGGCGCGAGCGCGCCGAGGTGAAAACCTGGGAAGCACTGGCCGACGGCGTGCTGGACGCGGCCATTCTGGCCCGCCTGGAAGCCACTTGGCCCGGGCGCACCGAAGCCCAGCGCAGCGGCGCCTGGATCGATCGCCAGATGGGAAAAATCCACGCGTCGCTGGCCTCCATGAGCCAGGGCCTGGGTGACAAGGCGTTTTGTTCGGGCGTGCACCTGAGCCTGTCTGACGTGGCGGTGGGCTGCGCCCTGGGCTACCTCGACTTCCGCTTTCCCGCCATTGAGTGGCGCGCGCCCTACCCCAACCTCGCCAAACTCAGCGACAAGCTGGCGCTGCGCCAGAGCTTCATCGACAGCAAGCCGGACTGAGCTTCGCTTGGGCGCCCCGCTCAGCTGTTGGCGCGGCGCTTGAGCCAGCGCATCAACCTGCCCACCACGGGCAGCTTTTCATACAGCTCCTCGGCTGCGTCCCAGTAGTCGCGGTGGTCGCTGATGCGGCCGTCCGCTGCCAGTACCAGGTGCGAGCCGCCCCGGATCACCTGTTCGGTGGTGGTGTCAAAGCGCTTGAAGCGAAAGCGGAATTCCCACACCAGAAAGGCCTGCGCGCCGTCCACCACTTGCTGCGTGACCACGAAGCGCGGCTCGTGGAGGTTGTGGAACATGTGCTCAAAAATGCCGGTGATGGCGGGCACGCCCTGCACCGCGTTGAACGGGTCTTTGAAGCGAGCGTCGGGCGCGTAGAGCGTATCCATCAGCGCCAGCGACTGCGGCGACAAGGCTTCAAAAAATGCGCTGATGCGCGCCACGGCGGCCCGGGGTTCGGTGGGGTTCATCGTTGGTTCACAGGCCGGTGAAGCGGCGCACGGCCGGGAAATACAGGCGGTAGGGCAGCAGGCGCAGCAGTTTCATCCAGCGCGTGAAGCGCTTGGGGTAGTGGATGTCAAAAGCTCCGTTGGCCCAGCCGTCAACCATGGCCTGCGCGGCCTGGTCGGGCGTGATCAGGGCAGGCATGGTGAAGTCGTTTTGTGCAGTGAGCGGGGTTTGCACAAAGCCGGGGTGCACCACACTCACGCCCACGCCCAGCGGCCCCAGGTCGAGGTAGAGGGTTTCGGCCAGGTTGGTGAGCGCGGCTTTGGTGGGGCCGTAGGCCAGGCTCTTGGGCAGGCCGCGAAAGCCGGCCACGCTGCTGATCAGGCTCACGTGGCCGCTGCCCCGGGCGATGAGGCTGGGCAACACGGCGTCGATCACGTGCAGGGCGCCGGTGTAGTTGATGTCCAGGTGGCGCTTCAGGTCGGCCATGTCCATGGCGGTGGCCCGCATTTCGCGGTAGTGCCCGGCGCAGTAGAGCACCAGGTCCAGCGGCCCTTGTTGCAAGATGGCCTGGGCGGTGCGGGTCACCGCCTGCGCGTCGGTCACGTCCAGCGGCCAGGCCTGGGGCGTGAGGCGGCTGCCGTCGGCTTCGGTGTGTTCGGCCACAAATGCATCGAGCGCGCCTGCGCTGCGGGCCGACACCAGCACCTGCGCACCCCGCGCCTGCAGCGCCGCCGCCGTGGCTGCACCAATGCCGCTGGACGCGCCAATCAGCCAGACGCGTTGGCCGCGCCAGTCGGCGATGGGTGGGTTGAAGGGGCGCAGCAGATGCCAGCCACGTTGCCGCTGCGCGGGGGGGGCTTTGCGCGCGGGGCTGGGTTCAACAAAACTGCTTTGGGGTGTCATGGGTGGGGCCGGTAGGTCAATGAATTCGTGTCAGGTGTTCGTGGCGCCGGAGTGCGACAGCAGCCAAGGGCACCGCCGGGCTGGCTTCGCCAGACGGCCAGTGCCGCCCCCCGGGGGGCGGTGACGCGAAGCGACGCGGGGGGGTCATCTTTTTATGAAGGTCAGCGTGACTTCACCCAGGCGCACGCCGAACTTGCTCATGACCGCTTTGTTGAGCATGACGCGCTCGTCCATCAGGTACATCCAGTCGTCAAACGTGACGTTCCAGACGCGACCGTCCACCGGCAGGGCCAGGGTGTATCCCCAGCGAAAGGCGTTGCCACGGGTTTCGCCCAGGGCCTCGCCCACCACGTCGTCGGCGGTGCCGCTGTAGCGGCCGTCGCCCAGGTGTTTCATGCGCCAGATGCGCTTGCCGGTGGTGCCGTCCGAGTACACAAAGTCTTCATCGAACACGCCGTTGTCGCCGTCCCAGGTGCAGCGCATGACCACGGTGAAGCGCTTGACCACCTGGCCCGAGCGGTCGGTGAACACGCCGTAGGCGTCCAGCATGCCGTTGAAATAGGTGCGCAGGTCCAGCGCAGGCTTTTCGCCCGCGTATTGGGCGATCTGTGGGCCGGCGCAGCCGGCCAGGGTGGCCGCGCCAGCCAGGCCGGCGGTGAGCAAAAGGCGTCGTTGCATGGTGGGGCTTTCAGGAAACAGGGGTGTGGACGAGGTGGCTGGCGGCGGCCCGGCGTTCGGGTCGGATCACCAGCCCATACAGGGCGCCAGCGGCCAGCAGCTTGAGGGCGCAAGGCAGCAGGCAGTAGGCGATGGTGAGGGTCAGCAGGGCTTCGGGCTCGCGCGCGCCGGGGGTGTAGCCAAACCAGGCCAACAGCGGCAGCGCCAGGCCGGCGGCGAGCGCCAGGTTGAGCTTGGCGGCAAAGCTCCACCAGCCGAAGTAGGCGCCTTCGCGCTGTCCGCGCTCGCCCAGTCGGCCAATGAGACCCGCCAGCAGGGCACTGGGCAGGGCCAGGTCGGTGCCCAGCGCGATGCCGGACAGCGCACACACAATGAGAAACGCGGTGGTGTCGCCCGCGCCCAATGTGGCCGCCCAGATGAACACCGCCACGGCCAAGCCCATACCCGTCAGCCAGGTGCGCGCCAGGCCCAGCCGGCCCACCAGCTTCACCCACAGCGGCATGGACAGCGCAGCGCACAAAAAGTAGGTGGCCAAAAACGCGGGTTCCAGGGCGGGCGACGCCTGCAGGCGGTCTTGCACAAAAAACAGCACCAGCGTGGCGGGCACGGCGCTGGCCGTGCCGTTGAGCACAAACACCGCGAGCAGCCGCAAAAAGGCGGGCTGGCGCAGCGGAGAAGGCGCTGGCACCGCACCCGGCAGTGGCGAAGCCGCCATGGCAGCCGGCACCAGCGAACGGCTCCAGGCCCAGCCGCCCAGGGCCAGCAGAACGGCAAAGGCCGACACCGTGGCGCCCAGGCCCAGCGTGCCGGGCAACACCGCGGCCAGCAGCACGCCCACCAAGGCCAGCCCTTCGCGCCAGGCCACCACGCGGCTGCGCTGCGCTTCGCTGCCGCCCAGCCGCGCGCCCCAGGCCTGGTGCGCCACGCTCACCACGCTGTAGGCGGTGTAGGTGACGGCCATTACCGCGCCCGCCCAGCCCAGCAAGGCGGCCATGCCGGCGCTGCGCACAGCCGGCGGCGGAAACAGCAGGCCCCACAGGCCCAGCGCCAGCACCACGGCAGCTACCGCCGCAGCAGCCAGCACGGCGCGGGTTGAGCGGGCAAACAGGCGGTCGCACCAACGACCGATCCAGGGGTCGAGCACGGCGTCGATCAGGCGCGCGCCCAGCAGCACCGCACCGAGGGCGGCCAGCGGCGCGCCAAATTCGCGGGCGTAGTGGTTGGGCAAGATCACATACAGCGGCAGCGCCACAAAGGCCAGCGGCAGCCCCAGCAGGCCATAGCCCAGGCCGTGGCGCCAGGCGCCGGGGCCGATGAAGCGCGCCGCTGGGTCTGTGGCCGTTGCGGCGGTGGGATTCATGGTGTGCGCGGCGCCGCAGCGGCCGCCTGGATCAGCGTGGCGCGCATGGCGGGTTGCGATGTTTTGGGCGACAGCCAGATGCCAAAGAACAGGCGCGAGAAATTTTCGTCGGCCAGTTCGCCGCGCAGCCGGCCGTTCAGGTAAAAGCGCGCGCCGCTGCCGGGCACGTGCACGCCGGTGATGCGGTCGCCGCGCTGCACGTCGGGAAACAGCGTGCTCATGGCCGCCAGCCAGCGCGTGGCCTGCTCGGGCGTGATGGCGGCAATGCCGCGCATTTCGTCGATGGAGCGCTCGGCGATGTCGCGCCCCTTGAAGCTGCGCAGGTAGTTCAGCTCCAGCGCAAAGCGGTGTTGCTCGTAGCGCTGGGCGTCAAAGGCGTTGCCGGCCCACAGGGTGGCGTCGTACACCTCAAAGCCCCACACGCGCAGCCGTGCGTTGCCCTGCAGCTGCTTGTCTTGCAGCGCAGCACTCACGGTGGGCTCGGGCGTGGTGGCTTGCACCAGGGCGGGCCACCACGCGGCGGCTGTCACAGCCAGCAAAAACGCGGCCGCGGGGTGGACGCGACGCAGGCGCAGGGGGCGGGTGGTGGACGGCATGGCAGGCTTTCGGTGGGCGGGCTTTTAGCCGGGTTTGCGCAGGGTGAACTGCACCACGTCGATGTTGGCGCCGGTGAAAGCGGCTTCGCAGTAGGCCAGGTAAAACTCCCAGATGCGCAGGAACCGCTGGTCAAAACCCAGCTGGAGCACACGCTCTTGTTCGTGCAAAAACTGCTCGCGCCACAGCTGCAGGGTGCGGGCGTAGTCGGGGCCGAATGCGAACTCGTCCACCACCTCCAGGCCGGCTTTGGCCGCCTGGGCACGCAATTCGCGCGGGCACGGCAGGCAGCCGCCGGGGAAGATGTACTGCTGAATGAAGTCGGTGCCGGCGATATAGCGTTCAAACAGCGCGTCGTCGATCACGATGCTCTGGATGCAGGCGCGCCCGCCCGGCTTCAGCAACTTGGCCACCGACTGGAAGTAGGTGGGCCAGTATTCGCGGCCCACGGCTTCGAGCATTTCAATCGAACAGATGGCGTCAAACGGCGCGTCGGCAATGTCGCGGTAGTCCTGCAAACGCAGGTCTGCACGGCCTTGCACGCCCAGCGCTTCCATGCGCTGCTGCGCAAACGCCAGCTGCTCGGTGGACAGGGTGACGCCGGTGACGGACGCGCCGAATTCGGTGGTGGCTTTTTCGGCCAGGGCGCCCCAGCCGCAGCCAATTTCCAGCACGCGGTCGCCCGGCTGCACACCGGCCATGCGCAAGGCGCGGCGCACCTTGGCGTGTTGGGCGTCCACCATCGGCTGGTCGGGCGCTTCAAACAGGGCCGACGAATAGTTCATCGTGCCGTCGAGCCAGAGTTCGTAAAAGGCGTTGCCCAGGTCGTAGTGGGCGTGGATGTTTTTGCGGCTGTTGGCTTTGGAATTGCGGTTGAGCAGGTGGCGCACGCGGTAGGCCAGGCGGCCCAGCCACGAGCCGTAAATGGCGTCTTCCACTTCGCGCCGGTTGGCCACCATCAGGCCCAGCAGCGCGGTGAGGTTGGGCGTGTTCCAGTCGCCGGCAATGAAGCTTTCGGCAAAGCCAATGTCGCCCGACTTGAGCACAGCGCGGCACATGTTCCAGTTCACCATGTGCAGGCTGGCGTGGGGGCCGTCGGTGCTGCCAAAGCGCTGCACCGAGCCGTCGGGCAGTTGCAGCGTGAGGCTGCCATGGCGCAGCCGCTGCAGCAGTTGCATGAGCGTGCGGGCGGCGGCGGGGGCGTTGCGGGGCAGGGCGAAGCCGGCGGGGTTGTCGGTGGCGGTGGTGCTGTTCATGGGCATTGAAGGGTTCAGCTGCGGCGCGTGTGCGCGGGCGTGTCGCCTGCGGTCACGAAGTCGGTTGGGGCAGCGGGCTGGCGAAAAAACGGGGTGTGCTTGAGCCACAGGCGCACGGCCTGCCAGTGGATGCGGGCGATCACGCCCAGCGTCATGGCCGGGTGCGCCCACAACGCGCGGCGTTGGGTTTGTGCGGTCAGCGGCTGCAGCACACCGCTGACGCTGGTGTTGATGAGCACCGGCTCGCCGGCGGCGTCGAAGTAGTCGATGCGGGCCACGGTGCGGTCTTGGCCGCCCTGCTGGGTGCGCATGAACACGAAACGGTAGTGGCCGCGCACGGGGCAAAACGGCGATACGTGAAACACCTTGTCGGCTGTGCAGGGCACGCCCAGGCGCGGTGCGTCCAGCAGGTAGCAGTGGCGCTCGCCAAAGGTGTTGTTCACTTCGGCCAGCACGGCGCGCAAGCTGCCGTCGGCCCGGTGGCAATACCAGAAGCTCACGGGCTTGAAGCTGTAGCCCAGCACGCGCGGGTAGGTGTGCAGCCACACCTCGCCCTGTGCGTCGGTGACGCCGTGTTGCAGCAGCAGCTGGTCAAGCCAGGCCAGGCTGTCCGGGCCGCCGTCGCCGTGGTCGCTGTCGTGAAATGCGAGCGCGGCGCGCCGGTTGCGGGACAGCGCGCCGGGGCCGTGTGCGCGCAGGCTGCGCATGGGCAGCATCAAGAAATAGGTGGGGTAGGCAAAGGCGTTGCGCTGGGGGCGGTGGCGCACGTGGCGCACCTGGCCGAAACCAATGAGGGCTGACCCGGCTTGGGTTGACCCGGCTTGGGGCGGCCTGGCGCTCAGGTCGGTGGCCCCCACGCTGGCGCCATTCCCACTCATGCAAACACCCCAGGCAAGGCGGCGCGGCGCGAGTCGGCAGGGTTGGCGGTGGTGGTGAGGCCGTGGACATCCATCAGGGCGCGGGCGGCTTGCAAGCCGGCTTTCAGGCCGTCTTCGTGGAAGCCGTAGCCCATCCAGGCGCCGGCAAAAAAGCTGTTTTGCTGGCCCTGCATGGCGGGCACGCGGGCCTGCGCCCGGATGGCGGCCAGGTCAAACACCGGGTGGGCGTAGGTGTATTCGCCCACCACTTTGGCCGGGTCGATGGGGCTTTGCGGGTTCAGCGACACCACCACCGGCTGCTGCACCGGCAGCGGCTGCAGCTGGTTCAGCAGGTAGTGCAGGCACACCTGGGCCGACTCCTGGCTGGCACTGGGCGAGCGCTCGTAGTTCCACGCGGCCCAGGCCTGTTTGTGCTGGGGCAACACGGCGGTGTCGGTGTGCAGCACGGCGTGATTGGGCTGGTAGCGGATGGCGCCGAGTACCGCGGTTTCTTCGGCAGACGCCTGGTTGCCCAGCAGCGCCAGCGCCTGGTCGCTGTGGCAGGCAAACACCACCGCGTCAAAACGTTCGACCTGGCTCTGGGTGACCACGCGCACGCCTTGCTCGTCGCGCAGCACCTGGTGTACCGGGGTGTTCAGGCGGCGGTCGGGGATGCGGGCGGTGATCTTGTCGACATACTGGCGCGCGCCGCCGGCCACGGTGTACCACTGCGGCCGGTTGGTGATCTGGATCAGGCCGTGGTTGTGGCAAAACCGCACCATGGTGGCCACGGGGAAGGCCAGCATCTGGTCGGTCGGGCAGCTCCAGATGCAGCCCATCATGGGCAGGAAATACCAGTCGCGGAACTCGTCGGAAAAGCGCTGTTCCCGCAAAAATTCGCCCAGGGTTGCAGCAGCGGGCTGTTGGGTTGCAGGTCTTCACCGCGCTGCGCCAGCTTCGTGGTGATGCGGTTGAAGCGCACGATGTCGGCCAGCATGCGCCAAAAGCGCGGGTTGGTCAGGTTGCGGCGCTGGGCAAACACGGTGGACAGGCTGGAGCCGCTCCATTCCAGCGTGCCGCCGCCGGGCGCAGCGCCGGGCGCCTGCACCGAAAACGACATGTCGGACTTGGCAATCGGCACGTCCAGGGCGGCGAAAAGCGCCAGCAGGTTGGGGTAGGTGCGCTCGTTGAGCACCAGAAAGCCGGTGTCTACCCCAAACGTGGTGGGCACGCCCTGCGCGTTGGGCAGGGTCATGTCCACGGTGTGGGTGTGGCCCCCAAAGTAGTCGCCCGCTTCAAACAGGGTGATGTCGGCCAGCCCTTGCAGCGTGTGGGCGGCGGCCAGCCCGGCAATGCCAGAGCCGATGATGGCGACACGCGGTTGGCGTGGGCGGTGTGCGGAAGGCTGGGCGGCGGGTGCGCGGGGGTCTGAATACATGGGTCAGACTCCGCTGCCTTGCGGCAGTGCACGGCCGGTAGAAAAAGAAAAGCCTGCGAAGCGCCCCAAGACGAACAAGGGAGGGAGGGAGGAGGAGGAGAACCGCCTCGGGATTGCATCCAGACACACGCCTGGAAGGCTTCGCAGTGCAGAAACGGGCTGAGGGTGGGCTACTGGCGCCTGCACCCGCAAGTTGCTTGTTATGAGCGTTGGCGGTTCAAAAAAGTTCCGCTGAATGTGGGTCATGGTTCCCTCCCGACCGGTGGTTGGCGTCCGCTTGTGTGGTGTGTTCAAGTGTGGCGGGCTCAAAAAATATACTAATTGGTTTTATTGTGACTGATCAGTCACAATTTGGTCGATAGAAATCGTTCAATGTCCTTGATCAAGTCAGGGTTATTGGGTTCAACCGCGCTGCCAAAGCTGCGCACCGTCTGGCCATCGCGCCCGATCAGGTACTTGTGAAAATTCCACTGTGGCGTCTGGCCGGTGCGCGTGGCGAGCTGTCGGTACAGCGGGTTGGCGTCGCGGCCCACCACGTTGGTTTTGCTGAACATCGGGAATTTCACGCCAAACGTGTTCTCGCAAAAATCGGCAATGGCCTGGTTGTTGCCGGGCTCCTGGCGCCCAAAGTTGTTTGACGGGAAGCCCAGCACCACCAGTCCGCGCCCCTGGTAACGCGCGTACAGCGCTTCAAGGCCTTCGTATTGGCCGGTGAAACCACAAAAGCTGGCGGTGTTGACCACCAGTACCACCTGGCCGGCGTACTGGCAGAGCGATTGGGGTTTTTCGTCTTGCAGCCGGTCAAAGCGGTGCTGCAGCAGGGGCGCGCAGGTGGCGCTGGCACCCGCCTTGGCTGGCAGCGGCTGGGCCTGCACAGCTGGGCTCAAGCTCAAGCCAAGCGCCCACCCCAAAGCAACAGCGGCGCGCCAGGGTTGCCATCCGCGTTGTGCGGGCTTGCCATAGACAACTCGCTCGTTCATATATAAAACTCCATAATGCGGTAAACCATTGGATCATTTGTCCATGACAAGTTCAAGCCTTACCGCCGAGATACGCCACACCATTGCCGATGTCGAACGCGACACCGGGCTGTCCAAAGACACGTTGCGGGTGTGGGAGCGGCGCTATGGCTTTCCCACGCCCGAACGCGACGCGCTGGGCGAGCGCCAATACGACGACACCCAGCTGCTGCGGCTGCGCCACATTCGCCGCCTGCTCGACGCCGGCCACCGCCCAGGTGGCGTGGTGGCGTTGCCTTTGGGACAGCTGCTGCAACTG
Organism: Hydrogenophaga sp. LT287; assembly: GCF_055702805.1. Taxonomy (NCBI): domain Bacteria; kingdom Pseudomonadati; phylum Pseudomonadota; class Betaproteobacteria; order Burkholderiales; family Comamonadaceae; genus Hydrogenophaga; species Hydrogenophaga sp. LT287. The sequence continues at coordinate 113,679 of NZ_JBVPZC010000007.1, read as the reverse complement.
GGTACGCAAGCGAGCGCCGAACGGATTCAAACCCCTGCCGCCGAACCACCAGCGGCACGCCTGGGCAAAACCCGCCCCCGAGCGGCCGCCCAGGCCGCTGAGGCCCCGCGCGGCGTGCCGGTGGATCACTGGATGCAGTTGCTGCGCCAGCACCAGGCCCACGAGCTGCGCCAGTCCATGAACCAGTACCTGCTGGCCCACGGCCTGGCTGCGCTGATCCGCGACGGCGTCACCGCCATGAACGTGCGGGTGGGCCAGTCCTGGCTGGATGGTCAGCTCGCGGTGTTTGAAGAGCACCTGTACACCGAGGTCGTGCAAGCCCTGCTGCGCCACGCCATGGCCCAGGTGGCTTCGAACCAGCCGCTCCATCCACCCCGGGTGCTGCTGACCACGGTGCCCGGCGAGCCCCACGCCCTGGGCCTGCTCATGGCAGAAAGCTTCATGGTGCTGGAAGGCTGCGACACCGTGGCGCTGGGGGTGCAAACCCCCCTGCCCGACATCGTGGCCGCCGCCAGCGCTTACCGCGCCGACGTGGTGGCCCTGAGCTTCACCGCCGTGCAAAACCCGCGCGACGTGCTGGCGGCGCTGGACCGTTTGCGCGAGCGCCTGCCGCCCTCGGTGGAGATATGGGCCGGCGGGCAATCGCCAGCGCTTTACCGCCAGCGCCGCGGCCTGGGCGCTGCGCAAGCGCCCGCCTTTTGGCCCATGGGCCAGCTAGACGACATCACCTCCGGTGTGGCGCGCTGGCGCGCGGGCGCAGCCGAAGTCCAGGCGCAGCCAGCGCCGGAGGCCGCATGAGCGGCTTTCGCGGCAACAAGGCCAGCCTGCCCCAGAAACCCTGCGCCGCCTGCGGCCGCCCCATGACCTGGCGCAAAAAATGGGCACGCACCTGGGAGCAGGTGAAGTTTTGCAGCGACCGCTGCCGCGCCGTCGCCAAAGACCGCCCAGCATGACCCCGGCCGCTCAAAACCCGCTGCGCCGCCTGGTGCTGGTGTTGGGCGACCAGCTCTGGCTGGGCAACCCGGCGCTGGCCGGCTTCGACCCGGCGCAAGATGCCGTGCTCATGATCGAAGCGCCCGGTGAAGCCACCCAGGTGTGGAGCCACAAGGCGCGCATTGCCCTGTTTTTGTCGGCCATGCGGCATTTTCGGCAAGCCCTGGCCGAGGCCGGCCTGCCCTGCCACTACCTGGCGCTGGACGACCCGGAGCTCGAAACGCTGGGCAGCCTGCCCGCACGCCTAGCGCACACGCTGAAAGCGCTCGCACCGCAAACGCTGTGGGTCTGCGAGCCGGGCGAATGGCGGCTGCAACAAGACATGGAAGCCGTGGCGCAAGCCGCCGGCGTGCCCTTGCAGTGGTTGGAGGACACGCATTTTTTGTGCAGCCGCCCGCGCTTTGCGCGCTGGGCCAGCGGGCGCAAAGAGTGGCGCATGGAGTACTTTTACCGTGAGATGCGCCGCGAACACGGCGTGCTCATGGAAGGCAAAGAGCCGGTGGGCGGCCAATGGAACTTCGACGCCGACAACCGCAAAAGCTACCCCAAGGCCGGCCCGGGCTGGATTCCCGAGCCCGCCCGCTTTGAGCCCGACGCCACCACCCGCGAGGTGATCGCGCTGGTGCAGGCGCGCTTTCCCGAGCACCCGGGCGAGTTGGCGCACTTTGGCTGGCCCGTGACCGCTGCACAGGCCCAGCAAGCGCTGCAGCGCTTTGTGGACGACCGGCTGGAATGCTTCGGCGCCTTCCAGGATGCGATGTGGACCGACACGCCCTTTGGCTGGCATTCGCTGTTGTCGGTGGCGCTCAACCTGCACCTGATCGACCCGCGCGACGTGATCCGCGCTGCCGAAGCCGCGCACTTTGAGCGCGGCCTGCCGCTGGCCAGCGTGGAAGGGTTCATCCGCCAGATTCTCGGGTGGCGCGAATTCATTCGCGGCGTGTACTGGCTGGACATGCCTGGCATGAAGACCGCCAACCACTTTGACCACCAGCGCCCGCTGCCGGGCTGGTACTGGACCGGCCAGACCCACATGGCCTGCATGAAAGACGCCATCGGCCAGACCCTGAAACACGGTTACGCGCACCACATCCAGCGCCTCATGGTCACCGGCCAGTTTGCGTTGCTGGCCGAGGTGCAGCCGCAGCAGGTGGCCGACTGGTACCTGGCGGTGTATGTGGACGCGGTGGAATGGGTGGAGCTGCCCAACGTGGCCGGCATGGCGCTGTTTGCCAACGGCGGGCGTTTCACCAGCAAACCCTACGTGGCCAGCGGGCAGTACATCGCCCGCATGAGCGACCACTGCCGCGGCTGCCGTTACCAGCCCGACCAGCGAACCGGCCCCAGCGCCTGCCCCATGACCACGCTGTACTGGAACTTTTTGGACCGCCATGAGACCGAACTGGCAGCCAGCCCCCGCACCGCGCTCATGGTGCGCAACCTCACCCGCCTGGCCCCCGCCGAGCGCGAAGCCCTGCGCGTGCAGGCCGCACGTACCCTTGCCAACCTCGATGGTTTGTAAGCGCTCTTTCACACCCGCCGCATAAAATCAAACGCCACCCGCTAGCCGACCGAAAGCCCGACATGCTGTACCCCGAACTCTTCAAGCAACTCGAATCCGTCCGCTGGGACATGGATAAGGACATTCCCTGGGACAAGTTCGACGCCAGCGCGCTGACCGACGAGCAGGCCCAGACGATCAAGATGAACGCCATCACCGAGTGGGCGGCGCTGCCGGCCACCGAAATGTTTTTGCGCGACAACCGCGACGACTCCGACTTTTCGGCCTTCATGTCGATCTGGTTTTTTGAAGAGCAAAAACACTCGCTGGTGTTGATGGAATACCTGCGCCGCTTCCGGCCCGAACTCGTGCCGACCGAGCAGGAACTGCACGACATCCGCTTTGAGTTTGACCCCGCCCCGCCACTGGAAACGCTGATGCTGCATTTCTGCGGCGAGATCCGTTTGAACCATTGGTACCGCCGCGCCAGCGAATGGCACACCGAGCCGGTGATCAAACAGATTTACGCCACCCTGAGCCAGGACGAAGCCCGCCACGGCGGCGCCTACCTGCGTTACATGAAGCGCGCCATTGGCAAGTTTGGCAACGACGCCAAGGTCGCGTTTGCCAAAGTGGGTGTGCTCATGGCCAGCGCCCGGCGCACCGCGCAGGCCCTGCACCCGACCAACCTGCACGTGAACAAGGCCATGTTCCCGAACGACACCATCCAGAGCAAGCTGCCCAACCCCGAGTGGCTGGAGCACTGGCTGGACAAGCAGATCGACTTTGACGCCGTGTGGGAAACCCGGGTGGTCGACCGCATCTTGCACAACATGAGCTTGCTGATGGAGCAGCCCTTCAAGACCGTGCAGGAACTCAACCGCTTCCGCAAGTCGCTGGCAGCGCCCGCTGCCGCCGAGCCCGTGCCGACCTGAGCGGCTTGAAGGCCCAAAAAAATGCCCGCAGCTGCGGGCATTTTTGATGGCGAACGGGTTCAGCGCAACGTGGCCAGGGAGCTGTCCGCTGTGGTGCCCAGGGGCTGGCTGCGGTCGCGCCGGCCCAGCGCCAGCCCGAGCACGGCACCCCAGAAGGCGCCGGCCAGGTGGGCGGCCTGAACCACCGACATCTCGTTGCCCGCGTTCCACACCACCGGATAAGACCAGCCGCTTTCCAGCGCCAGTTTGGCCAGCAGGCCCAGCGCCAGCAGGCCGCCCCAGCGGCGCGCCTTGGGCACGGCGATGCGCTTCAGGATCAGCTGCACCGCCAGCACCATGGCGCCCGCGTGCAGCAAGCCCGACAGGCCCACGGCATACCCAATCTGTGGCCAGAGCAGCAGCGAGAGCTGCGTCAGCGGCCAGGCCAGCAGCCAGGCCAGCGCGCAGGCCAAGGTGGGGCGAATCGTCCAGGCAAACGCAGCCAGCGCGCCCAGGGCCACCTGGTTGCCGATCAGGTGCGGCGTGTTCATGTGCACCCACGGGCTGGTCCACAGGGTCCAGGGCTGTTGCAGCCAGCCGTCGGCACGCCAGGTGAGCGCGTCCACCGCCCGGTCGCCGGCCCACCACATCAGCATGCTGGCCACGCCATGCAGCGCGCACAGCGCCAGCCAGGTGCGCGAAGCCTGGTTCATGCGCTGGCTGCAGGGGCCGCCGGCTGGCCCAGCACGTGTTGCCACAGCGCGCGCACCGCCGCCGCTTCTTCCGTGACCAGTGCAGCTTCTACCTGGGTGGGCGCTTCGTCGAGCCGGGCGCGGTGCTGTATCTGGCGCAGCGTGCGGTAAGCGTTGGCGGCCGCAGCGCCCATGCCGGGCCGCAGCAGGCCGACGCGTTCGGCGCGTTCCAGCAGGTTGATGTTGCCGGTGTTGGCGCGCAGTTCGGGGTGCGTTTGCGACTGCGACAGCACCAGGTACTGCACCACAAACTCCACGTCCACCATGCCGCCCACGCTGTGCTTGACGTCAAACTGCGAGCCGCGCACGGGGTGCGCCGCACGCACTTTTTCGCGCATGGCCACGATCTCGGCCGCCAGTGCCACCGGGTCGCGCTCGGCCGTGATGACGGCTTCGCGCACGGCGTCGAAACGGGTCGCCAGGTCCAGGTTGCCCATGACGAAGCGTGCCCGCGTCATGGCCTGGTGTTCCCAGGTCCAGGCGGTGTTGCTGCCGCGGCGTTCCTGGTAGTTGGCGTAGGCGGTGAAGCTGGTGACGAGCAGGCCCGAGTTGCCGTTGGGCCGCAGCGCAGTGTCGATCTCAAACAGATCGCCTTCGCCGGTTTTCACCGTCATCCAGTTGATCATCTTGCGCACAAACGCCGCGTAGATTTCCGACGCGTTTTCGTGCTCGTCTTCGTACACGAACACGATGTCCAGATCGCTGCCGTAGCCCAGCTCTTTGCCGCCGAGCTTGCCGTAGCCAATGATGGCAAACGCGGGTTCTTCGCGGTGGCGGTTTTTCAGCCTCGCCCAGCACCAGCGGGCGGTGGTGCGCAGCACGGCGTCGGCCAGGGCCGACAGGTCGTCGGCCACCTGTTCCACGCTGAGCACCTGCTCCAGGTCGCGCGCCAAGGTGCGGAACACCTCGGCGTGGTGGGCCCGGCGCAAAATGTTCAGCAGTTCCTCTTCGTCGTCCTCGCCGGTGGACTGCAGCGCCGCTCTGCGGGCTTCCAGCTCGGCTTCAAATTGCACCGGGTCGAAGCGGTCGGTTAGCAGTTGCTGGCTGGCCAGTTCATCGATCACACCGGGGTGCTGGAGCAGGTAGCGCGCGGGCCACTTGGCCGCGCCCAGCAGCCGCAGCAGGCGCTCGTGCACCGATGGCCGTTCTTGCAGCAGCGCCAGGTAACTTTCGCGGCGCAGCAGGGGCTCAATCCATTCGGCCATGCGCAGCGCCGCCGTTTCGCTCACCCGGCCTTCGTCCAGCCAGGCACCGGTGCGCTGCACCAGCCGCACCAGGCGGGCGCGCGCGTCTTCACGCAGGGCCAGCACCCGGGGGTGTTCTGTCCAGTCGCGCACCTTGGCGGCAAACGCTTCGGGCAGTTGCGACAGCACGCCTTGCAGGTCGTCGGGCGCCCGACCGTTGCCGTTTTTGCCGTTGCAACCCTTGCCGTTGCAGCCGCCGTTGCTCGGGCCGCCCAGCAGGGTGTCAAATTCCTGGGCCACCACCTCGCGGTGCCCGTCCAAGGCGTGCAGAAACGCGCACACATTGGCGCAGCCCATGCTGGCTGCGATCCAGTTCAGGTCGTCGTCCCGCGTGGGCATGACGTGGGTTTGCTGGTCGTCCAGGTACTGGATGCGGTGCTCCACCCGGCGCAGAAAATCGTAGGCCTCGGCCAGCGCGTCGGCGGTGGCCTGGGGCATCAGGCTGGCGCGGCACAGGCGGGTCAAGGCGTCCAGCGTGGGGCGGGTGCGCAGCTCGGGGAACTGCCCGCCGCGCACCACCTGCAGCAGTTGCACGGTGAATTCAATTTCACGGATGCCGCCGCGTGAGAGCTTCACGTCGTTGGCGCGGCCCGGGTTGCCGGCAGCGCGTTTGGCCGCGTGTTCGCGGATCTGGCGGTGCAAGGTGCGCAGCGCGTCGAACACGTTGTAGTCGAGGTACTTGCGAAACACGAACGGCAGCACCGCGCTGCGCAGCGCGCTGGCGCTTTTGTCTTGCACGCAGGCGGCGGGCGCAATCACCCGGCTTTTGAGCCAGGCAAAGCGCTCCCACTCGCGCCCCTGCACCAGGAAATACTCTTCCAGCGCACCCAGCGACACCGCGCTGGGCCCGGAATTGCCGTTGGGCCGCAGCGCCAGGTCGACCCGGAACACGTTGCCATGCTCGGTGGTTTCGCCCACGGTGTTGTATATGTGTTTGACGGCTTTGCCGAAATACTCGTGGTTGCTGATTTTGTTGCGGCCCTGCGCGTTGCCTGCGGTCTCGCCGTCGGCGTCGTACACGTAGATCAGGTCAATGTCGCTGGACACATTGAGTTCGCGCGCACCGAGCTTGCCCATGCCGATCACCCACAGCTGGGCCCGCGCGCTCGCTTTGGGCTGGGCCGTTGCCGCTGCGTCGACTGCGGTGCCGTTTTCGCCACCGCGCAGGCGCACCGGCAAGGGTTCCGGCGCGTCGGCCAGCGGCGCGCCGTACAGGTCGTCCAGCTCGGCAAAAGCGAGGGTGCAGGCGGCGTCCAGCGCCAGTTCGGCCAGTTCGGTCACCGCGCGGGTAACGGTGGCCAGCGGGGCGCCTTGCTCGCAGTCCAGCACCACCAGCCGCTCCAGCACCAGCTGGCGCAGCACGCGCAGCGCGGCCGGCAGGGGCAACCCGCGTTCGCGCAACTGCGCTAGGCACACCTGCATGCTGGCATGCACCGGTTCGCCCGGCGGCAGGCAGTCGAGCTCTTGGGGGTAGCGCCGGCGCACGCGCTGCACGAAGCGCGAATAGTCGGCCTGGCGGTCAGCGGCGGTGAGCGGCGGGCACGGATTGGACGGGGGATTCACATGTGGTGACAAAGCGGCATCGTGGAGCGCGGAACCTGGGGTGTGGCTGGCCGTCATAATTTGCATTGGACATGAATCAAACCCCGGCGCCTATCGCATCAGCCACGCGAACCCTTAAAACACTTGCTGCCGTGACGCGGCTGCTGCTGTGGGTGGTTTTGGCCGCTTGGGGGCTGTTTGCACTGACCTGGGGGACATTGCACTTATTGATTGTGCCCCGAATCGGCGAGTGGCGCCCCGAGCTCGAACGCTGGGCCAGCGCGGCGGTGGGGGTTCCGGTGCAGGTGGGTGAGATCCGGGCCGAGCCCCGGGGCGCGGCCCAGGGCTTGCTGCCGGCCTTCATGCCCAGCTTCGAATTGCGTGGTGTGCAGCTCTTGGACCCGCAGGGGCGACCGGCGCTGCAGCTGCCGCTGGTGCGGGCATCGGTCTCGGTGGGGTCGCTTTGGCGGCTCGGGTTTGAACAGATCGTGATCGACCAGCCGGTGCTGGACGTGCGGCGCACCGCACAAGGGCGGATCGAGGTGGCGGGCCTGGACCTGTCCGGCCCGGGCGAAGCCGACAGCGCTGGCGCCGACTGGTTTTTTTCGCAGGACGAGTTCGTCATTCAGGGCGGCACCGTGCGCTGGACCGACGACCTGCGCGGCCAGCCAACGCTGGCGCTGGACGCCCTCAACCTGGTGATGCGCAACACCGCACGCACGCACCACATGCGGCTGGACGCGACGCCACCACCCGAATGGGGCGAGCGCTTCAGCCTGCGGGCCCGCCTGCGCGAACCGCTGCTGAGCCTGGGGCGCCACCGCGCGCCCGGACAAGCGCCCTGGCACCGCTGGGACGGTGAGCTGTACGCCGACTTTGAGCGGGTGGACGTGGCACAGCTGCGTGCCTACGTGGACTTGTCCAACTGGGGCGTTGAGGTGCGCTCTGGCCACGGTGCGTTGCGCGCCTGGGCCGACGTGGCGCGCGGGCAGATCGCCGGCACCACCGCCGACCTGGCTTTGCAGGGTGTGGCGGTGCAGCTGGGGCCGCAGCTGCCCGACCTGGTGCTGGATACCCTGGAAGGGCGGCTGGCCGCGCAATGGGACGACCGGGGCTTTGGCCTCACCACGCACAACCTGCGCTTTCGCACCGGCGAGGGGGCGGAGTGGCCCGGTGGTGTGGTGTACCTGAAGCACACCACCGGCGAGGGCCAGCGCCCGGCCACCCTGGCGCTGACGGCCGACCAGCTCGACCTGGCCGCGTTGACCGCCATCGCCACCCGCCTGCCGCTGACCACCGCCACCCACAGCCTGCTGGCCACGCTGCAGCCAGCGGGCCGGGTCGAGGGCTTGTCGGCCAGCTGGCAGGGCGCCAAGCCGTCCCCTTCGGCGCCCGATGCGCCCACACCCGACTGGCGCGGCGGCGATTACCAGGCCAAAGGCCGCATCGTGGGACTGGCGCTGACGGGCGAGCCCAGCGGCCGGTTGTCGGCTTCGGGCTTGTACCCGCTGCCCGGGCGGCCCGGTATTGCCGGCGCCACGGTGGACTTCGATCTGACGCGTGACGGGGGGCGCGCCAAACTGGTCATCGACAACGGTGCCATCGACCTGCCCGGCGTGTTTGACGAGGCCCGCTTGCCGCTCACCCGCCTGGACGCCGACGCGTCCTGGCGCATCGAGGGCGAGCGCATTGAGGTGGATGTGAAGGCGGCGCGCCTGGCCAACGCCGACGCCGAGGGCACAGCGCAGCTGCGCTGGCACACCAGCGATGCCTCGCGCAGCGCATCGGGCTCGCGGTTTCCTGGCGTGCTGGACTTGACCGCCACGCTCAGCCGCGCCGACGCCACGCGCGTGCACCGCTACCTGCCACTCACCATTGGCACGCAGGCCCGGCGCTACGTGCGCGAGGCCGTGCGCGGCGGCTCGGCCAGCCGCGTGGACTTCCAACTGCAGGGCGACATCTACGACATGCCGTTTGACGCGCCCGGCGCCACCGGCGTGTTTCGCATTGGCGCCCAGCTGCAGGGGCTGGACTTCAACTATGTGCCCACTTATCTGCAAACGCCCGACGACGTGGCCTGGCCGGGCCTGCGCGGCGTGGCCGGCGAGCTGGTGCTGGACCGCACCGCGCTCAAGCTCTCCGGCTTGCAAGGCGGGCTGGAAGCGGCGCCCAATGTGCGCTTGAGCCAGGCCGACATCCGCATCGATGATCTGGCCCAGACCTCCACCCTGGTGGTGAGCGCCCGCGCGCAAGGCCCGGCCGGCGAGGTGTTGGGCTTTGTGCGCAACAGCCCGCTCAACGCCATGACCGGCGAGGCCCTGGCCCGTGCGCGCATGGGTGGCCCGGCCAACGTGCAGTTTCAGCTCAACCTGCCTTTCTTTGACATGCCCGCCACCGCCGTGGCCGGCACGGTGCAGTTTGTCGGCAACGACGTGCAGATCAGCCCCGACTCGCCCCTGCTCGGGCGCGCCACCGGCACCCTGCAGTTCAGCGAAAAAGGCTTCAGCGTGGCGGCGGCCCAGGCCCGGCTGTATGGCGGCGAGATACGTTTTGAAGGCGGCATGCGGCCCGACGCCAGCGGCCCGCCGCGCATCCAGTTTCGCGGCCAGGGCATGGCCAGTGCCGACGGCTTGCGGGACGCTGGTCTGGGCTTTGTCTCGCGCCTGTTTCAAAACGCCCGGGGCAGCGCCGCCTACACCGCCCAGCTGGGTTTTCGCGCGGGTGTGCCCGAGTTGCTGGTCAACAGCAACCTGCAGGGTATGGCGATCAACCTGCCCGCGCCGCTGAACAAAGCCACAGACGCCAGCTTGCCGCTGCGCTTTGAATCCAGCGTGCTGTCGGTGGTGAGCGGTGTGGCGCAGACCGACCGGCTGGCGGTGCAGCTCGGCGCTCCGCTGAGCCCGCTGGCCAGCTTGCAATACGAACGCGACATCCGTGGTGACGAGCCGCAGGTGTTGCGTGGCAGCGTGGCCGTGGGGCTGGGCGGCAACGAGGCGGCACCGCTGCCCTCAGACGGCGTGCTGGGCAACATCCGGCTGGACCAGCTCAACCTGGACGCCTGGGAGCGCGCGTTTGCTTCAGCCACCGGGGTTGATGTGCGCAGCGCGGCGCCCGCGCCGCGCGCCGAGGCCGGCGCCCCGAACGCCAGCCTGGGCTACCTGCCCACCACGCTGGCGGTGCGCGCCGACCGCCTCACCGTGGCGGGCCGTGTGTTCAACGGGGTGGTGCTCGGTGGTGCACGCGAGGGCACGCAGTGGCGTGCCAACGTCGACGCCGACGAACTCAACGGCTACGTGGCCTACCGCCAGCCGGGCGCGGGCACGGCCGGCAGTGTGTTTGCGCGCCTGGCGCGCCTGAGCCTGGCGCCCACGGTGGCGACCGAGGTGGAGCAACTGCTGCAGCAACCCGCCAGCGTGCCCGCGCTGGACATTGCGGTGGACGAACTGCGGGTGGCCAACCGCAGCCTGGGCCGGGTCGAAATCGAAGCCGTCAACCGCGGCGGCACGGCGCGCAACAGCGAATGGCGTCTGACCAAGCTCAAGCTCGGCCTGCCCGAAGCCCGGCTCAGCGCCACCGGCAACTGGGCCGCGCAGGAAACGCCCAACGGCTCGGGCACCGCCACGCAGCGGCGCACCGCCCTGGATTTCCAGCTCGACATCGACGACTCGGGGCGGCTCTTGTCGCGTTTTGGTCGCGAAGGCGTGGTGCGCGGTGGCAAGGGCCGCATGGAGGGCAGCGTGGGCTGGCTGGGCTCGCCCCTGGCGCTGGACTACCCCAGCCTCACCGGCCAGTTGAAGGTTGACATTGAGCGTGGCCAGTTCCTCAAAGTGGACCCCGGGGCCGCCAAGCTGCTCGGCGTGCTGAGCCTGCAGGCGCTGCCGCGGCGCCTGGTTCTCGACTTTCGCGATGTGTTTTCCGAGGGTTTTGCGTTCGATTTCGTGCGCGGCGATGCGCGCATTGAGCAGGGTGTGCTGCTCACCAACAACCTGCAAATGAAGGGCGTCAACGCCGCCGTACTCATGGAAGGCAGCGCCGACCTGGCGCGTGAGCAACAAGACCTGAAGGTGGTGGTGGTGCCCGAGATCAACGCCGGCACCGCGTCGCTGATTGCCACCGCCATCAACCCCGCCGTGGGGCTGGGCACGTTTCTGGCGCAGTTTCTGTTGCGCCAGCCGCTGCAAAGCGCGGCCACACAAGAATTTCACATCACCGGCGGCTGGGCCGACCCGCAGGTCGAAAAAATACAGCGCCAGCCGCCCAACCCCGCTGCATCGACCGCCCCAGCGCTACAGTAAGCAGCCATCCCGCCGGGTGTCCCGGAGCGATTGCCCACACCCCACCACAAGGAGCCGCCATGAAAGTCGCCGCCATTCAAATGGTCTCGGGCATCAGCCTGGACGCCAACCTCAGCGAGGCCCTGCGCCTGCTGCGCCAGGCCGCCAGCGCCGGGGCCGAGCTGGCCGTGCTGCCCGAATATTTCTGCTTCATGGGCCACAAGGACGAAGACAAGCTGCTGCTGGCCGAAACGCCCGGCCTGGGCACTGTGCAAGACTTTCTGTCCGACGCCGCGCGCGACCTGAAGCTCTGGATCGTGGGTGGCACCCTGCCCATGGCCACCGACGATCCGCTGCACGCGGCCAACGCCTCGCTGGCCTTCAGCCCGCGGGGTGAAAACGCCAGCCGCTACGACAAGATCCACCTGTTCCGCTTTGACAACGGCCGCGAAAGCTACGACGAAGCCAACGTGTTGCGGGCGGGCGAAACGCCCACCGTGTTTGACTGCAAAAGCCGCAGCGGCGAGCGCTGGCGCGTGGGGCAGAGCGTGTGCTACGACCTGCGCTTTGGCGAGCTGTACCGTGCGCTGGCCGCCGACCTGCTGCTGGTGCCATCGGCCTTCACCCACACCACCGGCCAGGCCCACTGGGAGGTGCTGCTGCGCGCTCGCGCCATTGAAAACCAGGCCTACGTGATCGCCAGCGCGCAGGGCGGTCTGCACGAAAACGGCCGCCGCACCTGGGGCCACAGCATGGTGATCGACCCCTGGGGCGAGGTGATGGCGATGCAGGCCGAAGGCCCGGGTGTGGTGCTGGCCGAGATCGACATGGCACGCCTGCAGGACGTGCGCAAGCAGCTACCGGCGTTGCAGCACCGGAAGTTGTGACCTTGGTAAACCCCTTGCGCCGCACCCTTGGGCGCCTCACCCCCCGCTGGGCAGCGCCACAGGCTGTCCTGTGGCCACCCCACGCGGTTGCATGACTTCCGTGGTGGTGACCAAGGCGCCTGGCCGCTCCAGCCTGCGCTCGCGCCGCTGGCTGCTCTGGGGTGCGCTCATGGCGCTGGTGCTGGTGCTGCTGGGTGTGCTGGTGTTTCTGGCCGCCGAATACGAAGAAGGCCGCGACCAGGCCGCGCTGGAACGCGATGCGACCCAAGTGGCCAACGACATCCGCGGTGAGCTGATTCGCAACGTGCAGACCTTGCAGTCGCTGCACAGCGTGGCCCCCACCGCCGATTCATGGACCGCCCCGGCAGCCGACCTGCTGACGGCCCACCGCGAGATGGTGCGGCTGGAGTGGCGCAGCAACACCCATGCGCTGCTGGCACACCGCGACACGCCCTACCTCGCCAGCCTGTCGGGTTATCTGAACCGCGACCAGGCCTTGCCCGATGTGCGTCAGGCCTGTGAAAACGCGCGGCGCCTCTCCGGTCCTGCGTTCTCGCCCAGCTACTTCTGGCCCTTGAGCGGTGGCCAGGGGCTGGAACTGATGGAAATGTGCCTGCCGGTGGTGCGCGCTGGCCTGCCCAACGGGTTTTTGGTGGTCACTTACACCCTGCCTGGCCTGCTCACGGAGCTGACGAACAAAGCCATGTTGCAAGGCCGAGGTCTGGCATTTACCGAGCCCGACGGCACCCGCCTGGCGCTGCACAGCACCGTGACCAGCAGCCGCCGCGTGCTCCATGCCAGCATCTTGCTGGACCTGCCCGGCCACACCCTCATGCTGCGCATGGAAAGCCCGCGCCGGGCGGCGGGCCTGTTTCCCAACGTGCTGACCGCGGTGGTGGGCGCCTTGTCGCTGGCGCTGCTGGCGGTGCTGGCCTTGCTGGGGCGCGACATGCGAAGGCGCCAGCGCGCCGAGCTGGACGTGGCCGACGCTCTGGCTTTTCGCAAGGCGATGGAAAACTCCCTGGTCACGGGCTTGCGCGCGCGTGGCATGGACGGGCGGATCACCTACGTGAACCCGGCTTTTTGCCAAATGGTGGGCTACAGCGCCGAGCAACTCATTGGCACCGGCTTGCCGGCTCCCTGGTGGCCCCCCGAGCTGGTGGACGAATACCAGCAGCGCCTGGCGGTGCGCCTGGCCGGGCAGACGCTGCCCCGCGAAGGCTATGAGTCGGTGTTCCAGCGCAGCGACGGCACCCGGTTTCCGGTGCTCATCATCGAAGCCCCGCTGATCGACGCGCAGGGCGTGCAGACCGGCTACATGAGCGCCATTCTCGACCTCACCGAGCAGCGCCGGGTGGAAGACATCAACCGCGCTTCGCAAGACCGCCTGCAGGCCACCGCACGCCTGGCCACGGTGGGCGAAATGGCCTCGCTGCTGAGCCACGAGCTCAACCAGCCGCTGGCGGCCATTGCCAGCTACGCCACGGGCACGCTCAACCTGCTGGAAGACACCACCCAGCCAGCCCCCCAGGCCGACCTGCAGTTGGCCATGCGCCGCATCAGTGAGCAAGCCGAGCGCGCCGGCCGGGTCATCAAGAGCGTGGCCGACTTCGTGCGCCGGCGCGAGCAGGTGCGCGAGGCGGTGGCACCGCAAAGCCTGATTGATGCCATTGCGCCGTTGCTCGGTCTGCAAGCCAAAAAACAGGGCATTCGCGTGCAGATCGAGGTGGCCCCGGGTGTGCCGCCGGTGTTGTGCGACCGCACCATGGTCGAGCAGGTGCTGCTGAACCTGGCGCGCAACGGCATGCAGGCCATGCCCGACGGCGATCCGCCGGCCCGCTCTGCCGAGCGCCTGCTCACGGTGTCGGTGCGCCAGTCGCGTTTGCAATCGGGCGTGTTGGTGGGAGGGCTGGCCCAGAAGTCCTGGGTCGAATTCGCCGTCACCGACCGGGGGCATGGCCTGAGCGCCGAGGTGCAGGCCAGGCTGTTCACGCCGTTTTTTACCACCAAGGCCGAAGGCATGGGGCTGGGCCTGAGCCTGTGCCGCACCGTGATTGAGCAGCACGGCGGCGCGCTCACGCACGAGCCGTTCGCGCCGCGGGGCACGGTGTTCAGGTTCACGCTGCCAGCGGCCTGAGCCTGCAACGGCCCCGCGGGTTCTTGCCCCCTCAGGGCGCCGCGCGGGGGCTGGTTTCAGCCGCTTTTTCGGTCGGCGGCCAAGGCATCTCACTGGCTTTGAGCGGTGTGCCGATGGGGCTGGAGGCCAGGCCTTTTTGTACCGCGGCCAGGTCCTGGGCGTTGGGGTACTGGTCCATCAGCAGGTAGTCAAACACCCGGCGTGCAATGGGGGCTGCGTGTGCCGAACCAAAGCCCGCGTTTTCCACCACCACCGCCAGGGCCACGCGGGGCTGTTCCATGGGCGCGAACGCCACGTAGAGCGAGTGGTCGCGCTGGTGTTCTTCGAGCTTGCTCGCGTCGTAACGGTCTTTCTGGCCGATGGTCACGGCCTGGGCGGTGCCGGTTTTGCCACCGCTTTCGTAGCCCGCGCCAGCAAAGACGCGGGCCGAGGTGCCTTCGGTGGTCACGCCTTGCATGGCACGCAACACCGTTTGCACGTGCTCGGGCTTGTAGCCCAGGTTCGTGGCCACAGGCACCTTGGGCAGGCTGCGCTCGCGCGTCACCACGTCCTCGGTGGCCAGGGTGAGGTGCGGTGTGTATTTCACGCCACCGTTGGCCAGTGTGGCCATGGCGTGGGCCACTTGCAGCATGGTGAAGTTGTTGTAGCCCTGGCCAATGCCCAGCGAAATGGTTTCACCGGCGTACCAGCGCTTTTGCTCGGGCCGTTTGTAGTTGTTGCGCTTCCATTCCTGGCTGGGCAACACGCCGCGCACCTCACCGCGCAGGTCGATGCCGGTGATCTGCCCAAAACCCAGCGGCTTCATGAAGTCGTGCATCATGTCCACGCCCATTTCGCTGGCCAGCGAGTAGTAGTAGGTGTTGCTCGACTTGACGATGCTGCGGTGCATGTCCACGGCACCGAGCCCGCCGTCGCCGTGGCTGCGGAAGCGGTGGTTGCCAAACATCCAGAAGCCGGGGTCGTTGATGGTGGTGCCCGCGCTGCGGGTACCGGTTTCCAGCGCCGCCAGGGACATGAACGGCTTGTAGGTCGAGCCCGGCGGGTAGGTGCCGCGCAGTGCCCGGTTCAACAGCGGTTTGTCCAGCGACTCGTTGAGCGCGCGCCAGTTTTCCACGTCGATGCCTTCGACGAACAGGTTCGGGTCAAAGGTGGGCTTGCTGACAAAGGCCAGCACCTCGCCGTTGCGCGGGTCAATGGCCACCAGCGCGCCACGGCGCTCGCCAAACATGTCTTCCACCAGCTTCTGCAGCTGAATGTCGATGGCCAGCACCACCGTGTCGCCCGGGGTGGCCGGCGTGTTGGCCAGCGAGCGCACCGCGCGCCCGCCCGCCGAGGTTTCCACCCGTTCAAAACCCGTGATGCCGTGCAGCTCGCGTTCGTAGCTTTGTTCGGCGCCGAGCTTGCCGATGTATTCGGTGCCCCGGTAGTTGGCCTGCTCTTCTTCGGGCCACTCTTCGATGCTGGTTTTTTCCCGCTGGTTGATGCGGCCGATGTAGCCGATGACGTGGCTGGCCACTTCGCCATGCGGGTACTGACGGATCAACCGTGCCCGCACATCCACACCCGGAAAACGGTAGCGCTGCGCCGTGAAGCGCGCCACCTCTTCGTCGCTCAGGCGGGTGCGCAGCGGCAGCGAGTCGAAACGGTGCGATTCTTCCAGCAGTTTGCGAAAGCGGCGCTTGTCGCGCGGCTGCACGTCGACGATGTCGCCCAAGGCTTCGATGGTGGCGTCCAGGTCCGACACCTTGGAGGGCGTGATCTCCAGGGTGTAGGCGGAATAGTTGGTCGCCAGCACGCGGCCGTAGCGGTCCAGAATCTGGCCCCGGTTGGGCACCACCGGCAACACCGCGGTGCGGTTGCTCTCGGCTTGGGCCAGCAGGTCGTCGTGCCGCATCACCTGCAGGTACACCATGCGCGCTGCGATCAGGCCAAACGCCAGCAACACGCCCAGCCCCGCGACCACCACCCGGGTGCGGAACTGCTCCAGATCGGCTTCGACGTTACGCAGCTCGGTCATGCTCACAAAGGTCTGTTGTCGTCGGGGTTGGGCGCGCGGCGCTGCGGCGCCAGCAGCAACACGCTGGCCACGGGCCAGAGCAAGGCTTCAATGAATGGCGCCAGAAAGAACAACGCACCTGGGAACGTGCCACCCGAGGCCATGCGCACCAGCAATTCGAGCAGATGCACCCCCAGGAACAGCGGAAACAGCTGCACCGCCTGCGTGGGCACCGCAAACCAGAGCAGGCGCCGGTGCATGAACACGGCAAAGTAGCCCAGCACGGTGTAGGCCAGGGCGTGCTGGCCCAGCAGTGCGCCCTGCTGCACGTCCATGGCCAGGCCAAAGGCAAAAGCAACGCCCACGCCAATGCGCAGCGGCTGGTGCACGCTCCAGAACACCAGCACCACGGCGAGCAGGTCAGGCACCCAGGCCGCACGCCCCCACAGACCCATGTTCAGCGTCATGTTGACCAGCAACGCGCCGATCAGGGTGAACCAGATGAAGAACGGGTTGGCGGGCAGCAGCAACTGCTGGCCGGGTCGCATGATCATGGCGCGCTCCGGGGGGCGGTTGCAGCGGTACCAGGCGCATTGCGCTGCGACATGGGTCCGCTCGCTGGCGGGCGCGAAGGCGGCAGGCTCGGGCCCACGGGTGCCAGCACCAGCACATGCAATGCACCTTGTACCCGGGCCAACGGTTCGCAGCCAATGCGGGTGAAGGATGATTCGGCACGCCGCTCAACCAATGTGACCCGCGCTACCGGCAAGCCCGGCGGGTACACCCCGTCGACGCCGCTGGTGGTCAGCAAGTCGCCTTCAACGATGTCGGCATTGGCCAGTGTGTAGCGCAGCTCCAGCCCGTCGCCGTGGGTCGAGGGCTGGCCATAGGCCACATTGCGCACACCGGTGCGGGTGTTGAGCACAGGAATGGCCTGGTCTCGGTCCACCAGCAAAGTCACTTCAGACACCAGGGGGTACACCCGGGTAACCTGGCCAAGCACGCCGCTTTCATCGATCACCGGGGAGCCTGGCTCGATGCCGTGGGTTTGTCCGCGGTCGATCACCACCTTGCGCGAAAACGGATCGGCCGCGTCGTACAGCACCTGTGCGCCGGTGGCCGGTGTGGTGATGCGCGCGCGCATGGCCAGCAGTTCGCGCAGGCGCTGGTTTTCCAGGTTGAGCTGTTCCAGCTGCAGCGACTGCCCAGCCTGGGTGGCCAGGCGTTGCAGTGCTTCGCCCTCGCTGCGCTGCGCCTGATGCAATGAGGTGAAGTAGCTTCCGGCCTGGCCCACCGCCTGCACCGGTTGCAGCACCAGCCATTGCACCGGGTAGAGCACCGTGGCCATGGCCGAGCGCACGGGCACGGTGAGTTTGAAACGCACGTCGGCCACCATCAGAAACAGCGCGAGCGCGCTGAACACCACCAGTTTGGACAGCGCGGACGGCCCCTGTTTGAAAAACGGTGGCGGGGTGCGGTCCAGGGTGCCCAGTGGCATGGAGGGTCGGTGGGGGCTGGATCTGTGCCGGCGGACGGCGCGGGCTTATTCGCTGGTGAAAATGGTGCCCAGGCGCTCCATGCGCTCCAGCGCCATGCCACAGCCACGCACCACACAGGTCAGCGGCTCTTCGGCCACCAGCACCGGCAGGCCGGTTTCTTCGGCCAGCAGGCGGTCCAGGTCGCGCAGCAGCGCGCCGCCACCGGTCAGCATCATGCCGCGCTCGGCAATGTCGGCACCCAGCTCAGGTGGCGTGTGCTCCAGCGCCATTTTCACGGCCGACACGATGTTGTTCAGCGGGTCGGTCAGGGCTTCGAGGATTTCGTTGCTGGAAATGGTGAAGCTGCGCGGCACGCCCTCAGACAGGTTGCGGCCCTTGACTTCCATTTCCTTGACTTCGCTGCCCGGAAAGGCCGAGCCAATGTGCTTCTTGATGGCTTCTGCCGTGGGCTCGCCAATCAGCATGCCGTAGTTGCGGCGGATGTAAGCAATGATGGCGTCGTCAAAGCGGTCACCGCCCACGCGCACGCTGCCCTTGTAGACCATGCCGCCCAGCGAGATCACGCCGACTTCGGTCGTGCCGCCACCAATGTCCACCACCATGGAGCCCGAAGCGTCCGACACCGGCAAACCAGCGCCGATGGCTGCGGCCATGGGTTCTTCGATCAGGTACACCTCGGAAGCACCGGCGCCCAGAGCCGACTCGCGGATGGCGCGGCGCTCAACCTGGGTGGAACCGCAGGGCACGCAAATGATGATGCGCGGGCTCGGCTTGAACATCGAGCGCGGGTGCACCATCTTGATGAACTGCTTGAGCATCTGCTCGGTGACGGTGAAGTCGGCGATCACGCCGTCTTTCATGGGGCGGATGGCTTCGATGTTGCCGGGCACCTTGCCCAGCATGGCCTTGGCTTCTTTGCCCACGGCCTGAATGGTTTTTTTGCCCTGCGGGCCGCCTTCGTGGCGGATGGACACCACCGAGGGCTCGTCCAGGACGATGCCTTTGCCGCGAACGTAGATCAGGGTGTTGGCGGTGCCAAGGTCAATGGCCAGGTCGGTCGAAAACTGCCGACGAAACGCTTCAAACATGGTGCGAAAGTCCTGTGGGGCATGGGCACGGCTTCGCGTGCTCATCGCCGGGTGTGGGTTTGGCTTGTAGGCCGAAAGGTGAGGCTAAGTGTTTGATTCGAGGGCAAAAAGCGTCGCAAGACGGGTATTGCCGCTAAACCTTGGATAATACCGTATCCCCTGTGCATAACTGCGCGCATTGCGGGGCAAATTCTTCACTTTACAACCCGTTGCAGGGGCGTTTTCACGCCTCGGGTTGTTTCTTTTGTATTACACCGCAACCGAGTCCTGTCATGTCCCTGACCCTGTCCGACATCGGGCGCATCGCCAACCTCGCCCGGCTGGAGTTGTCTGCAGCCCAGAGCGAACGCATGCTGACCCAGCTCAACGGTTTCTTTGAAACGGTTGAACAGATGAACGCCGTCGACACCACCGGCGTGGAGCCCCTGGCCCACCCCACGGCTGTGATCGACCATGTGAGCCTGCGCCTGCGCCCCGACGTGGCCAGCGAGCCCAACAACCGCGAAGCCAACCAAAAAAGCGCGCCCGCCGTGGAGCGCGGCTTGTTTCTTGTGCCGAAAGTCATCGAATGAGCGCCACCGAATTGCACCAGATGGGCGTGGCCGAACTGGCCGCCGCCATTGCCGACAAAAAGACCTCCAGCGTGGAAGCCGCGCAGCACCTGCTGGCGCGTGCCAAGCAGCATGCCGGTCTGGGCGCCTACCTCGCTTTCAACGAAGACGCCACCCTGGCCCAGGCCAAGGTCGCTGATGCCCGCCTGGCTGCAGGCGAGCGCACGCCGCTGCTGGGCGTGCCACTGGCGCACAAAGACATCTTCGTCACCCGCGACTTTCCCACCACCGCCGGCTCCAACATGTTGGCCGGGTACCAAAGTCCGTTTGACGCCACCGTGGTGGCCCAGCTGGCCGCTGCGGGTGCCGTGACGCTGGGCAAGCTCAATTGCGACGAATTTGCCATGGGCTCGGGCAATGACAATTCCGCTTTTGGCCCAGCCCACAACCCCTGGGATGTTTCCCGCGTGCCCGGCGGATCGTCGGGCGGCTCGGCCGCTGCGGTGGCGGCCCGCCTGGTGCCCGCTGCCACCGGTACCGACACCGGTGGCTCCATCCGCCAGCCCGCCGCGTTTTGCGGCATCACCGGCATCAAGCCCACCTACGGCCGCTGCTCGCGCTACGGCATGGTGGCGTTTGCGTCTAGCCTCGACCAGGCCGGCCCCATGGCCCGCAGCGCTGCCGACTGCGCCGTGCTGCTGAGCGCCATGGCCGGTCCCGACATCGACCGCGATTCCACCAGCCTGGACCACCCGGCCGAAGATTACAGCGCGGCGCTCACCCGTGTGCGCGAAGGCGCCACCGCCGCGCAGCCGCTCAAAGGCCTGCGCATTGGTTTGCCCACCGAGTTCTTCGGCGCCGGTTGCGCACCCGACGTGCTGGTTGCCGTGCGCGCAGCACTGGCCGAATACGAAAAACTGGGCGCCACGATGGTGGACATTTCGCTGCCACGCACCGAGCTGTCCATTCCGGTGTACTACGTGATTGCGCCGGCCGAGGCGTCGAGCAACCTCAGCCGTTTTGACGGCGTGAAGTTCGGCCACCGCGCCGCGCAGTACGACGACCTGATCGACATGTACAAGAAGTCGCGCAGCGAAGGCTTTGGCCCCGAGGTGCAGCGGCGCATCATGATCGGCACCTATGTGCTGAGCCACGGTTATTACGACGCGTACTACCTGCAGGCACAAAAAATCCGCCGCCTGATTGCGCAAGACTTTCAGCACGCCTTCACCCAGTGTGACGTGATCGCCGGGCCGGTGGCGCCCACGGTGGCGTGGAAAATTGGCGAAAAAAGTGCCGACCCCATGGCCAACTACCTGGCCGACATTTACACCCTGTCCACCAGCCTGGCCGGTTTGCCCGGCATGAGCGTGCCGGCCGGTTTTGGCGCTGCCAACATGCCGGTGGGGCTGCAACTGGTGGGCAACTATTTCAAGGAAGGCGAGCTGCTGCACACCGCCCACGCCTTCCAGCAAGCCACCGACTGGCATACCCGCGCACCGCAAGGCTACTGACCATGAGTTCCAGCAAATCCCTCCTGGTGCAGGGTTACGAAGTCGTCATCGGCTTCGAAACCCACGCCCAACTGTCCACGCAAAGCAAAATTTTTAGCCGAGCGCCCATCGCTTTTGGCGCCGAGCCCAACACGCAAGCCTGCGCGGTGGACCTGGCCCTGCCCGGCACGCTGCCGGTGATGAACCGCGGCGCAGTGGAAAAAGCCATTCGCCTCGGTCTGGCGCTCGGTTCGCACATTGCCGAGCAGAGCGTGTTTGCCCGCAAAAACTACTTCTACCCCGACCTGCCCAAGGGCTACCAGATCAGCCAGTTCGAGATCCCGGTGGTGCAGGGTGGCGAGGTGTCGTTCTTCCTCGGTGACGAGAAGAAGACGGTGCGCCTGGTGCGCGCGCACCTGGAAGAAGACGCGGGCAAAAGCCTGCACGAAGACTTCATTGGACAAAGTGGCATCGACCTGAACCGGGCCGGTACGCCGCTGCTGGAG
Organism: Hydrogenophaga sp. LT287; assembly: GCF_055702805.1. Taxonomy (NCBI): domain Bacteria; kingdom Pseudomonadati; phylum Pseudomonadota; class Betaproteobacteria; order Burkholderiales; family Comamonadaceae; genus Hydrogenophaga; species Hydrogenophaga sp. LT287. The sequence goes on along the minus strand of NZ_JBVPZC010000007.1, from coordinate 92,302 downwards.
ATCGTGACCGAGCCCGACATGCGCAGCAGCGCCGAGGCTGTGGCCTATGCGAAAGAGCTGCACAAGATCGTGACCTGGATCGGCATTTGCGACGGCAACATGCAAGAAGGCAGCTTCCGCTGCGACGCCAACGTCTCGGTGCGCAAGCCCGGTGGCGAGCTGGGCACGCGCCGCGAGATCAAGAACCTGAACTCGTTCAAGTTCATGCAGCAGGCCATTGACTACGAGGTGCGCTGGCAGATCGACCAGATCGAGGACGGCCATGCCATCCAGCAGGCCACGGTGCTGTTTGACCCCGACACCGGCGAAACCCGCGCCATGCGCACCAAGGAAGACGCGGCGGACTACCGCTACTTCCCCGACCCCGACCTGCCACCGCTGGTGATTGGGCGCGACTGGGTGGAGCGCGTGAAAGGCGAGATGCCCGAGCTGCCGCGCCAGATGGCCGAGCGCCTGGTGCAGACCTACGGCCTGCCCGAATACGACGCCACCACGCTCACGCAGAGCCCGGCCATGGCGGCTTATTTTGAGACCGCTGCCAAGGTCTGCGGCCAGGCGAAGCTGGTCAGCAACTGGATCATGGGCGAGGTGTCTCGCCGGTTGAACGCCGAAGAGCGTGACATGGCCGACGTGCCGGTGAGCGCCGAGCAGTTGGCTGCGCTTATTGGCCGCATTGCGGACGGTACCGTGTCCAACAACGCGGCCAAGCAGGTGTTTGAATCGCTGTGGACCGGCGAGGCCAGCGACGTGGACGCCGTCATTGAAGCCAAAGGCCTCAAACAGATGAACGACACCGGCGCGCTGGAAAAAATCATCGACGAGGTGATGGTCGCCAATGCGCCCATGGTCGAGCAGTTCCGCGCTGGCAAAGACAAGGCCTTCAACGCGCTGGTGGGCCTCGTCATGAAAGCCAGCAGAGGCAAGGCCAACCCGCAGCAGGTCAACGACGTGCTGAAGCAAAAACTGCAGTAGAGACCAAAGGAACCGGGCTCTGGTGTACCCGGAGCGCGTGTCCGAGCCCGGAAACATTGTGCAACCGGCTTGCCGGGCCACAGATGTTGTCCCCCCCAGGGGGGAAGCCGCGTCAGCGGCGCAGGGGGGAGCTTACCGTCCGTTCCAGAGCTGGCGCAGCTTGGCCAGCTCTTCGTCAAAGCGGGCATTGATGCGTTTTTTTTCCTGCGCCTGTTCGTCCAGAAAACGCTTTTGCACCAGCACCTGCTGCTGGTTGTCTTCGTACTTGCGGCGCAACCAGGTCGGTGCTTTGGCGGGGTCCCGCTGGTAAAACTCCATTTCGGTGTCGATGTCTTTGCGCTGCTGTTCCAGCGCACGTTCGCGCTTGTTCACCGCACCAATCACCTCGTCCACCTGGCTCAGTGCGTCGGCCCGCTCCTTGTCGTGCGAGGCCTGCGTGGGGTAGCGGATCAGCAACGCACGGTCACGGCGTTTTTCTTCGGCGAGCCGCGCACGCTGCTCTTCCTCTTCCTTGCGCTGCGCGTCCAGCCGGGCGCGTTCGTCGGCCGTGTAGCTAGGCGGCAGCACGCGGCGCACCACGCCGGTGCTGCCCAGCTGGCGCTGTTCACGGTCCAGGCATTCGGGAATGGGTCGGTCCGAGGTGATGCGGCGGCCCTTGCTGTCAATGCAGGTGTAAATGCCTTGTGTGTTGGATTGGGCCGACGCGCCCGCCGCCCAGCCCAGCGCGAGCAGCGCAACACACACCGCACCCCGGTGGGTGCGCGACAAAGACAGGCGGATTCGGTGCACAGGGTTTCCTCAGGCCACACCGTAGCGCTGGCGGTAGGCCAGCACACGCTCAAAGTGAGCGCCAAGCTCGCCACCGGTGTGATCCGTCAGATATTGCAGCAAATCGGCCAGCCTCGCAATGGCGCAGACCTGCAGACCCAGCTGGTGCTGAACGTATTGCACCGCACTGTGGTCCACGTCACGCACCTGGCCGTCCGGCCCGATTTCGGTGGCTTTTTCCTGGCGGTCCAGGGCAATGGCCACCGCGTGTGGCGTGGCGCCAGCGGCTTGTATCAAGGCGATGGATTCGCGCGCGGCCGTGCCAGCGCTCATCACATCGTCCACGATCAACACCCGACCCCTGAGCGGTGCGCCCACCAGCGTGCCGCCCTCGCCGTGGTCTTTGGCTTCCTTGCGGTTGTAGGCAAACGGCACATTGCGGCCCATGCGCGCCAGCTCGATGGACACCGCCGCGCCGAGCGGGATGCCCTTGTAGGCGGGGCCAAAGATCATGTCGAACTCGATGCCGCTGTCAACCAGGGCTTTTGCATAAAATTGCGCGAGCCGACCCAGCTTGGCACCGTCGTCAAACAGGCCCGCATTGAAAAAATACGGCGACAGACGCCCAGCCTTGGTCTTGAACTCGCCAAAGCGCAACACGCCCGAGTCCACGCAGAACTGCACAAAGTCCTGCGCCAACGCGCCGCCGCCACCTTCAGCACCGGCAGCCGCCGTGCCCACATCCAACACCATGGGGAATTCCTTGTTCAAACTGACCAGCCTCAACCTCAACGGCATCCGCTCTGCCAGCACCAAAGGACTGGAGGCGTGGCTCGCCGGGCACCAGCCCGATTGTATTTGTGTACAGGAAATCAAGGCGCAGGCCTCCGACCTGAGCGGCCGTTTTGAAGCGCTGGCGGGCTTGAATGGCTACTTTCACTGCGCCGAGAAAAAAGGCTATTCCGGCGTGGGCGTTTACACCCGCCACGAACCGAGCGACGTGGTGGTGGGCTTTGACGGCGGTGAATTTGACGCCGAAGGCCGTTATGTGGAACTGCGTTTTGACACGCCCGCGCGCAAGCTCTCCCTGATCAGCGTGTACTTTCCCAGCGGCTCGTCGGGCCCAGAGCGCCAGGAAGCCAAATACCGCTTTCTTGCCCTGATGTACCCGCACCTGATGGCGCTCAAAGGCGAGCGCGAGTTTGTCCTGTGCGGTGACATCAACATTGCCCACCAGCAAGCGGACCTGAAGAACTGGCGCAGCAACCAGAAAAACAGCGGCTTCCTGCCCGAGGAGCGCGCCTGGATGACCCAACTGCTCAGCGACGGCGGCCTGGTTGATGTGTACCGCCAGCTGCAGCCCGACACCACCGACGCCTGCTACACATGGTGGAGCAACCGCGGCCAGGCCTACGCCAACAACGTGGGCTGGCGCCTCGACTACCACCTGGCCACGCCCGCGCTGGCGGCGCACGCGCGCACCGAGGCCATCTACAAAACCGAGAAGTTCTCGGACCACGCGCCTATCACCATCGAATACGATTTTTCGATCTGAGACCCAACATGCTGCACTACCTCACCGTCCCCGTCACCGCGTTCGCCCAAAACTGCTCCATCGTCTGGTGCGGTGACACGCTGGATGCCGCCGTGATCGATCCCGGTGGTGACCTGGACCGGCTGCTGGCCGAAGTGAAGCGGCTGGGCGTCCACCTCAAGGCCATCTGGCTCACCCACGCGCACATTGACCATGCGGGCGGCACCGCCGAGCTGGCTGAGCGCCTGGGTCTGCCCATCATTGGCCCGCACCCGGGCGACCAGTTCTGGATTGATGGCCTGCCCCAGCAGAGCCAGATGTTTGGCTTTCCACCGGCGGGCCACTTCACGCCCACGCGCTGGCTGGCCGACGGTGACACGGTGCAGATCGGGCGCTGCACGCTCAACGTGCGCCACTGCCCAGGCCACACGCCTGGCCATGTGGTGTTTCACAGCCCCGAGGCGCAGCGTGCGTTTGTGGGCGACGTGCTGTTTGCCGGCAGCATTGGCCGCACCGACTTTCCGCAAGGCAACCACGCCCAGCTCATCAGCAGCATCCGGGAGCGCCTGTGGCCGATGGGCGACGACACGGTGTTCATACCCGGGCACGGGCCTGAGAGCACGTTTGGTGAAGAACGGCGGTTCAACCCGCATGTGCGTGGTGCTTGACCTGAACGCCTGACGGGCCAGCCCGGCGCCACAGCGGGCCGAAACTTTCGGCGTGTGCGTGCGTTCGGGGCTTGCCTCGCAGGTCGGCCATGGCGACCGACCGTGTGCGTTGCCACACAGACGGGGCGAGCGGTCAGAGAGACGATAGAGCACCTGTTTTGTCGTATCGAATGAAAGTCACCCGTGATGAACCGACTCTCCCGCCCTGCTGACGCCGAGTTGGCGCAGCCATTGCCCCAGCCCAGCGCTCGGGGCCTTGGCCGCTGGCTGGTGCCGTTGGTTTTGCTGGTGCTGGTGCTGGTGGCTGGTGGTGCCGTGGTGGCGGCGCAGACGGTGAAGAGCCTGCGCGAATCCGTCGAGTTGGCGCGTCTGAGTGAGCCACTTCAGCACGCGCCGCGCGGTGCGCGCATGCGCCTGCTCATCGTGGGTGACAGCACAGGAGTGGGCACCGGGGCTGGCCAGGCGCGCGACAGCGTGGCCGGCTTGCTGGCCCGCGAGTTCCCGCTGTTGCACATCGAGAACCGCGCCCGCGACGGCGCCACGCTCGCCGATGTGGCCGGCCAGCTGGGGGGGACCGCCCGTTTCGACATGGTGCTGGTGCAGGCAGGTGGCAATGACGTCATTCGCTTGCGGGGGCTGGGCGGTCTGCGCAGCGACGTGGATCGCCTGGTTTCGCTGGCACGGGACCGTGCAGACCAGGTGGTGCTGATGCCGGCGGGCAACATAGGGAACGCGCCATTTTTTCGTGCGCCGCTCTCGTGGTGGATGACCTGGCGCTCACGCCAGTTGCACCAGCTGGTGCGCGAGACCGCAGAGCAGCAGGGCTTGGTGTATGTGAACCTGTTCCACGAGCACGACGACGACCCCTTCGTGGCCCAACCCGAACTCAACGCCTGCGATGGCTTGCACCCCAGTGCTTCAGGTTACCGGGCCTGGTTTGACGCTCTGGTCTCGCAGGCCGGCCTGTCGCTTCAGCTGGCCAGCGCGCGGGTGCTCTGAGCGGTAGCCCAGCCCGGTACACCTTCAGTCGCGCAGGCTCCTAGCCCCGCCGCGCCGCTTCGTACAATCCCTGCACCTTGGGCACATTGGCCTGCAGGTCGCGTATGCGGTTGGGTCCGCTGGGGTGGGTGGACAGAAAGCCCGGCCCCGCACCGCCCGAGGCCGCGGTCATTTTTTGCCACAGGCTCACGCTGGCCTGGGGCTTGTAGGCGGCGCGGGCGGCCAGTTCCAGGCCCACCAGGTCGGCTTCTGACTCGTCTTCGCGGCTGAACTTCAGGGTCAGCAACTGCGTGCCCAGGCCGGCGGCCACGTTGCCCAGTTCGCCCAGGCCCAGCAGCTGCGCGCCCAGGCGCAGGCCGAGGTTGGTGGCGCTGCTTTTGGCCACCCGTTCGCGGGCATGCTCGCGCAGCGCGTGGGCCATTTCGTGGCCCATGATCATGGCGGCCTCGTCGTCGTTCAGTGTGAGCTTGTCCAGGATGCCGGTGTAGAAAGCGATCTTGCCGCCGGGCATGCAAAACGCGTTTACCTGCGGGCTCTGGATCAGGTTCACTTCCCATTGCCATTGGGTGGCGCGCGCGTTCCAGGCTGGTGCGTGCGGGATGATGCGCCGCGCAATGGCACGCAGGCGCTTGACCTGCGGGTGGCTGGCGGGGAGCAGGGCCTGTTGGCCGCCAGCCTCGCCCATCATTTGGGTGTATTGCTGCCGGGCAGCGCCTTCCAGCTCTTCGGCGGGCACCAGTTTGCGCAGCGCAGACGATTTGCCCACGTCCACCTGCGCTGCAGCAGGCAACGCGGCCGCCGCTGCGCCTGCCAACACAAAGGCGCGCCTGGCGGACCACACGGGTTGCCCGCCCGCTGAGGCCGTAGCGGTGGAGGGAGCGGTGGACGAGGCCGAACGCAGGTCGCAGAAGATGCACATAAGTCAATAATAGACAAAGCAGCGCATCTGCGCCTGCACAAGCCAATCTGCCCCAACCGATGCCGCTGCCCCCGCCCACCGCCTTGCCCGCTGCGCCCCCCGCAGCCACCGAACCCGGCGCCCCGGCTGCCGAACCCAAACCCACCTGGGGCGAAACCCTGCGCGTGTACCTGGAGCCCGCGAGCCTGCGCATGTTTGCGCTGGGGTTTTCGGCCGGTTTGCCGCTGCTGCTGGTGCTGGGCACGCTGAGCTTTCGGCTGCGCGAAGCCGGGCTGGACCGCACCACCATTGGTTACCTGAGCTGGGTGGGGCTGGCCTATGGTTTCAAGTGGTGTTGGGCGCCGTTGGTGGACCGCATGCCCATTCCCCTGCTCACACGCCTGATGGGCCGGCGGCGCAGCTGGTTGCTGTTGTCCCAGCTGGCCATCATGGCGTCGCTGGTGGGCATGGCGCTGGCCGACCCGCGCAGCCAGCTCACGCTGGTGGTGTGGTGTGCGCTGGCGGTGGCGTTTGCCTCGGCCACGCAAGACATTGCGCTGGACGCCTTTCGCATCGAGTCGGCCGACGCGCGCCACCAGGGCGCGCTGGCCGCGACCTACCAGACCGGTTACCGCCTGGCCATGATCTGGGCCGGTGCGGGCGTGTTGTGGCTGGCGGCCCGTGCCGAGGTGGCGCCTGCTGCGGCCACAGCCTCAGCTGCCGGGCCGGGTGTGCTGTACCAGCAGGCGGCCTGGACGTCGGCCTACCTCGTCATGGCGGCCAGCATGCTGGTGGGCGTGTTCACGGTGCTGTTTACCCGCGAGCCGGTGCGCGTGGCTTTGGCCCCGTCAAAAAACGCGGCCGAGTGGCTGCGCAGCGCGCTGGTGGAGCCGTTTGCTGACTTTTTGAAGCGCTACGGCAAGCAGGCCCTGTTGATCCTGGCGCTGATTGGTGTGTACCGCATCAGCGACGTGGTGATGGGCATCATGGCCAACCCGTTTTATGTGGACATGGGCTATACCAAGGACGAAGTGGCGGCGGTGACCAAGGTCTACGGCATCATCATGACGCTGGTTGGCGCCTTCATTGGCGGCGCGCTGTCGCTCCGGCTGGGCGTCATGCGGGTGCTGATGCTCGGCGCCGTGTTGTCGGCGGCGAGCAACCTGCTGTTTGCCTGGCTCGCCGGGCATGGGCACGATGTGACGGCGCTGATTGCGGTGATCTCGGCCGACAACCTGAGCGCGGGCGTGGCTTCAGCCGCGTTCATCGCTTACCTGTCGAGCCTGACCAACGTGACCTATTCGGCTACGCAGTACGCGCTGTTCAGCTCCATGATGCTGCTCGCGCCCAAGTGGCTGGCGGGCTACTCGGGCGCGTTTGTGGACGCTTACGACTACGCCACTTTCTTCACTGCCACCGCGTTTCTGGGTGTGCCAGTGCTGGTGCTGGTGTGGCTGGCCACGCGGTTGCAGCCCGCCGCCGTGGCGCAGCCTCAACCGGCCGACTCGGCCAACACCTTCTGAAGCGCCGCCTTTTGCACCTTGCCCAGCGCGGTTTTGGGCAAGGCGTCTGCCCGCAACCAGCGGCGTGGCCACTTGTAGCGCGCCAGCCGCCCGTCCAGAAACTGCTGCAGCGGTAACGCCCAGTCAGCACCAGGCGGCACGCCTGCGCGCAGCACCACCACGGCCACCACCGTTTCGCCCCAGCGGGTGTCTGCCTGGCCCACCACCGCGCACTCGGCCACGCTCGGGTGTTGCGCCAGCAGGTTTTCAATTTCGGCGGGGTAGATGTTTTCGCCACCCGAGATGATCATGTCTTTGGCCCGCCCCACCACGGTGAAGCTGCCGTCAACCGCCTGTTGCGCCAGGTCGCCGGTGTGGAAGAAGCCTGCGTCGTCCAGCGCGGGGCGGTCGGGCCAGTAGTGGCGTACCACGTTGGGCGCTCGCACCCACAGCTCACCCACGGCACCGGGCGCCACTGGCTGGCCTTGCGCGTCGCGCAGCACCACGTCCACCCCCGGTGCTGGCCAGCCGCACGAGCCCACGTGGCTGCGGGCGTGCGTGGGCGGCAGGGCCATGGAAAACGGCCCGGTTTCGGTGCTGCCGTACACATTGCACACCGGCACGCCCCGCGCCATGAAGGCCCGCAGCGGCTCGGGGGGCAGCAGGCTGGAGCCGGCCCACACCGCGCGCAGGCCAGCAATGTCGGTGGCCGCCCACTGGGGGTGGCTGGTGAGGACTTGCAGTGTGGCGGGCACCTGCAGCGTGAGCGTGGGGCGCTCGTGCTGGATGCAGGCCAGCGTGGCGGTTGCGTCAAAGCGCGCAAACAGCAACACGTGTGCGCCCACCGACAGCGCCGGCAGGGTTTGTATGCCCAGCCCGCCCACATGAAACAGCGGCAGCACCGTCAGCACCGTGTCGTCGGCGGTCAGACCCTGCACCTGCGCGGCAATGGCCATGTTGGCCAGCAAATTGCCCTGGGTGTGCACCGCGCCTTTGGGCTGCCCGGTGGTGCCCGATGTGTAGACCAGCAGCAGCGGTGTGTCCAGCCCATCGGCGCCTGCATCGGATGGCCGCGCGGGTTCGCTGGCTGTGCTCAGCGCCTGCACCGGCCACAGCGCCAAGGGCTGCTCAAGCCGGTGCGGCAGTTCGTGCGCGACCGCGGCCAAGGTGTCGTCGTGCACCAGCAACGTGGGTGCGCAGTCTTGCAGCACCGCGCGCCACTCGGCGGGAGAGAGGCGGTGGTTCAGCGGCACCAGCACGGCACCCAGCCGCGCCAGCGCAAACAACAGCGCCAGCTGCGCCGGGTGGTTCAGGCCGAGCCAGGCCACGCGGTCGCCGCGTTGCAGGTTGGGAGCCAGCTGGGTCGCGATGGCATCCACGCGGTTGGCCAGGCCCGCATACGTGAGCTGGGCCCAAGGCCCATCGGGCGCCGTGCCTGCCGGGTCGCGCCAGCTGAGCGCCAGCGCGTCGGGGCGCTGGGCCGCCAGTTGGTGCAGCAAAGCGCCGAACGACACCGCGGGCAGGGCCGGCGCGGTGTGAATACCAGCGGGTGATGGGGCGCCAGGCCCGGGCGGTGTGGTCCACATGCTGGCGACTTTACGCGAGCCGTGGCGCGGCGAGAGCCGCCGCACAGAGCGCTATAGTAGAAAACTTATGGCTTCCCTATCCACCCTGCACCCCGACGCCAAAATTTTTCTGGTGGACGACGATGCCAGCGTGCGCGAAGCGCTGGCGTGGTTGCTGCGCACCCGCCGGCTGCTGAGCGAGAGCTATGACAGCGCCGACGCGTTTCTGGCCGAAATGGAAAGCTGGCGCCGCGAGCCCGACGTGCCGTGTTGCGTGTTGCTCGACGTGCGCATGCCCGGCATGAGCGGCCTGACGCTGTTTGAACACCTGCTCACCCTGCCGTGGCAAGCGGCCATGCCGGTCATCTTTTTGTCCGGTCATGCCGACGTGCCCACCGCGGTAGATGCGGTCAAGCGCGGTGCGTTTGATTTTTGCGAAAAACCGTTTTCGGACAACGCGCTGGTCGACCGGGTGGAGCAGGCGCTGGCCCAGTCGGCGCAGGTGCTGGCGCAGCGGCAGGCGCAGCGCAGCGTGCAGCAGCGGGTAGATAGCTTGACCGAGCGCGAGCGCGCCGTGATGGACCTGGTGGTGGCTGGCCTGCCCAACAAGCTGGTGGCCGATCAGCTCAACATCAGCGTGCGCACTGTGGAAGTGCACCGCTCGCGCGTGTTTGACAAAATGGGCGTGAAGTCGGCTGTGGAACTGGCCAATGCGCTGCGTGCCCCATGAGCCTGAGCGGTTTCAGTCCTTGGCGCGGGTGTCGTTTGCCGGTGCGGCTTTCTCTTTTTTCTCCTGCTCATCGTCCATCACGCTGTCGGGCAATTCGCCATTTTTGCGACCCGAAAACATGGTCCACCACACGATGAACACCAGCAACACCAAGGCGCCCAGCGCTTCAAGCAACAACAAAGTCATGGATCGTTTCAGTGTGGGGGTTAACCGAGAGGAAAAAACGGCGGCCCAAGTGCCGCCGGGCGGGGCTGGTCAACGGTGGGTCGGCTTGCGCCTGTCGCTGGCAGCGCTGATTGTAGGAACCCTGGCCGCCTGCGCGGTGGACCCGGGCCCATACCCGACGCCCGCACCGGTCACCCCCGCTCCAACCCCTGCGCTCACCGGTGACGAACCCTTGCCACCTGCCATCCAGCGCGGCAAAAGCCGCTGGACGCCGGTGCGCTGGGCCGATGTGCCGGGCTGGGGGCAGGACAGCCTGCACGAAGTCTGGAACGCCTGGGTGCGCGGCTGCGAGCGGCCCGCGCCCGGCCAGGCAGCGCTGTGCGCCGAACTGCGCCAGCTCGCCATTGCCACACCCGCCGAACAGCAAGCCTGGGTGGTGCGCCGCTTTGTACCCTACCGCGTGGTCGAGACCGATGGCACCGAGCCCCAGGGCCTGCTCACCGGGTACTACGAGCCCATCATGCCTGCCAGCCGCGTGGCCACCGCCACCCACCGCACCCCGCTGTATGCGCCGCCTGCGGGGCTGCGCGCGGGCCAGCCCTGGTACAGCCGCCAGGAAATAGACACCCTGCCTGCAGCACAAGCTGCGCTGCAGGGCCGCGCCATTGCGTGGCTGGCCGACCCGATCGACGCGCTGATTCTGCAAATTCAGGGCTCAGGCCGGCTGAACATCACCGAAACCGACGGCAGCCAGCGCCAGGTGCGCGTGGCCTTTGCCGCCCACAACGGCCAACCCTACAAAAGCGTGGGCCGCTGGCTGCTTGACCAGCGCGCCATCCGCGAAGCCTCATGGGACGCCATCAAAGTCTGGGCCGCCCAAAACCCGCAGCGCCTGAACGAGATGCTCTGGAGCAACCCACGCACGGTGTTTTTTCGGGAAGAAAAACTGAGCGAGTTCGACGCCCGCTTCGGTCCGCGCGGCGCTCAGAGCGTGCCGCTCACCCCCGGCCGCTCCATTGCGGTGGACCCCCAGAGCATTCCCTACGGCACACCGGTGTGGCTGGCTACCCAGGGCCCCACGCTCAACCTGCAAAAATTGGTGATGGCTCAAGACACCGGCGGCGCCATTGTGGGCGCGGTGCGCGCCGACCTGTTCACCGGCTGGGGCAGCTGGACCGACCCCGCCTACACCGTGGCCGCAGCGCTCAAGCAGCCGCTGCAGCTGTGGGTGTTGTGGCCGCGGTGAGTCTTCGGCCATTGGCCTACAGCGCGGTCAGGTCGGTCTGCACCGGCCAGCGCAGGCGCTCAGTTGCCTGGCCCGTTGTGGTTTCAAAGGCGTGCTGGAGCAGCAGGGTGTAGCGCCCCGGGCGTGCGGTGCACACGCGGTAGCCATCGGTCACTGGGCTCAGCGTCACGCCGCCTTCTTGCGGGGTGTGCAGGCGCCAGTTGTCCACTTGCGGCTCGTTTTGTCGCAAGGTGATGCAAAAGCCACGCTTCATGGTGGACACCACCACCAAGCGCTGCTGCGCGTTCCAGATGCCTTGGGCCATGTCCCACTGGGTGGGGTGGCTGTTTTCCAGCACCTGCATGACGGGCGGAACCCGAATCTGGAGATCGACCGATGCGCTGGCGCGGTGGCCTGCGGTGGCCATGCTCTCCGCCATGCCGGTGGCGGGCACCAGCAGGATGACCAGGGTGGTCAACGCGGCAAAGAGAGGGCGCACAGAGACAGACATACCGGTTGTATCGGCCGGTGGCGGCCCAACTTGAACCAGGGCGCCCGATCTGGAGAACGCGCTTGCGCAGCCGGCTTGCTCAGCCCGGCAGCGCTGGCGGTTGGTCAGTCGTTGCGCTGCACGGGGATGCTGAGCTGCGTGCTTTCGCGCAGCCGCACATCCACTTTCACCTGGCCTTCATCAACCACCCCCCATGGCAGCGGCAGTGTTTCGTTGCGCACGGTGACCGTCCGAGGCCCTGCGGCGACGAACGGGAATTCAAACCGGCCCTGGGCGTCGGTGCGGACGGCGTAGCGGTTGTCCAGGTACACGGTGGCGCCGGGCACACCGGTCTCGCTTGCCTCCTGGTAGCCGCTGCGGTTGGCGTCGAAATACACCGTACCCTCTATGCGGCCGCCACCGTCTTGCGGTTTGCCACCCAGCGGCACGCTGCGGCTGCCGGCTTGCCGTTCATAGCGCAGCACCGCAAAAAACGAGCGGTACGCCGCACTGCTGAGTTCGGGCAAGGGTGGCGCCAGGGGATCAATCGATATGCTCGTGCGGCTGCGCCCGGTGGAGCGGATCAGGCTGCCCTCCAGGCTCCAGCGTGGGTCGATCTGCCAGCTCGCACCCAGGTTCAGGTTGCGCCGGCGCAGCCCGCTGCTGCCGTGTTCGCCGCTGGCGTTGCCGCGCAGGCTGGCCCGGCTCGTGAGCGGCACCACAAGGCTGACGGCCGCGGACCACAAGCTTTCAGCGGGAAGCTCCAGGCGGGTATCGGCCTCGACGCGCCCCGCACCGAGCGAAGACGCCAACGACCAGCCTTGCGGCACCAGCCACTCGTGGTCGTAGGTCAGCCACTGCGACGCGGGTTCGCTGGTGCCCCCGTTGCTTTCCAGGCGCAGGCCGCTGGTGCCGCTGCCGTGCTGCCAGCGCCAGTCTGCAAAGCTGCTCCAGGCCTTGCCGGCGTAGGTGCGCGCCGACACGCCGGCGCCCAGGCTGCTGCTGCGGTCCAGGCGCCAGCGGGCGCTGGTGGCCGCATACAGGCCGGCTGAACTCTGTCCGCTGACCGATTGCAGCCAGTCGATGGAGGCCTCGGTCGACCACTGGCGTGTGCGCCAGCTGGTGCGCAGGTAGGCGCCTTCGGCGTCGTTGGCCAGTGGCAGGGCGGCCCAGGTCAGGCCGGGGTCAAGCCGGTACAGACCAGCGCCATGTTGGCGCGGCCCCTCGTCCCATTCGCCGTCCAGCCAGAAGCCGCTGCGCTTGCCCGGCAGCTGATCGCTCTCGGTGCTGATGAACTGGCCTTGCAGGCGGCGGCGGTCGGCGTCGTGCCGTGCCGCCAGGCGGGTGGAGCGGGCATCCACGAAGTCTTCTGGCCGGGTGGGCGCCTCCAGGTCCGAGACGCCTTGCGCGGCATCGTGCTGCAGCGCCAGCGTCCAGCCCCTGCGAGGTGCGCCTGGCGCGCCGCTGTCGGCGGCGCCCAGGTGCCACTGCGCGCCCACGCCCCAGCGCCGGCCAGCCAGCCGCTCGAAGCCGGTGGCTGGCAATATTTCCAGCCGGCCCGGCTCGCCTGCGGTGGCTTGCAGCTGCAAGCCCTGTGCCGGGTTCTCCCATTCCGCGCTGACGCCTTGCAAGTAGGCCGTGGGGACAAACACGCGCGACGGCAGGCGCGTGATCGCGGGTGTCAGCGAGTTGATGAACCCCAGTTCGTGGTTGGCCAGCCAGCCACCGACCAGCGGCAACCCCCGCTGGCGCAGCGTGAACGTGCCGCTTTTGTCGGCCGGCGTGAACTGCCCGTCGATCGACAGGGCACCATGATTGGGCGTCTCCAGCAGACCGTAGACGGCAACACCCAGGCGCACCTGCCGACGCGCATCAAACGGCTGTGTGCCCAGGCGGGTTTCCAGGCGCAGAAAGCGGGGCATCCCTTCCCGGTCGTAGGTGTAGCCGCTGTCTTCGTCGGCTGTGTCGGGCGGCAGGTTTTCAATCACCCGGTCTACGTAGCCTGGCGGTTCGGCTGGCTCTGCGGGAGCGGTGGCGGCCTGAGCCGCGCCGAGCACACCCGACGCACAGGCCAGCACCAGGCCGCGGCACCGGCACCGCAGCTTCATGGAGCGAAGCTCACATCCAGCGGCAGACGGTTTTTGCCCCATTCCAGCGACCCTTTGACGCTCAGGGGAAAGCGGACCTCGGGCGCGGTTTTGCCATCGTCGTCCACCGGTACCAGCGCCACGGTGCGCGTTTCTCCGGGCAGGACGGGCAGATCGGCGGGCGACATTTCGAAGCGGCGCCCGGTGGCATCGGTGGCGTTGACGAATCCCTCCAGGCGGCCGTGCGCGTTGCCTTGGTTGCGCACGTCGAGCACCGCCACGGGCTTGGCGTTGGCGGTCACGACGCGGGTGGCGGCGAGTTCGAGCACGGGCTCGGCACCGCCCACCGCCGCGTAAACGATGACTCCGATCCGGCCGCCCACCTCGACGCTGCCCTGCGCGGGGTCCCGGCCCTCCACCATGATCGCGAAACGGCATTCGCGTGGCGGTGTGCCGGGTGGCGGAGTGATTTCAAACCGGAACCGGTAGCGAGCGCCAGGCTCGATGGTGAGCTCGCGCCGCTCCAGCGCCACCCAGGGGCGGCAGCTGTCGGCGGCGAGCGCGTCCGAGAACAACACCGAGTTGTCAGGCAGAAAGGTCCAGTCGTTGGTGTAGAGCCGGTAGGCTCCTTTGAGCTGGCCGACGTGCTGGATCTCGAACACCTGCCGCAGGCTTTGGCCTGCGGTGGTTTGCAATTCAAAGCGCGGCGGCGTGATGTAGGCCGCAAAGCCTTGGGCCGCAGCATGGGTGGCGGGGACGCAGACCGCCAGCGCCAGGCTGCCAGCGGTGACGAACCGGCGCCAGCCGGTGGAGGGTTGCACGCGGGGTTGCAGATCGGGGTGCATGGGGCTCAGTCGGCGTCCAGTTCAAAGTGGAAATTCAGGCGGCGTGAGTTGCTTTGCCAGTCCGGCCCTGAGCGCAGGCGAACCAGCAACTGGTCTTCCAAGGTGGCGCCCGGAAGGGTTCCGGCGTACACCAGCGCCCGCTCGCCCGACACCAGGCGTCCCGCCGTCAGGCGGCCTTGGGTGGTCCAGACCGCCTCGATGGACGAGGCCTGGTCGCGCGCCAGCACCATGTAGACACGACCGCTGCGCCCCACCCAGTCGCGTGTGTCGATGCGGATGTTGACCCGCAGCCAGGCCTCCATGCCTCCCGCGTCCGACTACCCCGCCGCCAGGGGACGCCACTGCATTTGCAGGTTGGCCGGCACGGTGTGGCTCAGGCTGTCGTCCAGCCGGTGCGGGTTGGCCAGCGCCAGGGTGTTCCCCAGCACGAGCAGGCCAAGCGCTATCAGGTGGTGTCGCGCGGTCATGGGCTGCTCAGGGTGTAGGTCACCCGCCCGTTGTACGTCCCCGCCGCCGGAACGGTGTTGTTGGCGTAACGGAAGGTGTGGCAGTTCTCGATGTACCTGTTGGCGCCCACGGTCGCGAGTGTCTGGGTGGCGCCGTTGAAGGTGCCTGCCGGAATCACGTTGGGCACGGCGCTGCCCGGTGCCGAGACGGTCCAGCTGATCTGGGAAATCGGGAGGGTATCGCCGCCGACGGTGGTCAGGTTGGGTGGGGAGGTGACGCTCAGTGTGGCGTTGGCCGGCCCGTCGCCACCGTTGCGGCGCCGGTACGAGGCTCCGACCATGACCTGGCTGGCCGGGTTGGGGCAGGTGGCGAAACCGTCGCCGTACAGGCTGTTGGCCTGGGTGCTGTTGCTGGTCATGGGCAGCACCACCCCGTTTCCCACTTGTGCCACCGGAACGGTCACCTGGACCAGGTTGATGGTGGCGTTGTTGGCGTCCAGCATGCCGTTGCCCACATGCAGGAAAACCCGTCGGGACGCCGAAGTGATCGTCAGCGACCAAGCATGGGCCGCTGCCATCTCGCCCCAGCACAGCAGCGCCACACAGGCGGTAGCCCACGGCCTAGTGCAACGAAAACGGGCGGAGCGATTCATGGGGTCACTGTATGCGATGCGGTCGGTTCACGGAGCGCCGGCGGCCATCCGGAGGCGCGGCCCAAAAGACAACGGAGGGTCTGCATAGTGCAGACCCTCCGTGTGTGCCTTGGTGGCTGGGCAGCCCACCGGTGGTCCGGTGCGGTCCGCGCTTCAGGGCATGGTCGCGGTGTAGGTCACGCGGCCAGAGTAGTTACCGAAGGCGGGTGTCGTGGTGTTGGCGTAGGCGTATTGCCAGTTGGCGGTCTGGTTGGTCACGCGGCCAACCATGGTGGGCTGGCTGGTGCCGCCGCTGAACCCCGGGGCGGGCAGCGCCCCGTTGGAGGTGGCCACCGTCAGTTCGGTGAACGGGATGCTGTCGGTACCACTGGTCAGGTTCACCGGGTTGGTGGCGGTGATGGTGATCTGGCCATCGTTGCCAAACACGCGCACGGGAATGGCGTTGCCGGCCGGTGACGGGCCGTCATTGGTGATGGACGCAGCCAGGGCAGTGGGGCCAGCACCCACGTCCAGTGGGTTGGTGGTGTAGTCAAACGTCAGGGTGTTGTTGCTGGCGTTGTTGGCCAGCGGCAGCGCGGCACCCGAACCCACGCCCAAAAACAGCACGCGCGGGATCACCACGCGAAGGTCGAGCCGTGCGGAGGCGTTGCCGGCACCGATGACCAGCTGGGATTCGGCCGAAGCCATGAGCGGCGATGCAAGAGCCAAAGCCAGAGCCGACTGAAGAAGCAAGGATTTTTTCATGACGTTTCCTGCGAAAGTGGGGCGGTTTGAACCTGAAAACTTTTAGGTACGGATTGGAGCCGAATTCAGATGGCCGATCCTACGAAAAGCAAGGTGTTCACACAACCAAAACGTGGGAAAAAATGCACATATTCAAAGACTTACAGCCGATTTGCCTCTAAGCGGTAGAGCTTTGGTGATGAGCGGCGGTAAAAAAGTCTCAAGTTTTGGATTTAGATGCCGTACCTAAGCTTTTTGTAAACAAGTGCGCGAGCGGCAAAGCGCTCGCCGCTTTCACCTCGCCCAGCGAAAAGCTGGTGTGCAGGTCTTTCACGTTGGGCAGGTTGATGAGCACTTCGCGGGCGAAGCGGCTGAACTCGCCCAGGTCGGGGCAGACCACCTGCAGTTCAAACGTGCCCGAACCGCTGATGTAGTGGCAGGCCACGATTTCAGGAATCTTCTGGATCGCAGCTTCGAGCTGGCGCGTCACGTCGCCGCTGTTGCGCTCGGCGTCCAGCCGCACAAAAGCCAGCACGCCCAGGCCGATCTTTTCGCGGTTGAGTTCGGCCCGGTAGCCGGTGATGTAGCCCGCTTCTTCCAACGCGCGCACGCGGCGCCAGCAGGGCGCGGCCGACAGGCCCACGCGGCTGGCCAGTTCGGCGTTGGTGAGTCGGCCGTCGTTTTGAAGTTCGTTCAGGATGGCGAGGTCAAACTTGTCGAGTGTTTCCATAAGTGGGATTTTGTAGCAAGAATCTTTCTTTTGGTGGCGAAATCGGGGCATGGAAAGCAAACACCTGTCAGCGCCCGGGTCATACACTGTGCGGCACACTGAAACCCGCCGATCCGCAGGTTTGCCGTGTCAAAAACCGCTCACGAGGCGGCCCTTTTACGCAGGAGACAACAAGATGAACGCCCCACTGCCTGAACACATCCGCCGCGCGCTTGAAACCGTCACCCTCGACGACAAATATTCTCTGGACCACGGCCGCGCTTTCATGAGCGGCGTGCAGGCGCTGGTGAAGCTGCCCATGCTGCAGCGCCAGCGCGACGCGCTGCAGGGCAAGAACACGGCGGGCTTCATCAGCGGCTACCGCGGCTCGCCGCTGGGCGGCTACGACCAGGCTTTGCAAAAAGCAGCGCCGTACCTGAAGGCGCAGAACATCGTGTTCCAACCCGGCGTGAACGAAGAGCTGGCGGCCACCGCGCTGTGGGGCACGCAGCAGCTGGGATTCGCGCCCCAAGGCAGCAACAAGTTCGACGGCGTGTTCGGCATCTGGTACGGCAAAGGCCCGGGCGTGGACCGTTGCAGCGATGTGTTCAAGCACGCCAACATGGCCGGAACCACGCCCTGGGGCGGCGTGATCGCGGTGGCGGGCGACGACCACGTGGCCAAGAGCAGCACCGCCGCGCACCAGAGCGACCATATTTTTAAGGCCTGCGGCCTGCCGGTGTTTTTCCCGTCCACGGTGCAAGACATTTTGGACCTCGGCATCCACGCCATCGCCATGAGCCGCTTCAGCGGTGTCTGGGCCGGCATGAAGACGATCCAGGAGATCGTCGAATCGAGCGCCACCGCCATGATCGACCCCGAGCGGGTCAACATCGTCATTCCCGAGTTCGACATGCCGCCGGGCGGCGTGCACATCCGCTGGCCCGACCACGCGCTGGACCAGGAGGCGCGCTTGTTCGACACCAAGTGGTACGCAGCACTCGCCTACATCCGCGCCAACAAGCTGAACCACAACGTGGTCGCCGGGCCGAACGACCGCTTCGGCATCATCGCCAGCGGCAAGGCTTTCAACGACACGCGCCAGGCGCTGCTGGACCTGGGGCTGGACGACGACACCTGCCGCCGCATCGGCCTGCGCCTGCACAAGGTGAACGTGGTGTGGCCGCTGGAAGCGCAGACCACGCGCGAATTTGCCACCGGCCTGCGCGAGATTTTGGTGGTGGAAGAAAAGCGCCAGGTCATTGAATACCAGCTGAAAGAAGAGCTGTACAACTGGCGCGGCGACGTGCGGCCCAACGTGCTGGGCAAGTTTGACGAGGTGGAAGGCGACTTCAGCGGCGGCGAGTGGAGCATGCCCAACCCCAGCGCCCACACCCTGCTGCGCGCCAACGCCGACCTGACGCCGAGCATCATCGCCCGCGCTGTGGCCAAGCGCCTGCGCAAGATGGGCGTGCCCGAAGACGTGCAGGCGCGCATCGACGCGCAGCTCGCCATCCTGACGGCGCAAGAGCAGTCTATGCAGACGCTGCTGACCAAGGGTGTGGAGGGCGCCGAGCGCCAGCCGTGGTTTTGCTCGGGCTGCCCGCACAACACCAGCACCAAAGTGCCCGAAGGCTCGCGTGCCATGGCGGGCATTGGCTGCCATTTCATGACCATCTGGATGGACCGCGCCACCGTGGGCTTCACGCAGATGGGCGGCGAAGGCGTGCCGTGGGTGGGCCAGCAGCCGTTCAGCCATGACCAGCACATGTTTGCCAACCTGGGCGATGGCACCTACTTCCACAGCGGCATTTTGGCCATCCGCCAGAGCATCGCCGCCGGGGTGAACATCACCTACAAGATTTTGTACAACGACGCCGTGGCCATGACCGGTGGCCAGCAGGTGGGCGAGCGGCCCGAGGGCCACAGCGTGGTGCAGATCGCGCAGAGCATGCGGGCCGAGGGTGCCGTCAAGATCACGATCGTGACCGACGAGCCAGAGAAATACGCGGGCGTGAAAGGCCTTCCCGAAGGCATCGCCATTCAGCACCGCGACACGCTGGACGCGGTGCAGCGCGCGTTCCGTGAAATCAAGGGCACCACGGTCATCATTTACGACCAGACCTGCGCCACCGAAAAACGCCGCCGCCGCAAGCGCGGCTCGCTGGTGGACCCGGCCAAGCGCGTGGTGATCAACGAGCTGGTGTGCGAAGGCTGCGGCGACTGCGGCGTGCAGAGCAATTGCCTGAGCGTGGAGCCGCTGGAAACCGAGTTTGGTCGCAAGCGCACCATCAACCAGAGCAGCTGCAACAAGGACTATTCGTGCGTCAAGGGTTTTTGCCCGAGCTTCGTCACGGTGGAAGGCGGGCAACTGCGCAAGAAAGACAAAAAAGCCGCCAGCCAGGCCTGGACCGGCGGTGCGCTGCCCGAGCCCACCCTGCCGGTGCTGGGCGCCGAGGCCTGGGGCATCATCGTCGCCGGCGTGGGCGGCACCGGTGTCATCACCATCGGCCAGCTGCTGGGCATGGCCGCGCACATTGAGGGCAAGGGCATCGTCACGCAAGACGCCGCCGGCCTGGCGCAAAAGGGCGGCGCCACCTGGAGCCATGTGCTGATTGCCGCGCAGCAAGACGGCATTCGGACCACCCGCGTGTCGGCCGCCTCGGCCGACCTGGTGCTGGGCTGTGACCCGATCGTGGCGGCGCACAAGGAAACCTGGCAGCGCCTGCGCGCCGGGCGCAGCCATGTGGCGCTGAACGCCAGCGCCACACCCACAGCCGCGTTTGTGAAAAACCCCGACTGGCAAAACCCGGCGCAGGCCTGTGTGGACACCTTGTTGCACAGCCTGGGTGCCGAGGCGGTGGGCGTGTTTGATGCCGAAACCGCCGCCACCCAGCTTATGGGCGACAGCATTTACGCCAACCCGCTGATGCTGGGCTACGCCTGGCAAAAGGGCTGGGTTCCGCTGGGCCACGCGGCGCTGATGCGCGCCATGGAGCTCAATGCCGTGCAGGTGGACAAGAACAAGGCGGCTTTTGAATGGGGCCGCCGCGCCGCGCACAACCCGCAGGCTGTGGAGGCGCTGTGGCAACTGCGCGGGGGTGGCGAGCAGGTGATTCAGTTCAAAAAGCGCGAGTCGCTGGACGCTTTGATCGCGCGCCGGGTCGAGTTTCTCACCGGCTACCAAAACGCCGCCTACGCCGCCGACTACCAGCGCTTAGTGGAGCGCGTGCGCGCGGCTGAGCAGCCGTTGGGCAAAACCGCGCTGACCGAAGCCGTGGTGCGCAACCTGTTCAAGCTGATGGCCTACAAGGACGAGTACGAGGTGGCACGCTTGCACAGCGACACGGCCTTCCATGCGCGCATTGCCAGCCAGTTTGAAGGCGACTTCAAACTCCATGTGCACCTGGCGCCGCCGCTGATTGCCAAGAAAAATGCGCGTGGCGAACTGGTGAAGCAACCGTTTGGCCCCTTCATGTTCACCGCCTTTCGCCTGCTGGCCCGCCTGAAAGGCCTGCGGGGTACCGCGCTGGACGTGTTTGGCCGCACCGAAGAGCGCCGCACCGAGCGCGCCCTGATCGGTGAATACCGCGCCTTGGTGGACAGCTTGCTGGCCCCCTTGAACGCAGGCAACCACCCGCTGGCGGTGGACCTGGCGCGCATTCCTGAGCAGATCAAAGGCTTTGGCCATGTGAAAGAGCGCCATCTGGCCGCAGCACGCAGCCGCCAGGCCGCTTTGCTGGCCCAGTGGCGGCAGCCACCGGTTGCGCTGCCCGTGGCTCGGGTAGCCTGAAAGGGTTAGGGGCTCGGTGGGCGCGCTTGTGGGTGTGCGCCCACCCGACGCATACAATGGCAGGTTGAGTCCAGCGTGACCGGGGTTCCCTGTGGGCGCCCGTTGGTGATCTGGCGCTTTTGTGACCCCGAACCTGTTGGAGACCTCCGTGTTCATTTCTTCTGCTTACGCCCAGGCCGCCGCTGGTGGCGATACCCAGTCCACTATCATGGGCCTGCTGCCGCTGGTGTTGATGTTTGTGGTGCTGTATTTCGTGATGATTCGCCCGCAGATGAAGCGGCAAAAAGAACACAAGGCCATGGTCGAGGCCATCGCCAAAGGCGATGAAGTGGTCACAGCCGGCGGTTTTCTGGGCAAAGTGTCCAAAGTGGGCGAAATCTACGTGGGCGTGGAACTTGCCGACGGCGTCGAAGTCCAGATGCAGCGTACTGCTGTGGTGCAGGTGTTGCCCAAAGGCACCATCAAGTAACTGGATCACCCCCGCGCCGCGCCTTGCGGCGCGTCACCCCCACAAGGGGGCGGCGCGTGCGGCCCGGCAAAGCCGGTTCTGCCGCACGCTCGGAAAACTTCCCCTCTAGCCTCTTGGTTGCTCGCCCATGAACCGTTATCCGCTCTGGAAGTACCTGATCATCGCGGTTGCGCTGGTGATCGGGGCTTTGTATGCCCTGCCCAATTTGTTTGGTGAGTCACCGGCGGTGCAGGTGTCGGCAGGGCGCGCATCGGTGC
Organism: Hydrogenophaga sp. LT287; assembly: GCF_055702805.1. Lineage (NCBI taxonomy): Bacteria > Pseudomonadati > Pseudomonadota > Betaproteobacteria > Burkholderiales > Comamonadaceae > Hydrogenophaga > Hydrogenophaga sp. LT287. The sequence goes on along the minus strand of NZ_JBVPZC010000007.1, from coordinate 70,804 downwards.
GCATCGACACCACCACGGTTACCCGCGTGGAGCAGGCGCTCACAGAGCAGGGTGTCAGTGCCTCGCTGATCCAGTTCGAGGGCAACTCGGTCAAGGCCCGGTTTGACACCACCGACGACCAGATCAAAGCGCGTGACGCGCTGGAGCGTGCCCTCAACCCCGACGCGACCGCTCCCAACTACGTGGTGGCGCTCAATCTGGTGCCCCGCACACCGGCTTGGCTGGCCAGCTTGGGCGCGTCACCCATGTACCTGGGCCTGGACCTGCGCGGTGGCGTCCACTTTATGTTGCAGGTGGATATGCCCGCAGCGCTGCAGCGCCGCGCCGATGTGCTTGCCGGCGACCTGCGCACAGCCCTGCGTGAAAAAAGCGTGCGCCATGGCGGCGTTAGCCGCAACGGGCAGACCATTGAGGTGCGTGCCCGCGACGCCCAGACGCTGGAAGCCGTCCGCGCGGTGATTCAAGACCAGTTCGCTGATCTGGAGTCCGCCGAAACGCCTGAAGGCACCGAATACCGTCTGATCGCCTCCATCCGCCCGGAGGCTGCACGTCGCGTGCAGGACCAGGCGCTGAAGCAAAACATCACCACCTTGCACAACCGGATCAACGAGCTCGGCGTGGCCGAACCGGTGATCCAGCAGCAAGGTATTGACCGCATCGTGGTGCAGCTGCCAGGCGTGCAAGACACCGCCAAGGCCAAAGACATTCTGGGTCGCACCGCCACGCTGGAAGTGCGTTTGGTGGACGAAAGCGCCGAGGGGCAGGCCGCCGAGCGGGGCACGGGCGCCGTGCCGTTTGGCTCAGAACGCTACCCCGAGCGCGACGGCCGTGCCGTCATCGTCAAGCGGGAGGTGTTGCTGACCGGTGAAAACCTCACCGACGCCCAGGCCGGCTTTGACAGCCAGAGCCAGGAAGCCGCTGTGCACCTGACGCTGGATGCCAAAGGCTCACGCATCTTCCGTGACGTGACCCGCGAGAACGTGGGCAAGCGCATGGCCATCATCCTGTTTGAAAAAGGCCGGGGTGAAGTGGTCACCGCGCCGGTGATTCGCACCGAAATTGGGGGTGGCCGGGTGCAAATTTCTGGCGCCATGACCACCACAGAAGCCAGCGACACCGCGCTGCTGCTGCGCGCCGGCTCGCTGGCCGCGCCCATGGAAATCATTGAAGAGCGCACCATTGGCCCCAGCCTGGGCGCTGAAAACATTGCCAAAGGCTTCAACAGCGTGATCTGGGGCTTTGCCGTCATCGTGCTGTTCATGTGTGTGTACTACATGCTGTTTGGCGTGTTTTCCAGTCTATCGCTCGCCTTTAACCTGGTGCTGCTGGTGGCGGTGCTGTCCATGCTGCAGGCCACGCTCACCCTGCCCGGCATTGCAGCCATGGCGCTGGCGCTGGGCATGGCGATTGACTCCAACGTGTTGATCAACGAGCGCGTGCGCGAAGAGCTACGCAACGGTGCATCGCCGCAGTCAGCCATCAACGCCGGTTACGACCAGGCGTGGGGCACCATTCTGGACTCCAACATCACAACCCTGATTGCGGGTGTAGCCCTGCTGGCGTTTGGCTCTGGCCCGGTACGTGGCTTCGCTGTGGTGCACTGCATCGGCATTCTCACCAGCATGTTCTCGTCGGTGTTCTTCTCGCGCGGCGTGGTCAACTTCTGGTACGGCCGGCAGAAGAAACTCAAGTCGGTGTCGATCGGAACGATCTGGCGTCCGGAAACCAACACCACCGTGGCCAAGGCCGACTGAAGGAAACGCCATGGAACTCTTTCGCATCCGCAAAGACATCCCGTTCATGAAGCACGCCATTGTGCTGAACGCGATCTCCACCATCACCTTCATTGCTGCCGTTATCTTTCTGGTCACGCGCGGGCTCAACCTGTCGGTCGAGTTCACCGGGGGCACGGTCATGGAAGTGGCCTACGAACAACCGGCCGACCTGGCGGCTGTGCGCCAGGTGGTCGAGTCCTTGGGCTACGCCGAGGTGCCGGTGCAAAACTTTGGCACCTCGCGCGACGTGCTGCTGCGGTTGCCGGTGCAGGCGGGCAAGTCGTCCGGGCAGCAAAGCGAGGTGGTGCTGGCGGCGCTGAAAGCGCAAAACCCAGCAGTAGAGTTGCGCCGCACCGAGTTCGTGGGTCCTCAGGTGGGGCGCGAGCTGGTCGAGGACGGTCTCAAAGCCCTGGGTATGGTGATCGTCGGCATCATGATTTATCTGGCGATGCGGTTTGAGTGGAAGTACGCCGTCTCGGCCATCATCGCCAACCTGCACGACGTGGTGATCATTCTGGGCTTCTTTGCTTTCTTCCAGTGGGAGTTCTCACTTGCCGTGTTGGCCGCCGTGCTGGCGGTGCTGGGCTACTCGGTCAACGAATCTGTGGTGATTTTTGATCGGATTCGTGAGAGTTTTCGCCGCTACCGCAAGAAGACCACGCCCGAGATCATTGACTACGCGATCACGTCCACCATCAGCCGTACCATCATCACACACGGCTCCACGCAGATCATGGTGTTGTCGATGCTGCTGTTTGGCGGGCCAACCTTGTATTACTTTGCGTTGGCTCTGACGATTGGCATTCTGTTTGGTATTTACTCGTCGGTTTTTGTTGCAGCGGCCATTGCCATGTGGCTGGGCATCAAGCGCGAAGACCTCATCAAAGGTGGCACCAAGAAAGAAGAAGGCGACCCAGACGACCCGAACGCCGGCGCTATGGTGTGAAGCCAAATATCAGGGCTGATGGCATCGGGTACCGGCCCGGGTATCCCTAAAATCAGGTTCTTTCGTGTCATACTGAGTCCATTGTGGCGTCACCCGATCAGCACGTTTCCTCTCTGGCCAAACAGGCGCGTGAACTCTTCGTGGTTCACGTGGGCCGTGCGCTTCCCGAGTTGATCAAGGCGTGCGACACGCGGTTGACAGCCATCCTGGACCAGGCTGGGCCAGCGCGTGACATGCAGATACGCCGAGATGCCTGGACCGCCTTTCAGAAAAACCAGACCACGTGGCTCAACCAGAGCCGCAAAGCATTGCAGCGCACTCTGCTGCCCCGTTTCTCCACCAGCGGCAACAGCACCTTGAGCATGCCCGGCCGGCTCGAACTGGTGGCCGAGGGCGCTATCGACGACCAGATCATGGCGTCTCGCCTGGCCATGCGGGTGCTCGACGCGGCGTCCACCGAACTCAATGAATTGCGCTTGCGCGTGCAGCACCTGGAAAAGCGCCAAGAGCTGCCGCGGGGTGACGTGTTGCTGCCTGACGTGATGGCGCGCATCTTGGTCGATCAATGGCTGGATGCACAAATTCCCCGTGAAGCCTGGCCACTGATCCAGGATGCTTTGGCGCCCGTGCTGGCCAACAAAATGCTGGGGGCTTACAAAGCCGCCAATGAGTTTCTGGTGTCCAGCGGCGTCATGAAGGAAATTGACCTGCAGGCTTTGGTCAAGCGCACGCCAGGCACCCAGACGGGCCGGGCTGCCGATCTCAAACCAGGTCAGACAAGTTCAGGTTCAGGTTCAAGTTCAGGTTCAGGTTCAAGTTCAGGTTCAGGTTCAGGTTCAGGTTCAGGTTCAGGTTCAGGTTCAGGTTCAGGTTCAGGTTCGGGTTCGGGTTCGGGTTCGGGTTCGGGCGGCTCCGAAGGTGGGTCTGCCGGTGGTTCGCGAGCTGGCTTTGGGCAGGGCCACGGTGGCATGGCGTCATCGGTCATGGGTGTGAACGACGAAACCCGGCTTTTGACCAGCTCGACGCCGCTGGCCCGTGCGCGCATGCGCGCTCAGGGTGTGGTCGGTCGTCTCAAGCGCATGCTGATGGAGAAGGTCGGCGGTGACTTTGAAGCCACGCAATTGTTGCCGCCCTCGCCGGCGCTGCAGCAAGCCATGCAGCAATCGATGGCGGTGGTTCGTACCGATGCCGGATTTTCTCTGTCTGGTGGGTCGGGTGCCGGGGTGGTGTATGTCGACGCCTCGCACGTCGACCGGGCCGCCTCCGCGTTGCGCGAGCGCACGGCTGAACTCAAACAGGCCGCTTCCACGCCGACCGAGAAGGCCACGATCGAGGTGGTGGCCCTGATGTTTCAGAGCATTCTGGCCGAGGAGCGCATTCCGCCCAGCGTTCGGGTGTGGTTCGCCCGGCTGCAGATCCCGGTGTTGCGGGTTGCGCTGGCCGAGCCCGAGTTTTTCAGTGCCTTGCAGCACCCAGCGCGGCGCCTGATTGACCGCATGGGTTCCTGCGTGCTGGGCTTCGAGTCCAACGTGAGTTCGGCCGCACTGGAAGCTGAAATCAAGCGCGTGGTGCAGGTGATCGAGCAATACCCCGAGACCGGCCGGCGCGTGTTTCAGCTGGTGTTTGACGAATTCCAGAAATTTTTGTCGACCTACCTCAGCGAACAGGGCAGCGCCAGCCGGTTTGTGACGGTGGCGCAGCAGGTTGAGCAAAAGGAAACGCTGTCGGTTCAATACACCATCGAGCTGCGCAAGTTGCTCAACGACATGCCTGTGCGCGACGAGGTGCGGGATTTTCTGTTCAAAGTCTGGGTCGATGTGCTGGCGGTGGCCAGCGTCAAGTACGGGCTGAAGCACGAGGAAACCGGCTCGCTGAAGCAGGTCGCGTCGGATTTGCTGTGGGCGGCCAGCGCCAAGCCCAACCGCAACGACCGTGCGCGGGTGATCCAGCAGTTGCCGGGCTTGCTGCAGCGCTTGCGCCAGGGCATGGGTTTGCTGGGCTACCCGCCAGGCATGCAAGACCAGCACATCAAGTCGGTCAGCGACACGCTGGCCGATGCCTTCATGTCGCGCACCGAAGCGATATCGCAAGAGAGCCTGGACAATTTGTCAGAGCGCCTGGCCCATCTGGAAGACTACCTGCCGGAGAGCGGTGTGGGCGATCTGGACCTGGACAACGACAGCATCGAGATGATCACGGGCGTGGACGCCAGCAACATCGAGGTGATCAACCAAGGCGGCAGCCAGCCCAACGAGGCCATGCGCGCCTGGGCTGTGGAGCTACAGATTGGTTCGTGGTTTGGTCTGGACCACAACGGAAAGCTCAACAGCGTGCAGTTTGCCTGGCGCAGCGACCGCGGCCAGCTCTCATGTTTGTGTCCAACACGGGGCGGTGCTTCCTGATCCAGGCCAACCGCGTGGCGTCCTACTTGCAGGCCGGCTTGCTGGTGCCGAGCGAAGAGGAAGCGCTGACCGTGCGCGCCACGCGCGACGCGCTGGCCAAACTCGACGCCAACCCCGAACGACTTTTGGGCTGACCCCCGCCACGCTGCGCGCGACCCCTTGAAGGGGACCTGCAAGTGGCACGGTGAGCCGGTTACACCGCATCCCTGGTGGGGCCCTTCGTCCGGGATGCCCCAGTTGTGGCCCGATCTTGATCAGCCTTGGCCGAGTCGTTGCAGCAGGCCACCGGGCATGCGGCTCACCCGGCCATCGAGTTCCAGCTCCAGCAAACGCGCCTGCAGGGTGGCGGTGTCCAGGCCCGTGCGTGCTTGCAGGGCATCGAGGCTCACGGGGTCGAAGCCCATGGCGTCGAGCAGGGGGTCGGGCTCTGTGGGTTGGTCTGTGGCTGCGTCTGCTGAACCCCGGTCTGCGCTCGCGCCCGCCGGTGCAACCGTGATACGCAGGTCTTCCAGAATGTCTTGAGCCGACTCCACCAACTTGGCGCCCTGACGTATCAGGGCGTGGCAGCCCCGGGACTGCGGCGCATGGATGGAGCCTGGAATGGCGAACACGTCACGGCCCTGTTCGGCCGCCAGCCGCGCGGTGATCAATGAACCCGACTGCACCGCAGCTTCCACCACCAGCGTGCCCTGCGACAGCCCGGCGATGATGCGGTTGCGTTGAGGAAAATTGGCGGGCAGTGGCGGTGTGCCCAGGGCGTATTCGCTCACGATGGCGCCGCGCACCACGATGCGGTGGGCCAGTGATAGATGGCGTTTGGGGTACACGCGGTCCAGGCCGGTGCCCACCACCGCGATGGTGGGAGCATCTGCGTCAAGCGAGCCTTCGTGGGCTGCGCCGTCAATGCCCAGTGCCAGCCCCGACACCACGCACACGCCGGCCTCGCCAAGCGCACGGGCGAATTGCCGGGCATTGGCTTCACCTTGCGGGGTGGGGTTGCGGCTGCCCACGATGGCCAGCCTGCGCGGGTGATGCAGCGCCTCCAGCTGCCCCATCACATAGAGCATCAATGGTGGGTCGGCCATTTGCAGCAGCTCGGGGGGAAAGCGGGCGTCGCCCAAGGTGAGCACGTGTCGGTCAGGCGCCGCGGCCAGCCAGGACACCAGGCGGTCCACCGATGCGTCCAGGTCGTCCGGGGGGCTCAGCAGGGCCAGCGCCGGTTTGGGACCCACGACCGCCCTCAGTGCGGGCGGGCTTTGCCTGAAAACGTCTTCAGGCAGGCCAAAAGTGGCCAGCAATTTGCGGGCGGACTCGTTGCCCACGCCGGGCGTGAGCAGCAACCGGAGCCAGCTGGCAAGTTCGTCGCTGGCCATGGGCAAATACAGCGGCTGCGATCAGGGGTTGGTGAAACGGTCGCCGACTTTGACACCGTCGGTGATTTGAAGCACCAGTGCGTAAGACACTTTGTCAAAAGTGCGGAACACCATCATCAAGCCGTTGCGCTCGCCGGGCAGACGCATCTGAGGACGTGCGTCGTCGGTCTTGTCGGTCACAAGATGGCTTTCGCGCTGCAGCGCCAGCACGTGGCCGCGCTCCAGGCCGTGGGCTGTACCCCGGTTGATGGCCACGACCTGATTTTGAGCTGCAAAGGTCACGGCGTTGCCGTACACCGAAACGATTTGCCCCGCCTGGGCGCTGGTGGGCGCACTGGGCACGTAATTCGGCAGTTCGCGGGGCGGCTCCGGCAGCAACCGGTCTCCCACACGCATTTCTTCTTTGGCCACCACGATGTCGATGGTGGCGGGCACCAGTTCGGTTTGTACTTTGCCCTTGGCGTCGGTGACTTCGCGGGTGCTTTCGCCGCGTTCCAGCAGCGCCTTGCCGACGTACTGCGCTTCGAAGCCCAGGATCTCACCGGTGGTGGGATCTTTCAGTGGCACGGCATTGCGGAACACGCGGAAATCGCGGGACTTGCCCGGGCTGTCGGTGAGCGCCTCACCGGCTGCGCCAGAGCTGTACTGACCACGAGCGTAGGCACGGTCACCGCGGCTGAGCAGAACGCGGGTTTCCTGCGTGGCCACAATGCGCGGCGCGCGCGCAAAGGTGGCTTCGTCCACGATCATCGGTTCGGTCAGAAACGCTTCAATGGCTTGCAGGGAAATGGGCGGGATGCCGGCGTCGCCGAGGCTCTCAAAGCGGGTACGCGGTGACACGCGCACGGTGTCTGGGTCGCCGCCGCTGGCGCCCGGTGGGCGGGTGCTCAGGCGGGCGCGGCCGTTGGATTTGTCCAGGTAAAGCACCTGGCCGGGAAAGATCAGGTGCGGGTTGCGAATGTCTTGCAGGTTCATGCCCCACAGCTCGGGCCAGCGCCACGGGCTTTTCAGGAACAGGCCGGAAATGGCCCACAGCGTGTCGCCGCGTTTCACGGTGTAGCTGTCGGGTGCGTTGGGCGCCAGTTCTGACAACGCAACGCCGGCCTGCGCCACTTGGCCCGCCGTGGCGCGCTGTTCAGCGGTGATGGGGAAGTTTTGTGCGCTGGCGTTGCCGGCTGCTAGCACAGCAAGCAATGCGCCGGCGCAAGCCAGCGGACGCAGCGGGAAAGAAGCGGTGGACTTGCAGGTCTTCAATGGCATGTAGGGGCCCCTGGGGCAGGCATGGCTGGTTTCGGGAACCCCAGACCGCAGCGGTCAGAGGCGGGATTGCAGCGCAGCTTTTTCTTGACAATTTGCATTTGATTTTGCGCCCAAGCCATTGATTAGGCAATGTATACGGGGAGGCGCAACCACAGCCGTGGACAAAAGTGGCGAAAATAGCGACAAACGGGCAAGCTTGTCACTGCGGCGCCTCTTTAGGACCGTCGGGCTGCCCCCACTTATTTGATTCTTCTGTGGCTACTTTGACCATGAACACGTCCACCCTGCTCGAAATTTTGTGTTACCCGGACCCCCGCCTGCACACCGTGGCCCGCCCGGTGGCCGCGGTGGACGACCGTATCCGCGGCCTGATTGACCGCATGTTTTCCACCATGTACGACGCCAGCGGCATTGGCCTGGCGGCCACGCAGGTGAATGTGCATGAGCGCCTGGTGGTGATCGACGTCAGCGAAGAGCGCAACCAGCCCATGGTGTTGATCAACCCTGAAATTGAATGGGCCAGCCCGGAAAAGCGCAAGGGCGAAGAGGGCTGCTTGTCGGTGCCGGGGATTTACGACGGCGTTGAGCGTTCGCTGGCGGTTCGCGTGCGCGCGATGGACGCAGAGGGCAAAGCCCGGGTGATTGAGGCCGAGGGCATGCTGGCGGTGTGCATTCAGCACGAAATGGACCACCTGATGGGCAAGGTGTTTGTGGAATACCTGTCTTCGCTCAAGCAAGGGCGCATCAAGTCCAAACTGGCGAAAGCCCAGCGCGAGGCGATGCGTTCGTGAAACCCGGCTTGCGGTGGGGTCCTCGCGCTTGGGTGTGGGCCGGGTTGCTGGCGCTGGCCGGGTGCACAGGCATGCCGGAGCGCTTGGCGCAAGGCACGCCGCGAAGCGACATTGAAACCCGCCTCGGCCAGCCCACGGCGGTGGTTGCGCTGGCTGACGGCACGCAGCTCCAGTATTCGCGCCAGCCGGCCGGGCAGCAGGTGTACAACCTGACGCTGGATGCCGACGGCCGCTTGCGCCAGGTGGACCAGGTGATGGACCTGGCCTGGTTTCACCGCATCGGCATCGACACCTGGACGCGACGCGAGGTACAGCAACAGTTCGGGCCACCGGCCCTGGTGGAGCGGGTGGCCCTTTTCGATGGCGACATCTGGACCTATCGGTTCCTGGAAAACGGTTGGTCGCGCCAGGCGCACGTGCACCTGGACCCGGCGGGCGTGGTGCGGCGGCTGATGTTCACCGATGAACCCCTGCCCGACGATTCCGCGGACCTGGACCACTGAGAGGCTGAGCGGTAGACCGGCCTTATCCCGCGCGTGAGGCGCGGGGAATTTTGTTCAAATAAGACCCATGAAAATCATCTTTGCGGGCACGCCCGAATTTGCCCGCGTGGCACTGGAGCGCTTGCACGCCGCCGGTTTTGACGTCGCCCTGGTGCTGACCCAGCCGGACCGGCCAGCAGGCCGCGGCATGAAGCTGCAGGCCTCGCCGGTGAAGCAGTTTGCGCTGGACCACCAGATACCGGTAGCGCAGCCGCACAGCCTGCGGCTGGACGGCAAATACCCCGACGAAGCTGCCGCTGCACGAGACACGATTGCCGCAGCCCAGGCCGATGCCATGGTGGTGGCGGCCTACGGGCTGATCTTGCCGCAGTGGGTGCTCGACGCGCCGCGTCTGGGGTGCTTCAACATCCATGCGTCGCTGTTGCCGCGCTGGCGGGGTGCTGCGCCCATTCACCGCGCCATCGAGGCCGGTGACGTGCAAAGCGGCGTCACCATCATGCAGATGGACGCCGGGCTGGATACCGGCGACATGCTGCTGGTGGAGCGCCTGCCGATCGCCACCACCGACACCACCGGGCAGCTGCATGACCGCCTGGCCACCTTGGGCGGGCGGCTGATGGTGGAGGCCCTGGAGCTGGCGGCCTGCGGAGGCCTCAAGCCGGTGAAGCAGCCTCCTGAAGGCGTGACCTACGCCCACAAAATCGACAAGGCCGAGGCCGCCATCGACTGGCGGTTGCCCGCCGCTGTGATCGCCCGGAGGGTGCGTGCGTTCAACCCCTTTCCAGGCGCTGCCACGGCGCTGGCGGGCGAAGCGGTCAAGGTGTGGATGGCCGATGCCGAACCCTCTGATGCCGCCCAACCCGGGGCTTTGCCCGGGGTGGTGCTTGCTGTGGCGGCCGACGGCATTCGGGTGCAGACGGGTGATGGCGTGCTGGTGCTCACCGAGCTGCAGCGCGCCGGCGGCAAGCGCTTGCCCGTCGCCGACTTTCTGCGTGGCTTTGTGATCGCGCCGGGTCAGGTGCTGGACAGCGCGCCGGCGCAGAAAGCTGCTGCCTGATGTTCTTTCTGGCTGAACACCGCCGACAAGCGGAATTTTGGGAAGGCGTGCGCGACCAGGCCACCGTGGCCATGGGCATTGCCGCCTGGGGCCTGATGACCGGCGTCGCCATGGTCAAGTCGGGTTTGTCGGTGCTGGAGGCGGTGTTGATGACGCTGATCGTCTACGCCGGCAGCGCGCAGCTGGCTGCCGTGCCCATGATCGCGGCAGGCGCGCCGCTGTGGGTGATTCTGGCCGCTGCGTTTTGCGTCAACCTGCGTTTTGTGGTGTTTTCAGCCCACCTGCGGCCTTACATGATGCACCTGCCGCGCTGGCAGCGCATGGTGTCGGGCTACGTCACCGGTGACCTGAGCTACGTGTTTTTTGCCCGCCGCTTCCCCAAGCCGGGCCACACGCCGGACGAGCTGGCCCGCCAACAGGCTTACCTCATGGGCAATTGCGCGGTGAACTACATCGCCTGGATGATGGCCAGCCTGGTGGGCATTGCGCTGGCCAACGCCATTCCCACCGAGTGGGGCCTGGGCTTTGCGGGCATTCTGGCTCTGTTGGGTGTGCTGAGCTCGCTGGCCAGTTCCAAGCTGCGCATGGTGTCGGCGGGCGTGGCGGGCGCGGCGGCGGTGGTCGCTTTTGCCTTGCCGCTCAAGCTCAACATTCTGGTGGCCATTGCCAGCGCCGTGGCCATCTGTCTGGTGCTGGAAAAAATGCCCCGGAGCCACCCACCGGGGGGAGCCAGCCATGTTTGATGTCGATCCCTGGACCCTGCTCACCATCCTGGCGCTCGGCGTCATCACCGTGGTCACCCGCGGGTATTTCTTCATGTCCAGCAAACCCTGGACGCTGCCCGGCTGGGCTCAACGCGGCCTGCAGTACGCACCCATCGCGGCGCTGTCTGCGGTGGTGGTGCCTGAGATCGTGATGACCCAGGGCGAGCTGATCCAGACCTGGCAAGACGCCCGCTTGTTTGCGGTGGTGGCCGGGCTGTGCTGGTTTGCCTGGCAGCGCGGCGTGCTGGGCACCATCGTGGCGGGCATGGTGGTGTATTTGCCGCTGAAGATTGGGCTGGGCTGGTAGGGTTCAGCGGTGCAGTTGTTCCCGGTAGGCCATCTGGGCGTACAGCGCATGAGCCACCGCTTTTTCCAGCAGTGCCGGGTTGCTGCCCGCATCGGGCTGCAGCCGCCCATTGGCGTAGCGCATCAGGCGGGGTGCCTGGTCGGGTTGCAGCAGCACCACCTGCGGGCCTTCCATGTAGGCCTGGATTTTGTCGAACTGCATGATGGCCCGGCCGGGTGCGTTGGGCGCAGCAGGCAGGCTCAGATCGCGGCCGATCAGCGGGTGTTCACCGCTCAATCCCATCAGGGAAATGAGGGTGGGCGCCAGGTCGATCTGGCTGGCCACCGGCTCGATGTGGCGGGCTGCTTTGATGGTGCCACCCAGGATCAAACCGGGAATATGAAAGCGCTCTACCGGTAGCAGCGACGGGCCGTAGACACGTGAGTTGTGGTCGGCCACGATCAGGAACACCGTGTTGTTCCAGTAGGGCGCGGCCTTGGCCTGTTCGATGAACCGGCCCAGTGCGTGGTCGGCGTATTTCACCGCGTTGTTCACGGTGGACTTGGGCTGGTCGTAGAGCGTGATTTGGCCGTCCGGAAATTCGAATGGCGCGTGGTTGGACGAGGTGAAGATGAGGCCGAAAAACGGCTTGTCTGCGGGCTGTGCGCTGAAGTGGCGGTGGGCCATGTCCATCACGTCGCCGTCTGATGCGCCCCAGGTGCCCACGAAAGCTTCAGGGCCAAAGTCTTTTTGCTCGATGACGCGGTCAAACCCGTTGCCCATGAAGAAGCCGCGCATGTTGTCGAAGTGGGACTCGCCGCCGTAAAAGAAGGTCGATTCGTAGCCCTTGTTTTTCAGGAAGCTGGCCAGCGTGAAGAAGTCGCGTTGCGACTTGGCCAGCTTCACCGTGCTGACCGCTGAGGTGGGTGGGTAGCCCGCCACCACCGCTTCAATGCCCCGCACCGAGCGGGTGCCGGTGGCGTAGAGCTGCTCGAACCACAGGCCCTCATCCGCCAGGCGGTCCAGGTTGGGCGTGATCGGCAAGCCGCCCAGGCGCCCCACAAATTCAGCACCCAGACTTTCTTCGAGCACGATCACCAGGTTGAGGGGGCGCTGGCGTGGGTGTGGGCTGATCTGGTGGTGGCGCAGGGGCACGTCCGCCTGGGTGAATGCGCTGGCGGGTTGACCGGTTTCCTGGCGCACCAGCTCGATCACCCGCTCGCGCGGCAGCCGGGCGTAGGTGATGCCGCCGTCCTCAGACTTGCGCGACAGGTGCACCGCAAACAGCAGCGTGTAGGCCGAGCTCAGCGGCAGTTCGTTCACCAGGTGGTCGGCCGTGACCGCCGCTGAAGAGGGGTTGGCCGGACGGTGACCCACCGCACCGCGCGCGCTCAGCGCCAGCAGTGCCAGCAGCAACAGCGACCAGGGCAGCGCATGGCGCAGGCGGACCGACTGGGTGGTTGGCCCGGTGTGGGTCAGGCGCCAGTACAGCGCGGTCAGCGTGGGCAGCAGCACGGCGGTGGCCAGCAGGTGGGGCCAATGGTCTTTGAGCAGCGTACCGCCCACTTCTTTGGCGTAACCCAGGTACTCCACAAACAGGTAGTTGGGGCGGCTGTCGTATTGCGCGATGAAGGCCGGGGTGGACAGTTCCATGAAGGCCACGAACACCAGGCCGACGAGTCCATACACACGCAAGACCGCCCGCCAGGGGCGCCAACTGGCCTGGCCCAGCGCCATCCAGGGTGTGAGTGTCGCGGGCAGCACCCACATCAGCCCCAGCAGCACGCCGTCAAACCGCAGGCCTTGCAGCACCACATGGGACCAGGCGGCGGTGTCGTCGATGCGCTGGGACTGCCACAGCGCCAGCCCCAGCCGAGACAGCCACAGCACCGCCAGCATGGCCGCCATGGGCAGCAACAGCGGCTTGAGCAGGGTGAGGCTGTCGGCTTGAAAGCGGGCGGTGCGCGCTCTGGTGCGCGTTCTGGTGTGGGCAGTGGGTAAAGGCATGTGGGTATTGGCAGCGTCACGGAGCGCTGGCGGCCCCATGGAAAAAGCCCGAGTGTTGGGGGGCCACATTAAGCAGCCCTTAAACACGAACGGCTGAACGGTTTTGCCCGCCTGCTCCAGCGATGTGCTGGCGTGCCACGAGCCAGCCCAGCAGCGACACGGCTCCGCAGATCACCAGTGTCCACATCGTGTGGCTGGGGTAGTGGGCGCCGCGCAGGGTTTGCACCGCGCCCGGTGGGGGCAGCAGCCACGGCAGGCATAGCGCCAAAAACCCCATGCCGCTGGACGCATGGCCACCCGGAAAACAGCGCCCGGGCCCACCGTCGGCCTGCGCCCAATGCCAGTGCGACACATGGCGGGCCTGGCCACCAAACATGTCCAGATCCCAGGGGCAACTGGTCTGGCTGCGCAGCTTGATAAGGCTCACCGCCAGCAGAGAAGCGCTCACCAGGGCCAGCACCCACAGGCGTTCGCTGCGCGGCAGGGCAAAGGCCGGCGAGCGGCGGGGTGTCCATGCGGTGGGCCACAGCGCCCATGCGCCCAACAGCCCCCATAGCACGGTGCAGGCTTGTCTCAGCGTGTCGTGCAGAACGGCTTGAAGCAGCCAGTCGCTGCGCAGCGGAAAACCCTGCGGTGTTCCGATCCACCGCATCACGGTCAGGTCGCCAGAGCCCATGTCCCACAGCACGGTGAGCGCCACCACCAGCATCAGGCCCATGGCGATGGGTGGCGCCGGGTAGGCGAGGGACTGTGGTTGCATGGCGGTTGTTGGCGGCATGGCCGGCAGAGTGCGGCGGCCGGGTTAAGGCACGCTTAAGACGGCGCCGGATAATGACGCTTCTTTGCTCTGCGGGCCCTGGGCCTGTTCCCGACATGCGCGCTTTGGTGGTGGAAGACGATCCCGGTATTGCCAGCGGGCTGGCGGCCTCGCTGCGCCACGCGGGTTACGCGGTGGACGTGTGTGGCACGTTGCAGGCGGCCTGGGCGGCGTTGTCGGTGGAACCGTTTGACGTGATGCTGCTGGACCTGGGCCTGCCCGATGGCGACGGGCTGGACCTGCTGGTGCGGCTGCGCCGCCAGGCCGAGCGGCCCGCTGGGCGCGAGCACTTGCCGCATGCCGACATGCCGGTGCTGATCATGACCGCGCGCGACGGCGTCAGCGACCGCATCAGCGGACTGGACGGCGGTGCCGACGACTACATCGTCAAACCGTTTGATGCCAACGAGCTGCTGGCGCGCCTGCGTGCCATGCTGCGCCGTGCCAGTGGGCGCAGCAAGCCGGTGATCGAACACGGCGACCTGGTGCTCGACCCCGCTGCCCACACGGTGCAGCGCGGCGGTGCACCGGTGGCGCTGGGCGTCAAAGAGTTTGCGCTCTTGCTTACGCTGCTGCAGGCGCGCCCGCAGGTGCTGTCCAAATCGCGGCTGGAGTCGGCGATGTATGGCTTTGGCGAGGAACTGGAGAGCAACGCGATTGAGGTGCATGTGCACCACCTGCGCCGCAAGCTCGGCGAATCGCTGATCAAGACGGTGCGGGGCGTGGGCTACTTCATTCCGCGCGAAGCCGATGCGCCGGCGCCCCCGCCATGAGGTCCGCCACCACCGCCCGCCCACGCCAGAAGCTGCTGTGGCGCCACCTCTGGAGCTGGACGCTGAGTGCGCTCACGCTGGTCTGGCTGACCCTGATGGTGGTGGCCTGGTACACCGGGCACCACGAAACCGAGGAGCTGAGCGACGGCCACATGGTGGGCGTGGCCCGTCTGTGGCTGGCCGTGTCGCCCACCGAGGTGGGCGCGCTGAGCGAGCCGCTGGCGCGTCAGGGTTTGCGCAGCTACGTGCAGGACGTGGCGGTGATCGAATGGCAAGGCGACCGGGTGGTGACCGACACGCACCGCCTGGCCGCAGGGCTGGGCCTGAGCGCTGCGCCCGCGCCAGGTGCGTCCGTGCAGCATTACGAGGGCGTGATGGGCAGCGGCCCCTGGCGCATGGTGGTGGTGGAAGCCGAGGCCGCGACCCTGGCAGCCGGCGCGCCCCGCCGGCGCGTGGCCGTGCTGATGAACATGGGCCAGCGGGTGGACCTGGGCGGTGATGTGGCCGAACACGTGGCGCGCCCCGCCCTGCTGGTGTTGCCGCTGGTGGCGCTGGGTTTGTGGTGGACCATTCGGCGCGGTTTGCGCCCGCTGGACCGCTTGTCCAAAGAGGTGGCAGAACTCGATGCGTTTGCGGGCCAGCGGCTGGGGGACCAGCACCGGTTTCGCGAGTTTTCCAGCACCGTACAGGCCATCAACACGCTGGTGGACACGCTGCAGACCCGGGCGCAACGCGAGCGCGCGTTTGCGTCTGACGTGGCCCATGAGCTGCGCACGCCGCTCGCGTCCATCGCGCTGCAGGCGCGGGCTGCGCAGGGGAATCCTTCGCCCGAGCAGCTGGCCCACCTAGAGCAAGAGGCGCTGCGCGCAGGGCGCATCCTGACCCAGCTGCTGGACCTGGCCCGCGCCCAGCGCACCGGCTTGGCCGGGCTTGTGGGCGAAGCGGCGGCACCGATCGAACTCGGCGCCCTGGCGGCCGAGCTGATTTCGCGGCACGCGCAAATGGGCCACGAGACCGGACACGAACTCTCGCTGGTGCAACCCGAGGCACCGGTGCAGGTGCGTGCCCAACCCATGCTGCTGGAACTGGCCTTGCGCAACCTGCTGGAAAACGCCTTGCGCCACACGCCCGCCGGCACCCAGGTGTGTGTGGAGGTCTGGCAGACCACGCAGGCCGTGGGCCTCTCGGTGAGCGACGATGGACAGCGGGACACCCTCGCAACGCAGCACCCACCTGCAGAACCCGTGGCACCGGCCGACACCGCCGGCCTGGGCCTGGGGTTGCGACTGGTTGAGCGCATCGCCGAGCAACTGGGTGCCGAGTTGCTGCGCGATGGGGGCGATCGGCCCATGACCACGCGCTTCACCTTGCGCTGGCCGCGCTGAAGGCCTCCACCCCAAACACGGTTTGGGTGCGATCAAAAAACGGACCTTAAGGCCGGTTTAACCTGGGTTTTTTAAGCTGGCCGGGCCAGGCTGTTCTGGCCTGCGAGGTGCTGGCGTGTGGTGGTTTTTTTCAGCTTTTTTATCCCGGCTGCCCGGCGCTGGCGGCGTGTTTGGCGTACCCGCGGCCACGGGCCAAACACCCTGGCGCGCCGTGTGGCCGTTGGCACTTTGGCTGGCGGTGGCGGGCAATGTGCCGCTGTGGCAGCGGGTGGTCTCGCTCGGTGGGTCGGCGTGGTCGGCCTGGGTGTTGGTGGGTGGTCTGGGGCTGCTGGTGTGGGGCGCCACGGTGGCCCTGCTCTCGTTGATGGTCTGGTCTCGCGTGTACCGACCAGTGGCTTCGCTGCTGGTGTTGGTGGCGGCTTTCAACACCCACTTCATGCTGCAATACGGCGCCGTGATCGACCCCACCATGCTGGCCAATGTGTTGCAAACCGATGCGCGTGAAGTGAGCGACCTGCTGTCTCCCGCGCTGCTGTTGACGGTGCTGCTGGTGGCCGGTGTGCCGTTGTGGTGGGTTTGGCACCGACCTTTGCGCACGCGCCACTGGCTGGCGCAAACCGGGCGCAACGCAGGCGGTGCGGCGCTGGGCCTGCTGGTGGCCGTTTTGGTGGCGTTGCTGACCTACCAGAGCCTGGCCTCGCTCATGCGCAACCACAAAGACCTGCGCTACATGGTCAACCCGCTCAACAGCGTGTACGCCGCCACACGTCTGGTCGCTGACCAGTTGCCGCGGCAAGTGCAAGCCCTGCAGCCGGTGGGCGAAGACGCGCAGCTTGGAGCGAGCTATGAGCAGCAGGCTCTGCCGCCGCTGCTGGTGCTGGTGGTAGGCGAAACCGCGCGCGCGCAAAACTGGGGTCTCAGCGGTGATGCCCGCGCCACCACGCCCGCGCTGGCGCGCTGGCAAGCCCAGGGCGATCTGGTGAATTTCAGCCAGGTGCGCTCGTGCGGCACGAACACGCAGGTGTCGGTGCCCTGCATGTTTTCGCCACTCACGCGCGCACAAGGCGGTGACAAAACCGGCGTGCACGAGAACCTGCTGGATGTGCTGCAACGCGCCGGCCTGGCGGTGCTGTGGCTCGACAACCAGTCGGGTTGCAAAGGTGTGTGCGCCCGCGTGCCCAGTGCCAGCACGCGCGAGCTGAACCTGCCCGGTCTGTGCGAGGGCGGGGAGTGCTACGACGTCGCGATGCTCGACGGACTGGACGAACGCATCGCCGCGCTCGACCCGCAGCGCCGCGCGCGCGGCGTGGTGCTGGTGATGCACCAAATGGGCAGCCACGGCCCCGCGTATTTCAAGCGCACACCGGCCAGCCGCAAGCCGTTTCAGCCCGAATGCGCCAGCAACACACTCTCGGACTGCGCGCCCGACCAGTTGACCAACGCCTACGACAACACGATCGCCTACACCGACCATTTTCTGGACCAGACCCTGAACTGGCTGCAGCAACGCGCGACCGCTGGCACCAACGACACCGGGCTGATCTACCTGTCGGACCACGGCGAGTCGCTGGGCGAAAACGGCCTGTACCTGCACGGTGTGCCCTACGCTTTTGCGCCGCAGCAGCAAACCCATGTGCCCATGGTGACGTGGATGTCGCCCGGGTTGCAGCAGCGCACGGGGGTGCGTTCGGGTTGTCTGCGCGCGCGGGCCGACCAGGCCTTGTCACACGACCACCTGTTTCATTCCGTGCTGGGTTTGATGGATGTGGCCACCCAGGCTTACCAACCCGCCCTGGATGTGTTTGCGCCTTGCGCTGCGCCGCACCAGGCCGAGGGCTTCACACCGCCGTTGCGGGCAAGCTGAGCTCGGCCCGCAGCCCGCCCAGCGCCGACTTGCCCAGGCTCAGCTGCCCGCCATACAACTGGGCCAGCTCGTCCACGATGGCCAGGCCCAGGCCGGAACCGGGCACGCTTTCGTCCAGCCGCTGGCCCCGCTGCAGCGCGGCGGTGCGGGCCTGCTCGCCAATGCCGGGGCCGTCGTCTTCCACGGACACGTGCAGCCTGTCCGATGCGCCGCTGGCGCTCACGCGCACCGCGCTGCGCGCCCATTTGCAGGCGTTGTCCAGCAGATTGCCCAGCATCTCCTGCAGGTCTTGCGCTTCGCCCGCAAAGGCCAGCGCCTCGGGCAGCTCGGTGCTGTCCATGTCCAGGGCACGCGCCGCATACACCCGTTGCATCACCCGCACCAGGCCCTGTGCCACCGGGGCCACCGGCGTGCGCTGGCCCGGCAGCCGGTGGCTGGCCGCAGCGCGCGAGCGGGCCAGGTGCCAGTCCACCTGGCGGCGGGCGGTGTCCACCTGCTCTTGCACCAGCTGCGCCAGCGGCTGCTCGGGGTGCACTTGCAGCGACTGCGCCGCCGCCTGCCCCAGCACCGCCAGCGGCGTCTTGATGGCATGGGCCAGGTTGCCCGCCTGCGTGCGGGCGCGGGCCACCACCTCGGCGTTGCGGTCGAGCACGCCGTTGAAGTCGTCAATGAGCGGCTGCACCTCGGCGGGGAACGCGCCGCTGAGTCGCGCGTCCTGGCCCTCACGCACCCGGCCCAGCGCGTCTTGCAGCGCACGCAAGGGCGACAACCCCACTGCCACCTGCGCCAGCGCTGCCAGCACCAGCAGCGTGCCCAGCACCAGCAGCGAGGCCGTGAGCACGCCTTTGAAATCGGCCACCGCCCGCAGGCTGTCTTGCGTGTCGGCGGCCACGATCAGGCGCCAGCGCGCTGCGCTGGGTTCCCCCAGGCGCACGGTGCGTTCCAGCATCAGCACCGGCGCGCCCTGTGGGCCTGTGGCTTCGTGCGCATGCACGGCGCCATCGGCCAGCGCATCGGTGCTGAGCGTCAGGCTGCTGTCCCACAGCGAGCGCGAACGCAGCACGCCGCTGCGCGCCTGTCCGTCGGCGCTGACCCGGTCGAGCTGCCAATACAGGCCGGAATACGGTTTTTGCCAACGGGGATCGGACAGCGCACGCGCATCAATGGCGGGCTGGCCGGACGCGTCGATGTCCAGCTGCGCGGTCAGCTGATCCAGTTGCTGCGTCAGCGTGGTCTGAAACTGGCTCAGCACATGGGCCCGAAACAGGCCGCTCAGCACCATGCCCGCCAGCAGCAGCGCCAGCGCCAAACCCGCCAGGGTGGCCACCAGCAAACGCCAACGCAACGAATGGCGCCACGACAGCGCCCAGCGGTCAAACAGGTTCATGCACCAAGCTTAGCTGGGTACACCGCTTGGTGGCGCGAGCCGGTAGCCCATGCCGCGCACGGTTTCAATCAGCTCGGGTGGCAGCTTCTTGCGCAGGCGCCCCACAAACACCTCAATCGTGTTGGAATCGCGGTCGAAGTCCTGCGCGTAGATGTGTTCGGTGAGTTCGGTGCGCGAGACCACGGCGCCAGGCCGGTGCATCAGGTAGTCCAGCACCTTGTGTTCGTGGCTGGTGAGCGCCACTGGCTGGCCGTTCAGCGTGACGCGCCCGCTGCGCGTGTCCAGCGCCAGCGCGCCGCACTGCAGCACCGGTGAGGCCTGCCCGTTGGCGCGGCGGATCAGCGCGCGCAGCCGCGCCAGCAGCTCTTCCATGTGGAAGGGTTTTGTCAGGTAGTCGTCGGCGCCTGCGTCAATGCCAGCCACCTTCTCGCTCCAGTTGTCGCGAGCCGTCAGTATCAACACCGGCAGGGTGCGGCCACTCTGGCGCCAGCGCTTGAGCACGCTCAGGCCGTCCAGCACCGGCAGGCCCAAGTCGAGCACCACGGCGTCAAACGCCTCGGTGTCGCCCAGAAAATGCGCGTCCCGGCCGTTGTCGGCATCGTCCACCGCATAGCCCGCAGCGGCCAGCGCCGTGCGCAACTGCGCGCGCAGCGTGGGTTCGTCTTCAACCAGGAGGATCCGCATGGGGTCAGTCTCTCAGCGCTTGGGGTGGCGGTCTTTGCGCTGGATCAGTTCGGCGGTGCGCGCGTCCAGCTTGAGCTTGACCCGCTGGCCACCCGGCTGCAGCAGCTTGACCTCGTAGATCCAGCGCCCGTCGTCCCGCTCCAGCTCCACCTCCAGCACCTGGCCGGGGTGTTCGCGTTCCAGGCGCTCCAGCACGGTCTTGAGCGGCAGCACCTGGCCGGCCTGCACCGCGTCGCGGGCACGGTCGTGGTCGCTGCTGCCCTGGGCACCCGTCGCGGCCATGGCCGCGGCCAGCACCAGGGCAAATGCAGCGGTGCGGAACGTGAAGGGACGGCTCTCTGGGGGCATGGACGGGATTGTGGTGTCCCGATTCTGAACGCCCGATGAACGCGCGCTTCAGGTGGCGTTCAAGCGCCGCTGGCCACACTGACTCCATCGCCTTCCGAAACCCTGTCCAACCACCCCGTTCACGGAGCCCGACCGCCATGAAACCCACCCTCTCCTCGCTGCTGCTGGCCGCCACCCTGATGGGCAGCGGTCTTGGCATCGCCCAGGCCGCCGACACCACACCCGCCGCCCAGCAAGCGCATTGGAGCGCCCAGGCCGGCAGCCCCGGCAACGCCGCACGCGGCCAAAGCTTCTTCAATGCCAAACACGGCGGCGAATGGTCGTGTGCCTCGTGCCACGGCACGCCCCCCACGAAAGGCGGCAAGCACGCCAACACCGGCAAGGTGATCCCGCCGCTGGCGCCCGCCTTCAACGCCAAGGCCTTCACCGACACAGCGAAGGTCGACAAGTGGTTCAAGCGCAATTGCAACGACGTGCTCAGCCGCGAATGCAGCGCCGTTGAGAAGGCCGATGTGCTGGCCTACCTGAACAGCCTGAAGTGAGCGCCGTCCTTTTCATCTGAATCACCTGGAGCAACCCATGACACTTTCTTCCACCTTCCTCCGCTGCCTGCTGGCCGTGGCCGCCGGGCTGTCCCTGGCCTCTGCCGCCCAGGCCGACAGTGGCCGTGTGCTGCTGCGCAACGTACCCGCTGCCTACACCCAGGAATGCGCGGCCTGCCACACCGGCTATCCGCCGGGCATGCTGCCCGCTCGCTCCTGGCAACGCATCATGACCGGGCTGGACAAGCACTACGGCACCGACGCGTCGCTGGACGCCGCCACCGTGCAGCAGATCAGCGGCTGGCTGCTGGCCAACGCCGGCACCTACAAGCGGGTGGCCGAGGCGCCGCCCGAAGACCGCATCACCCGTTCGGCCTGGTTCGTGCGCGAGCACGACGAGGTGGCGCCATCGGTCTGGAAGCTGGCCAGCGTCAAGAGCGCCGCCAACTGCGCCGCCTGCCACACCGGCGCCGACCAGGGTGACTACAGCGAACGCACCCTGCAGGCCCCGGCCGGGCTTGACGCGCGCCAGCGCCGCGCCTGGAACGACTGACACCCAACCCCTTCAGGAGCCGCCACCATGCAAGCCTCACCCACCCTCGACAGCGCCCCCGGCAACGCCGCTGCACCGGCCGCGTCCAGCGCGTCCGCCCCCCGCCGCCTCGTCACCGATGCGCCCACGCGCATGTTCCACGGGCTGTTCGCCCTGAGCTTTCTGGGCGCCTACCTCACCGCGGACGGCGAACACTTCCGCCTGCTGCACGTCACGCTGGGCTACACCATGGCCGGGCTGCTGGTTTTTCGCGTGCTGTACGGCCTGTTCGGCCCGCGTCAGGCCGGACTGGGCCTGCTGTGGCGCAAGCTCACCGGTCTGCCGGCCTGGCTGCGCTCGGTGCGCAGCGCTCCATCGCTGTCGGCCATCAACTGGCGGCAGGCGCAGAACCTGCTCATGGCGCTGGCCGTGTTCGCCCTTCTGGTCATGGTGGTACCGCTCACGCTCAGCGGATACGGCACCTACAACGACTGGGGCGACGTGCTGGGCGGCGACTGGCTGGAGGAGGTGCACGAGTTCTTTGGCGAAGCCTTCCTGTTCGTGGTGCTCGCCCACCTGGCGCTGATCGCGGGGCTGAGCCTGCTGCGCCGCAAGAACCAGGCGGCGCCCATGTGGAACGGCCGGGTCGATGGTCCCGGGCCGGATCTGGTGCAAAACAACCGCGTCTGGCTGGCCGCGCTGCTGTTGATCGCGGTGCTGGCCTACGGCGCCTGGGAGTGGCAGCAGTCGCCCAACGGGCTGGTATCAACCCAATCGCTCAGCGGTATGGCCACGGGCGACGGTGAAGACCGCGACCGCGACGACGATTGACGACCTCGCCGCCAAGGTCAGGACCGGTTTCGGGGTGGCGTCTGTCGCTTCCATGAACGCCAGCTGAACGGCCTGTTCAGGTCGAATTCAGCACCACTTTTCAACAATGCCCACACGGTCGATTTCAACCGTGTTTCTTCAAAAAGGTCTTCATCATGCGCACGTCTCAAATCCTTTCTTCTCTGGTGGTGGCTTCGGTTCTCGCGACCGGTGTTGCAACGCTTCTGCCCGCCGTGGCACAAACCTCGCAGCCGCCTGCCGCGGCCGTGGACGCAGCGCCAAAAGGCAAACCGCTGACGATCGCCCAAGTCCTGGACAAACTGGAAGCTGCCGGCTATCGCAACATCCAGAAGGTCGAAGCCCAGCGCAACGGGTTCGAGGTCTATGCCACGAACCGCGAAGGCCAGCGCGTGGAACTCGATGTGGACAGCATCACCGGGCAGGTGAAGCGCTCCAAGGCGAAGGACCAGGACGACAAAGACCGCAGCAACAAGGGCTCCAGGAGCGAGACCGGCACCGGTCCGCGCTGACCGCGTTGCGGACCCGCAGCGCCTGGCCCTGGCCGATGAATGAAAAGGAAAACGACATGAACTGTTATCTCTGCGTGGTCTGCGGACTGGTGTACGACGAAGCGGCGGGCTGGCCTGAAGAAGGCATTGCGCCCGGTACCCGCTGGGCCGATGTGCCGGCCGGGTGGCGTTGTCCGGAGTGCGGCGTGGGCAAGGCCGACTTCGTGATGGTCCCGGCCTGACGGCGCCTGTCGGGCGGTTTCCTACAATCAGGGGGTTCGATCCCGGCGGCTCGCGCCAGCCGGGTTTGCCTTCCACCGCCCAACCGGACCCGCCATGTCATTCATCCGCTTCTCCGACCTCTGTGCCCAGGGCAAAGCCCGTGGCCAACGCGTCTTCATCCGCGCCGACCTGAACGTGCCGCAGAACGACGCGGGCGAGATCACCGAAGACACCCGCATCCGAGCCAGCATCCCCGCCATCCAGATGGCGCTGGACGCCGGCGCAGCCGTGATGGTGACCAGCCACCTGGGGCGGCCGGTCGAAGGCGAGTTCAAGCCCGAAGACTCGCTCGCCCCGGTGGCCGCCCGCATGGGCCAGCTCATGGGCCGCAGCATCCGCGTGGTCGCCAACTGGGTGGAAGGCGATTTTTCCGTCGCGCCCGGTGAGGTGGTGATGCTGGAGAACTGCCGCCTGAATGTGGGCGAGAAAAAGAACAAGCCCGAACTCGCGGCCAAGCTCGGCAAGCTCTGCGACATCTTCGTGCACGACGCCTTCGGCACCGCGCACCGCGCCGAAGGCACGACCTACGGCATCGCCGAGACCGCGCCGATCGCCTGCGCCGGCCCGCTGCTGGCGGCCGAGATGGACGCGATTTCCAAGGCGCTGGCCAACCCGAAACGCCCGCTGATCGCCATCGTCGCCGGCAGCAAGGTCAGCACCAAGCTGACCATCCTGCAGGCGCTGGCCAAGAACGTCGATGGTCTGATCGTCGGCGGTGGCATCGCCAACACCTTCATGCTCGCCGCGGGCCTGAAGATCGGCAAGAGCCTGGCCGAACCCGATCTGCTGGGCGAAGCCACGGCGGTGATCGCGGCGATGAAAGCGCGCGGCGCCGAGGTACCGATCCCCGAGGACGTGGTCTGCGCCAAGGCCTTCAGCGCCGACGCCGTGGCCACGGTCAAAGCCGCCACCGAGGTGGCCGACGACGACCTGATCCTGGACATCGGCCCCAAGACCGCCGCGAAGCTGGCCGAACAGCTCAAGAAGGCCGGGACGATCGTCTGGAACGGCCCGGTGGGCGTGTTCGAGTTCGCGGCGTTCGAGAACGGCACCAAGGTCATTGCCCAGGCCATCGCCGAGAGCAGCGCCTTCAGCATCGCGGGCGGTGGCGACACGCTGGCCGCCATTGCCAAGTACGGCATCGAAAAGGACGTGGGCTACATCTCCACCGGCGGCGGCGCTTTTCTGGAAGTGCTGGAGGGCAAGACGCTGCCGGCGTTCGAAATCCTGGCCCGGCGCGCGGGCTGATCCAGCTGGGCGAAAAAAAGGGCGGCCAACTGGCCGCCCTTTTTTCATGGTCCCACGCGATCCGTCTTCAGGACGTCTTGGCCTTTTGCAGCAGCGCGCGAGCCTCTTCGCGTCGGCCCTGGTCGGCCAGGGCGCGGCCGGGTCGGTCGGGTGCGGCCAGGGCTTTCTGCAGGAGCGCGGTGGCCTCGGGCGCCTGGCCGTTCTCCAACAGAAATTCGGCGTAGAAGAAGTTCGGGTCGATGCCCTGCGGATTGATCGTCAGTGCTTTTTGCAGCAGCTCGGCGGCCTTCTTCTTGTCTCCAAAACCGATCGGCCAGCCCGGCACCTTGTAGTACAGCACGCCCAGGCTGTTGTAGGCTGAACCGTCCAGAGCCTTGCCGTCGATCTGGATCGCCTGCTCGTACAGAGACTTGGCCTGCTTGACCAGCGGCAGCGCGCCCAGGCCGCCTTTTTCGCCCGCCCACGAGCTGACGATGATGCCTTCCCAGATCAGCGTTTCGGCCTTGCCGGCGTGGGCCTTGCTCAGGGCGCTGGCGCGCGCGGCCAGGGCTTCAAAGCGCTTTTCGCGCTCGGCGGCGGGCGCCTGGTAGCGGATGTTTTCCCAGCCTTGCTGCAATTCCTGCACCGCGTCGTCCACGCCGGCGGCGTGGGCTGGCAGGGTGATGGTCAGGCCCAGGCTGGCGCTGGCCAGCAGGGCGGCGGCGGCGCCGATCCAGCGGCGGCGTTGGAGATGCAAGGTGTTCATGTGGCGTGTCCTTTCAGTGGGGTGATGTCGTTCGGTATCGATGTTGGGGTGGGGGTGGGCAGGCTGTCGCGGTGGCGGCGGAAGCTGCCGTCCAGCCACTGCGGCACCAGGGCGTTCAAGCGCACAGCCAGCTTTTCGGGAAAGCCGAGAAAGCGTTCGGCCGTGCCGTCCTGCAGCAGCCGCAAGATCTCGCTGGCCACCACGTCGGGCGTGTCCTGCGCGGTGCCGGTGGCCTGGTTGTAGTGGCGCACGGCCGGGTCGTTGAAGCCGGTGTCGGTGCTGCGCGGTCCGATGTACTGCACCCGCACCTTCGTGCCCGTGAGTTCTCGGCGCAGCGCCTGCGCAAAACCGTGCAGGCCGAATTTGCTGGCGCTGTAGACGCTGAAACCCGGCAGGCCGATGCTGCCGAGCACCGAGCCCACAAACACCACCTGCGCGGCGGGCAGGCTTTGCAGCCGGGGCAGCAGGGCTTGCGTGAGCAGCATGGGCGCGAGCAGGTTGGTTTGCAGCACGGTGCCGATCGCGTCCGCGTCCTGTGCGTCCAGGCGGCCAAACGCGGGCACGCCGGCGTTGTGGATCACCACGTTGCAGTCCAGCCGCTGGGCTTCGCGGGCCAGCAGGGCGCGGTCATCGGCCCGGTTGATGTCGGCTTGTGTCCAGCGCACGCGGCGGGTGTCCGCGCCGGCCTGCACCAGCTGCTGGGCCTGTTGCTCCAGGCGTTCGGCCGAGCGTCCCACCAGCAGCACGGCCGCGCCGGCGTGCAGCAACGCGCGGGCGGTGGCCTGGCCAATGCCGCCGCTGGCGCCGGTCAGCAGCACCCGGGCTTCGGTGGGCTTCATGCGGGCACTCCCTGGGCGGCCGTGTGTGTGGCGGTGGTGGCCACCTGCGGCAGCGGCAGACCCCGGAACACGTCGGCGTACAAGCGGAAGAACGCGCGCGCCGCGTGCACGATGGCGGCCTGGTCCTGGGGGGCTTCGATGCGCTCCATCAGCATCGCGAAATGGGCCGTGTGTTCCTGGTCCAGCGTGCCGTGCGAGCGCAGGTAGCTGAACGCGGCATCGGGCAGGCCCAGCCCGCTCTGGATGCGGTCGGCCGCCATCAGCGCCAGCGCCACGCTGGTGCCTTCGAGCACATGCACCATGCCAAAAAAGCCCAGCGGGTTGCCGCGCGCGATGGTGTCGTAGGCGTAGGCCACCATCACCTCGGTGGCGTGGCTGGGGCGGCCGTGGCGCACCGACTCGGCGTCCACACCGCAGGCGCGCAGGTCGTCCAGGATCCACTCGTCATGACCCTGTTCTTCTTCCACGTATTCGTCCATCGCGTCGTACAACCACACGTGGTGCGCCGGCAGTGCGGCCTTGCAGGCCTTGAGCAGCGGCACCGTGTGTTTGACGTGGTGGTAGGCCTCGGTGAGGAAGGCGATGTAGCTGGGCAGCGAAACCTGGCCTTGCAGCGCGCCCTGGATGATGGGCACGCTCAGCAGGCCAGCGCGGGCGGCCTCGGTTTGTTGCAGCAGTTGGGTGTGGAAGCTCATGGGTTCTCCTGAAAATCAAGTGGCGGCGGGGGCCGGGCTGTCGCTCGTCA
This sequence comes from Hydrogenophaga sp. LT287, assembly GCF_055702805.1. NCBI lineage: Bacteria > Pseudomonadati > Pseudomonadota > Betaproteobacteria > Burkholderiales > Comamonadaceae > Hydrogenophaga > Hydrogenophaga sp. LT287. Next base: position 44,109 of record NZ_JBVPZC010000007.1, on the reverse strand, counting down.
GGGCGTTCAGCGCATCGGCGTGGTGGTCAAAAATGGCGGGGCGCTGCGGCCGCCCATTGGCGGTGGCCAGGCCGGTGGCGGGGCTGAATTCGGCCCGTGCGCGCACCCAGTGGCCCAGGCGGGCGTAGTCGGGCAGCGTGGCGTTGGTGGCTTGCACGGCGGCGTGCAGTTGCGCGTCGGTGGTGTCGGGTCGCAGCGGCCAGAGCACGGCGCTTAGCGCGGGCTGCGCCTCGCCAAACACCACCGCCTGGGCAATGGCCGGGTCGCTGCGCAGCGCGGTTTCCACCCATTCGGGCGACACGTTGCGGCCGTAGGCGGTGATCAGCACATGGCGCAGACGGCCGCGCACCCACAGGTAGCCGTCGGCGTCCAGCTCGCCCACGTCGCCAGTGGCCCACTCGGCTGGCGCGGGTGTGGCGCTGCCCAGGTAGCCGCTCATCAGGCTGCCGGCCACGTGGATCTGGCCGTGTGCGTCCACGCGCAGCCGGGTGTGTGGCAGGGCGCGGCCGGCGCTGCCGGGCCGGTCGGCGCCGGGCAGGTTGAGCGTCTGCACCGAAGCGCCTTCGGACAGGCCGTAGCCCTCATAAGCCGGAATGCCCACCGCCCGCGCGCTGCGCATGAGCCGCTCGCCCACCGCCGCCCCACCCACGGCGACCATGCGCAGGCTGGCCGGTGCGCGCTGGCCGGTGGCCGCCAACCAGCCGGCCCAGGCGCGCAGCATTTGCGGCAGCAAGATCAGGCTGTGGGGTGCGTGCTGCACCACGGCGGCGTGGAAGGTGGCGGGATCAAAGCGCGACGAGCCTTGCAGGCCCAGGCTGGCCAGCGGCAGCACCACGCATTCGGCACCGCGTGCCAGCGGCGCCATCACGCCAGCGATGTTTTCCAGCAGCACCGCCAGCGGCAGCGCGCACAGGTGGCGGCGGATGTCCAGCGGTGCCAGCGCCTGCACCAGGCCCTGGGCCACGCGGTCCATGGCGGCCCCGCTCAGGCACACGCCCTTGGGGTTGCCGGTGGTGCCCGACGTGAACGTGATCTTGCGCGTGCCCGGTGGCATGGGCACCGCGCTGCCGGGCAGGCGCAGCAGCACCAGCGCATCCGGCCCGACCGGCAGCGGCATCGCGGGCGCTGTGGGCCAGTGAGCGGCCAGGGCCGGGGTGGCGACCAGTACGTCAGCGCCGCAGGCCTGCAGCGCGTGGCCCATTTGTTCGGGCGTGAAAAACACCGGCAGCGGCACATGCACCAGGCCGGCCTGGGCCAGCGCCCGGTCCAGCAGCACCCAGGCGGCGCCGTTGTCCAGCAGCGTGGCCACGGTGCGCAGGCCTTGGGCGTGTAGGGTGTCGGCGAGCCGGGTGGTGTGTTCGTGCAGTTCGGTGTGGGTCAGCTGAAAGCCGCCCTCGGTGAGGGCGGGGCTTTGCGATGAAAGCGGCGTGTTCATAACGTGGTTTCCCCGGCGCCAGGTTGGCTGGCGCGGCGGCCCATGAGCCGCAGCGCGGCTTGCAGCCGGCCAGCCAGCACCACCGGGCGGTGTTCGTAGTAGCGGCCCCAGGCGCCTAGGTCGTCGCCTACCGCAGCCGGGTCGGCCTGGCCCAGCGCCAGTGGCGTCACACCCAGTCGCACGAACAGGTGGCGCAGTTCCTGGGTCAGGGTGCTCACCACCCATTCGGTCGCGCGGTGGTCGGGCTGCTGCGCCAGGTGCTGACCCAGCAACAAAATCAGGCGACGGCCTTCACCAGCGCGGTCGGCCGCCAGGTGGCCCACTTCCACCACGCCGCGCCGCGCCACTGGCCCACCGTGTTGCGCGCCCAGCAGGGTTTCGATCGGGGCGCTCAGGTAGCGTTCCAGAAACAGCGGGCCGGTGTCTGCAAAGCGGTAACCGGCCGCGGCCACGATGTCGCCGCTGAGCGGGTCATGCAGGCTCACCAGGCAGGGCGCAAACTGCTGCACACAGGCGCCGAAGCGCTGTGCATAGATGCGGGCAATAAAGGCCTGTACCGCGCCGCGTCCGGGGTCGTCTGCACCGTGCACCTGCAATGTCTTCCCGCCGGGGCGGTGCGTGGGGCATTCGGGCGCAGCCTGGCGCAACAAAGAAAGGGTCATGGCAAACGCTCCTGGATCATTGCCCCGTCCTCGCTGGATGGGGGTCTGGAAGCGATGGTGATGACGCTGGCTTAAGAGATCCTTAGGCCGGTTGTTGCGGGGCGGTCGGTGCCTGCGAGGCGAGGGATCGCAGGGGGCCAGGGCGGCCTGGGTCAGCGATTCAGCGGGTCAGCGTTTTCGCGTGGGGATGCGCAGCACCACCCAGGCCCCGACAGCGGCCGTGGCCAGCAACACCAACTGCGCGGCCACGTTGCCGCGAAACCCCCAGAGCGACAAGCTGATCATCACCGCCATCGAGAGCACCGCCACGGTTTTGCTGTGCCGGCTCAGGCTGCGGTCGCGTTCCCAGTCGCGCAGCATCGGGCCCATCCAGCGGTGGTTCAGCATCCAGCGGTGCAGGCGCGGCGAGGCTTTGGCGTAGCAGGCGGCGGCCAGCAGCACAAACGGTGTGGTGGGCAGACCCGGCAACACCACACCCAGCAACCCGAGCGCCAGCGACACGCTGCCGCCCAGCCACAGCAGGCCGCGCACCACACGCAGGCGTTGCCAAGGGTCCGGGTTCACAGACGCCACCAGCCGAGCGGATGCCGTGCCAGCGCCACCGACACCATGAAAGCCAGCACCGTGAGCGCCAGCAGGCCAAAGGCGAGCTTGTGCCCCCGCGTGCGCCCGCGCTTCAGTGCGAACGTGCCCAGCCCGATGTAGACCACCAGCAGGCCCAGTTTGGTGCCCAGCCAGGGCTGGTGCAGCGGGTGCAGATGCAGCAACCACCACAAGGCGATGCCAGCGCTCAGCAGCGCCGTGTCGATCACCACGCTCAGCCGGCGCGACAGGCGCTGCATGGGCCAGCGCAAACCCGCCAGAACGCCCAGCCAGCGCAAGAAAAACAGGCCAGCGCTCAGCGTGACCAGACCGATGTGGGCGTGGAGAAGGCCAGGGTAGAGGGTGCCGAAAAGTGAAGCCTGCATGGGTGGGCGCGGGTCGTGGGGCGGTGGTGTGGCGGCATTGTCCGCCAACCCGCTGATGTGCCCGGTGCACCGGGCGCCCGGTTCAGAGAATCTTCTTGCGCAGCGCAGCGCTGAGCCGCACCACCAACACCACGAGCGCAAAGATGGCCAGGATGAGGGTGGCGGCTTCGTCGTCGTGGAACAGATCCATCGCCACCGTCAACGCAATGCCGATCCCACCGGCCCCCACCAGACCGAGCGCGCCCGCGGGTACGCGCCGCACCTGGGCAACGACGCCTGCCGCTGCGCCATGCCGCTCGCTCTCTGCCGTGGCGGGCCGCACGATGGCCGCCGCAGGGCGGACGCGATTCAGTCGGTGAGGGTCGGGTAGTCGGTGTAGCCTTCAGCGCCGCCACCGTAGAAGGTGTTTTTGTCCGGCGTGTTGAATGGGCCACCGGCCTTCAACCGTGCCACCAGATCCGGGTTGGCGATGTAGGCCTTGCCAAAAGCCACCAGGTCGGCACCGTCGGCCAACGCCTGCTCGGCCAGCGGCAGGTCGTAGCCGTTGTTCACCATCCAGGCACCTTGGCCACCCGCTGCGCGGTAGGCGGATTTCAGTGCCGCGTAGTCGAAGGGGCGCTCGGGCAGTTCGCGCGGGCCGCCGGTGGCGCCTTCGATGATGTGCACATAGGCCAGGTGATGCGGAGCCAGTTTGCGGACCACGTACTCGAACAGCGGCTGCGGATCGGCGTCCACCACGTCGTTGGCCGGCGTCACCGGCGAGAGGCGGATGCCGGTGCGTGCGCCGCCGATGGCGTCCGTGACGGCGGCCACCACTTCGAGCAGCAGGCGTGCGCGGTTGGTGATGCTGCCGCCGTAGTCGTCGGTGCGCTGGTTGCTGCCGGTTTTCAGGAACTGGTCGATCAGGTAGCCGTTGGCGGCGTGGATCTCCACCCCGTCGAAGCCGGCGGTGATGGCGTTCATCGCGGCGTGGCGGTAGTCCTGCACGATGCCGGGGATTTCTTCGGCGTCGAGCGCGCGCGGCTCGGAGGTGTCGACGAAGGTCGGCACGCCGTCCTTGATCAGCACGGTCTTGGTGTGGGCGCGGATGGCCGAGGGCGCAACCGGCTTCTGGAAGTGGGGCTGCAGGTCGGTGTGCGAGACGCGGCCCACATGCCAGAGCTGGGTGACGATTTTGCCGCCAGCGGCGTGCACCGCTTTCGTCACGCGCTTCCAGCCATCGAGCTGCTCGGTGCCATACAGGCCGGGCACGTCGGCGTAGCCCTGGCCTTGCTGGGTGATGGCGGTGGCTTCGGTGATCAGCAGGCCGGCACTGGCGCGCTGCGCATAGTACTCGGCCATCAGCGGCGTCGGGATGGCGTCGGGCGCGCGGTTGCGGGTGAGCGGCGCCATGACGATGCGGTTGGCGAGGTGCAGGCCGCCGGCTTGTAGGGGGTCGAAAAGGGTGGTCATGGTTCAACAGAAAATGGAAACGAAGGGTACAGCCTACGGCCAAACCGGCGCGCCTGCCAGCAACCGCTGGACAAGGCCCGGGCGCGGGACGGTTTTGTGGCCGCCGCGCTGCACGCCCTGTGCTTCAGGTCTGCCAACGGATGCGTGAAGGCTTTGCAAGAGGTTCGCCTTTCTGTTGGATCGGCTGCCGTCCCGGTCACGAGGTCACGGGTTGACGATCCGCGAAAAGCAGGGGCGGCTAACGAAGGTGCGGCGGTGTGCGCATCTGCTCGGGCGTGGTGAAGTAGGCTGAAGACGCGCCCATGCGCGCGCGTGCCCGCTCCAGTTCGTGGCGCGCCACGCTGCGCAGGTGGACTTCGTCGGGCCCGTCGAGCAGGTGCAGGGCGCGGCCCCAGGTCCAGAACTGCGCCAGCGGCGTGTCGGGCGAGAGGCCCATGGCACCGAAGATCTGCATCGCGCGGTCCACCACGCGGGTCTGCAGGCCCGCGGCCACCACCTTGATCGCGGCCACCTGCGCGCGCAAGGCCGCGGGCTCGGTGCGCTCCGGGTGGTCGAGCAGCCAGGCGCAGCGCAGCACCAGCAGGCGCGCCTGGTCGATCTCGATGCGCGACCGTGCGATCCACTCCTGGACGTTGGCGTAGTCCGCCAGGTATTTGCCGAAGGTCTGGCGCTCCAGCGCGCGTTCGGTGGCGAGTGCCAGCACCAGCTCGCACTGGCCGATGGTGCGCATGCAGTGGTGCACGCGGCCCGGCCCCAGCCGAGCCTGCGCCATCGCAAAGCCTTCGCCCCAGCCGCCGAGCAGGTGGTCGGCCGGCACGCGCACTTGGCGGAACACGATCTCGCCATGCCCCTCGGGCGCGTGGTGGTGCACCACGCTGATGTTGCGCACCACGTCCACGCCCGGCGTGTCCAGCGGCACCAGCACCATGCTGTGCTAGTGGTGCCGGGTCTCGGCCGCGGCGCTGTGATCGGGCGCGTTGCGCGCCATCACGATCAACAGCCTGCAATGCGGGTGCGCCACGCCGGTGATGAACCACTTGCGGCCGTTGAGCACGAGGTCGTCGCCCTCGCGCCGCACCGTGGTCTGCAGGTTGGTCGGGTCCGACGAGGCCACGTCGGGTTCGGACATGGCGAAGGCGGATCGGACCGTTCCATGGAGCAGCGGCGTGAGCCACTGCGTGCGCTGCGCGGATGTGGCGAAGCGGTGCAGCAGCTCCATGTTGCCGGTGTCGGGCGCGCTGCAGTTGAACACCTCGGCCGCCCAGTGCAGTTGGCCCATGGCCTCGGCCAGCGGCGCGTAGTCGAGGTTGCCCAGCCGGGTGCCGGGCTCGTCTTCGCGCAGCCCGGGCAGGAACAGGTTCCACAGCCCTTCCTCGCGCGCCAGGGTCTTCAGGTCTTCGAGGAAGGGTGGCGGGTAGTCCCCCTGCTGCACCGCCTGGTGCCAGGCCGCGTTGTGCGGCAGCAGGTAGGTGTGCATGAAGGTCTCCAGCTGCTGCTGGAGCGCCTGCGCCCGGGGGCTGTGATCGAAGTCCATGCCGGGATTCTTCAGGCTCAGCGCGGTCCTGTCAGAACGCGCGTGACAGCCGCACCCGGTTGACGCAGATCAAGCCGGTGAAAGGCCTGAAACGGCGTTGGAAGCTGCGTCGACCTTGCGTCAAATCAAACTACCTATGGTGTCTGGCGGGTATCTTGAACACCATAGGTAGTGTTTTTGATCCAGGAGGCGAGAGCTATGAAAGATGCGATGGTGGTCAGTCTTCCAAGGGAGGTGATCAAGCGTTCGGGCCTGCGCGAGGCCTTCGATGCCGACAAGATCCGGTCCGCGCTGGCGCGGGCCGGCCAGGCCAGCGGCGAGTTCGACGGCGCCGAAGCCGCGCTGTTGTGTGCCCAGGTGGTCAAGGTGCTGATCCACCGCTTCAAGGGTGCGCCGCCCGGCATCGAGCCGATCCAGGACGTGGTCGAACAGACGCTGATCGCGGCCAACCACCTCCAGACCGCGCGCGCCTACATCGTCTACCGCGAGCAGCACGCCACGCTGCGCGCCGACCAGCAGACGCTGGTGGATGTGGAATCGTCGATCAACGAGTACCTCACGCGCGCCGACTGGCGCGTGAACGCCAACGCCAACCAGGGTTATTCGCTGGGCGGGCTGATCCTGAACGTGGCCGGCAAGGTCACGGCCAACTACTGGCTTTCGCACGTCTACACGCCCGAGATCGGGCAGGCGCACCGCGAGGGCGACCTCCACATCCACGACCTCGACATGCTCAGCGGCTACTGCGCGGGCTGGTCGTTGCGCACCCTGCTCAACGAAGGCCTCAACGGCGTGCCGGGCAAGGTGGAGTCGGGGCCGCCGAAACACATGTCCTCGGCCGTGGGGCAGATCGTGAACTTCCTGGGCACGCTGCAGAACGAGTGGGCCGGCGCGCAGGCCTTCTCGTCGTTCGACACCTACATGGCGCCCTATGTGCGCCAGGACGGCATGGATTACGCGGCCGTGCGCCAGTGCATCCAGGAGCTGATCTACAACCTCAACGTGCCCTCGCGCTGGGGCACGCAGACGCCCTTCACCAACCTCACCTTCGACTGGGTCTGCCCCGACGACCTGCGCGAGCAGGTGCCGGTGATCGCCGGGCAGGAAATGCCGTTCTGCTACGGCGATCTGCAGGCCGAGATGGACCTGATCAACCGCGCCTACATCGAGGTGATGACCGAGGGCGACGCCAAGGGGCGGGTCTTCACCTTCCCCATCCCCACCTACAACATCACGCCCGATTTCCCCTGGGAGAGCGAGAACGCGCGGCGCCTGTTCGACATGACGGCCAAGTACGGCCTGCCGTACTTCCAGAACTTCATCAACTCCGAGCTGCAGCCGAACATGGTGCGCTCCATGTGCTGTCGCCTGCAGCTTGATCTGCGCGAGCTGCTCAAGCGCGGCAACGGCCTGTTCGGCAGCGCCGAGCAGACCGGCAGCCTGGGCGTGGTCACGGTGAACTGCGCGCGCCTGGGGCATGTGCACGCGGGCGACGAGGCCGGCCTGCTGGCCGCGCTCGACCGCCTGCTGGCGTTGGGCCAACAGAGCCTGGAGACCAAGCGCAAGCTGATCCAGCGCCTGATGGACCAGGGCCTGTTCCCGTACACCAAACGCTACCTGGGCACGCTGCGCAACCACTTCAGCACCCTGGGCGTGAACGGCATCAACGAGATGGTGCGCAACTTCACCGGCGACGCGCACGACATCACCACCGACGACGGCCACGCCTTCGCGCTGCGCTTCCTCGACCACGTGCGCGAACGCATCGTGGCCTTCCAGGAGGAGACCGGCCACCTGTACAACCTGGAGGCCACGCCCGCGGAGGGCACCACCTACCGCTTCGCCCGCGAAGACCGCAAGCGCTGGCCCGCGATCCTGCAGGCCGGCACGCCCGAGCAGCCCTACTACACCAACTCTTCGCAGCTGCCCGTGGGCTTCACCGACGACCCGTTCGAGGCGCTGGAGCGCCAGGCCCCGCTGCAGCGCAAGTACACCGGCGGCACCGTGCTGCACCTGTACATGGGTGAACGCCTGACCAGCGGCGAGGCCTGCCGCGCGCTGGTGCAGCGCGCGCTGACGAACTTCCGCCTGCCCTACATCACCGTCACCCCCACCTTCTCCATCTGCCCCACCCACGGCTACCTCGCGGGCGAGCACCCGTTCTGTCCGGTCTGCGACGCTGAGAAGCTGGCCGCCAAACGCCAGCTGCAGGCCGCTTGATGCCCCGTCTTTCAACCACCCCAAAAGGAAACACCCATGAACACATCCACCCCATCGGCCGTCAGGTCAACGGCCGCTGACATGTCCCTGCGCGACGACGAACGCCAGCCCTGCGAGGTCTGGACCCGCGTCATGGGCTACCACCGGCCGGTCAGCAGCTTCAACCGGGGCAAACAGGGCGAACATGCCGAACGCCGATTCTTTGCCGAGCCGGCCGACCGCGCCTGAGGTCGCGGGCACCGCCGCACCACCACCCGCGACCCGTGGTGCGCAGGCGCTGCGCATCGGCGGACTCACGCGGCTGACCGGGGTTGATTTCCCGGGCCGGCTGGCGGCGGTGGTGTTCCTGCAGGGCTGTCCGTGGCGCTGCGTGTACTGCCACAACCCGGGGCTGCTCGACGCCGCGGTTCCGGGGGCCCTGTCGTGGCAGGCGGTGCACGGCTTCCTGCGGCAGCGCCGCGGGCTGCTCGACGGCGTGGTGTTCTCGGGCGGCGAGCCCACGCTGCAGGCGGCGCTGGGCCCGGCCCTGGCCGAGGTGCGCGCGCTCGGTTTTGCCACCGGCCTGCACACCGGCGGCATGTACCCCGAGCGACTGCAGCGGGTGTTGCCGCAGCTGGACTGGGTCGGGCTGGACATCAAGGCGCCGCAACACCGCCACGACCAGGTCACCGGCACACGCGGCGGCGGCGCGCGCGCGGCACGCAGCCTGCGCCTGCTGCAGCACAGCGGGGTGGCGCTGGAGTGCCGCACCACCTGGCACGCCGGCCTGTTCGGGCGGGATGACCTGTTCCGCCTGGCCGACGCGTTGGCCGCGCAGGCGGTGTCGCACTGGGTGCTGCAGACCTGCCGCAGCCCGGGCCTGGCTGCCCCGGTGCTCGACGCGGAGGACCTGGCCGCCCTGGCCGCGCGGTTTGCCCGGTTCGAATGCCGCTGAAGCGCCGCCCTGGCGGGTGGCTCAGCCCAGCACGACCCAGTGGTTGTCGGGCGTCATGGCGCCGGGCCAGGCCAGCATGGCCGGTGGCAGGGCCGGGTGCCAGAAGCCGACCCCGCGGCTCGCGCCCATCAGCACCCCGCCGCTTCCCGGCCAGGGCGCCAGCGCGCAGGGTTCGGTGAGCCGTGCGATGGTGGTCCAGCGGTCCGGTGCGTCGGGGTGCCAGAGCAGGCCTTCGTGGCTGCGCTGGCCGCTCACGATGAAGCCACCACCGGGACCGGGCGCGATGTCGCCCGCGTAGCCATTCCCGGCGATGCCGCGGCTGGCCAGCCGCAGGTCCTGCCCGTCCCAGAGCGCCAGCACGGGCGCGTCGCGGCGCTGGGCGGCCTCGTCGTGTTCGGCCTGCAGCGCGATGCCCAGCAGCGGCGCGCGCGCCGGTGTGCCGTCGCCGGGGCCCACCGGCAGGCCCCAGGCCACATGGCGCAGGCTCAGGCGCGGGTCGCCCAGCCGCCACTGACCCAGCAGCGCGCCGCTCCGCGGCTCCAGCCGCACCAGCGACGGGTCCATGGCCTCCAGCCGGGTTTTCTGGCCGCTGGCGGTGCGCGGAATGCCCCCGTTGACGACCAGCAGCGCCCCGCCAGCGTCCAGTGCCATGTGGTGCGGGTCCAGGCCGTGGCTGGGCCATTGCGCGACCCGTTGCAGCGTGCGGTGGTCGCGCACACCGATCCAGCCACGGCCGTCGCGGGTGTCGGTTTCGGTGGTGTAGAGCCACTGCCCGTCGGCGCTCGCCAGCACGTGGCCACCCAGGGTGCGGTGCGGGGTTTCGGCGTCGATCAGGTGCCGGGTCTGCAGCTCACCCAGTGGGTCGCAGCGCAGCAGCCAGCGGCCGGGCCGGGTGGCGACGGCGAGGAAACCGCCGCCGGGCTCGGGCAGCAGACCGTGGGCACGCCCCTGCACCGGCAGGTGGGCGGCCACGCGCACCTCGCGCGCAGCCCAGTCGAGTTCAAGCACACCCACCTGGTCGCAGTCGCGGCCGCAGTCGGGGGTGTTGCCGTGGCTGCGCCAGGCGGCGGCCAGGCGCACCCGGGATGGCAGGGGTGGGGCCCCGATGATGTCGGAAGGGGCGGTGTCGCTTTGCGCCAGGGTCGGGGCGCTGACGGCGCCCGAGGCCAGCAGCCAGGCGGTGTGGCGCAGCAGGGTGCGGCGGTGCAGGTCGGTGCTCATGGAGGCAGGCAGAAGTGAGGGGAGGGGCCGGACAACAGCGTCCGTGAGCATCTTGGTCATGGGCTCCGGCCGGAACCTTGATGTGGGTCAATTGAATGATATTGATTCTTGTTTAGCATCGCCCTGCATTCAGCCATCGGGCTGTCTCACCACCTTAAGGATCACCACATGAACCACCCGTTGCTCGCGATCGCCCTGGCGGGCGCTGTCCTGTTCTCCCTGCCGTCCCATGCCAAGGAATTCCCGATCGGCACGCCGCACAAGGTGGCCGGCATGGAGATCGCCGCGGTCTACCTGGCACCGGTCAAGATGGAGCCCGAGGGCATGATGCGCAAGGCCGAGGCCTCGGACATCCACCTGGAAGCCGACATCCACGCGCTCAAGGACCACCCGAACGGCTTCGAGGAAGGGGCCTGGATGCCCCACCTCAGCATTCATTTCGAGCTGGTCAAGCTGGGCACGACCGAGAAGGTCAGCGGCCACTTCATGCCCATGGTGGCCTCCGACGGCCCGCACTACGGCGACAACGTCAAGCTGATGGGTCCCGGCAAATACAAGCTGACCCTGCGCATCAGCCCGCCCGGCGGCCACGCGGCGCATTTTGGCCGCCACACCGACAAGGAAACCGGCGTCGGCCCGTGGTTCAAGCCCTTCGACGTGAGCTACGAGTTCACTTTTGCGGGCACGGGCAAGAAAGGCGGGTACTGATGCACCCCCCGCGCCGCTTCGCGTCACCCCCCTCAAGGGGGGCGATGCCAGTGGCCCGGCGAAGCCGGTTCCACGGCATCCTGGGGGGAGGCACGCGCTCCGGGAATGTTGCGAACGCCAGGAACACCGGGAATGGCCGTGGTGCCTCGCTGCTGGCGGCGTTGCTGATGGGGTCGGCCCTGGGTCTGGCGCAGGCGGGCGACATGCCGACCTACCGGCTCACGGCGCGGGAGGGGCGGTTCGAGCCGGCGGAGCTGGCGGTGCCGCAGGGGGCGAAGTTCCGGCTGGAGATCACGAATGCCGGGCGCGATCCGGTGGAGTTCGAGAGCCTGGAGCTGCGCAAGGAAAAGGTGCTGGCGCCGGGCGTGACCTCGTCGCTGGTGTTCCGTCCGCTGGACGCGGGCCGCTACCGCTTCTTCGACGACTTTCACCAGACCACGGGGCAGGGCGCCATCGTGGCGCGCTGACACCCACAGGAGCACGCCATGGGCGAGGTCATCTTCATCACCTGGCGCGAAAGCGTGGAAGCGCTGCTGGTGGTCGGCATCCTGCACGCCTGGCTCAGCGAGCGCCCCGACCGGGCCTGGGGCCTGCGCTGGCTCTGGGCGGGCGTGGCGCTGGGCCTGGCCGCCGCGCTCGGGCTGGCGCTGCTCATGCTGGGTGCGGCCAGCGTGCTGGACGGCGAGTCCGGTGAATGGTTCCAGGCCGCGATGGTGCTGAGCGCGGCGGCGCTGATCCTGCAGATGGTGTGGTGGATGCGCCGCCATGGGCGCGCCCTGCGCCAGGACCTCGAACAGCAGGCCGCGGGCCAGCTCGCGCGTGCCAGCGGCTGGGGCATCGCGCTGCTGGCGGCGCTGGCCATCGCGCGCGAGGGCAGCGAAACCGTGATCTTTCTCTACGGCGTGGCGGGCCGGCACACCGGCGCCGGCCAGCTGGGTTTCGCCGCCTCGGCGCTGCTGGGCCTGGGGCTGGCGCTGGCGAGCTTCTGGCTGCTGCGGTCGGGCCGGCGCTGGCTGTCGTGGCGCCGCTTCTTCCAGATCAGCGAGGCCCTGCTGCTGTTGCTCGCCGCGTCCCTGTGGGTCAACGCGGTGGACCGGCTGATCTCGCTGGACGTGTTGCCCACGCTGGTGGACCCGCTCTGGAACAGCGCGGACCTCCTGGACGACAGCGGCGCCGTGGGCGGCCTGCTCGCGGCGCTGACCGGCTACCGGGCGCAGCCCGCGCTGACCACGGTGCTGGCCTACGCCGGGTTCTGGCTCGGTGTGGTGGCGCTGTTGCGCGCCGGCCAGCCGGCGCGGGTCCGTCCGGTCGCGGTGGCTCCATGAGCGCCGCACCGGGCCGCCCCGTGGGCGCGCTGGCGGCGCTGGGCCACACCATGCGCCGCCACGGGCGCCTGATCCGCGGCATCCAGTGGGCGATCGTGGTGTTCTACGGCGTGCTGGTGGTGTTGCCGGCGTTCCTGCCGCTGCCCGACGACGAAGCGCGCATCCTGAACCACCTCGGCCTGTTCGCGCAGTTCCTGTTCTGGGGCGTCTGGTGGCCCTTCGTGCTGCTGAGCATGGTGCTGTTGGGGCGCGTGTGGTGCGGGGTGTTCTGCCCGGAGGGCGCGCTCAGCGAGGCCGTCAGCCACCACGGGCGCGGGCGCGGCATCCCGCGCTGGATGCGCTGGGGCGGCTGGCCCTGCACGGCCTTCGTCATCACCACGGTCTATGGCCAGCTGGTCAGCGTCTACCAGTACCCCCAGGCGGCGCTGCTCGTGCTGGGCGGCTCCACGGTCGCGGCGGTGGTGGTGGGCCTGCTGTACGGGCGCGGCAAGCGGGTGTGGTGCCGCCACCTGTGCCCGGTCGGCGGGGTGTTCGGCCTGCTGGCGCGGCTGGCGCCGTTGCACTTCCGGGTGGACCGCGCGCGCTGGGAGGCGCGCACCGGCGGCATCGTCGCCCTGCCCAACTGCGCCCCCCTGATCGACATCCGCCGCATGGAGGGCGCGTCGGCCTGCCACATGTGCGGGCGCTGCAGCGGCCAGCGCGACGCCGTGGCGCTGGCCCTGCGACCGCCGGGGGTGGAGATCTCGGTGAACGGGCAACGGGCCGCCGGGGGCTGGGACACGGTGCTGCTGCTGTTCGGCCTGATCGGCGTGGCGATGGGGGCCTTCCACTGGGCGGCCAGCCCCTGGTACGTCACGCTGAGCGTGGCGGCCGCCGACTGGCTGATCGAACACGGCGGCGTGTGGATGCTCGCCGACAACGCGCCGTGGTGGCTGCTGACGCACTACCCCCAGAACCACGACAGCTTCTCGTGGCTCGACGGCGCCCTGATCGCCAGCTACATCCTGGCCACGGGCGTGCTCCTGGGCGCGGCGCTGTACGCGCTGTGCGTCGCCGGCGCGCGGCTGCTGGGGCGCCCCGGTGCCCGGCACCACCTGGCCCTGGCCTACGTGCCGCTGGGCGGCTGCGGGGTGTTTCTGGGGCTGTCGATGACCACCCTGTCGATGCTGCGGCACGAGGGCGTGGCGCTGCCCTGGGTGGGCACGGCGCGCGCCCTGCTGCTGGCGGGCGCCGCCGCCTGGAGCCTGTGGCTGGCGTGGCGCTGCACGGCCCGGTACGGCGCGTCGATCCCCCGCCGCCTGGCGGCCCTGGTGCCGATGACCGCAGGGGCGCTGCTGATCGCCGGCGGCTGGGGCCTGCTGTTCTTCTGGTGGTGACGCCCGCCGCCGGGGCGGCCCGCGCGGGCCTACAGCCCCAGCTGTTCGCCCAGCCGGTCCATGCGCTCGCGCACGGCCGGGTCCATGGCCATCACGCGGCCCCATTCGCGCTGCGTCTCACCGGGCCACTTGTTGGTCGCGTCCAGCCCCATCTTGCTGCCCAGGCCGCTCACGGGTGAGGCGAAGTCGAGGTAGTCGATGGGCGTGTGTTCGATGGTGAAGCTGTCGCGCGCCGGGTCCATGCGCGTGCTCATGGCCCAGATGACGTCGCCCCAGTTGCGCACGTCGATGTCCTCGTCCACGACCACGACGAACTTGGTGTACATGAACTGGCGCAGGTGGCTCCACACGCCCATCATCACGCGCCGCGCGTGGCCGGCGTAGGCCTTGCGGATCTGCACCACCGCCATGCGGTAGCTGCAGGCCTCGGACGGCAGGTGGAAGTCGGTGATCTCGGGGAACTGGCGCTGCAGCAGCGGGACGAACAGCTCGTTCATCGCCAGCGCCAGCACGGCCGGTTCGTCGGGCGGTTTGCCGGTGTAGGTGGAGTGGTAGATCGCGTCGCGCCGCAGCGTGATCCGCTCGACCGTGAACACCGGGAACTCGGCACGTTCGTTGTAGTAGCCGGTGTGGTCGCCGTAGGGGCCTTCGAGCGCGTGCTGGAAGCCGCTGGCGTGCGATGCATCCGGAAGGATGTGGCCTTCGAGCACGATCTCGGCCGAGGCCGGCACGCGCAGCGGCACGCCCAGGGCGCGCACGAGGCCGGTGCGCGCGCCGCGCAACAGGCCGGCGAACTGGTATTCGGAGAGGCTGTCGGGCACTGGCGTGACCGCCCCCAGGATGGTGGCCGGGTCGGCGCCCAGCGCCACCGCCACCGGGTAGGGCTGGCCGGGGTGCAGCCGGCCGTGGTCGCGGAAGTCGAGCGCGCCGCCGCGGTGCGCGAGCCAGCGCATGATGAGCTGGTTGCGCGAGAGCACCTGCTGGCGGTAGATGCCCAGGTTCTGGCGCGGCTTGTGCGGCCCCTGCGTGATCACCAGGCCCCAGGTGATGAGCGGGGCCACGTCGCCGGGCCAGCAGTGCTGGATCGGCAGGCGCGCCAGGTCCACGTCGGCGCCTTCCCACACCACGTCCTGGCAGGGCGCCGACGCGTGCTCCTGCGGCGTCATGTGCCAGAGCTTCTTGAGCAGGCCGGCCATGCCCACCATGTCTTTCAGGCCACCCGGTGCCTGGGGTTCCTTGAGCGCGGCCAGCACCTCGCCGAACTGCCGCAGATCGGCCAGGCTGTCCACGCCCATGGCGCGCGCCACGCGACCGGTGGTGCCGAACAGGTTGCCCAGCACCGGCATGCGGTGGCCGGTGGGCCGCTCGAACAGCAGGGCCGGGCCGCCCGCGCGCAGCACGCGGTCGCACAGCGCGGTCATCTCCAGGTGCGGCGAGACCGGTTCGCCGATGCGCCGCAGCTCGCCGGTCTGCTCCAGCTGGGCCATGAAGTCGCGCAGGTCCCTGTAAGTCACGCGGGCACCTTGTCCATGCCCTGCCAGCGTTCGCTCAGCGCGTGCGGCACGTCCAGCAAATCCAGCACGCGCGCCACGCTGGCGTCCACGATGTCGTCGAGGCTCTGGGGGCGCAGGTAGAAGGCGGGCATGGGCGGACAGACGATGGCGCCCATCTCGGTCACCGCGGTCATGTTGCGCAGGTGGCCCAGGTGCAGCGGGGTCTCGCGCGTCATCAGCACCAGTCGGCGGCGCTCCTTGAGCATCACGTCGGCCGCGCGCGTGACCAGGTTGTCCGACAGGCCGTGCGCGATGGCCGCGAGCGTGCGCATGGAGCAGGGCGCGACCACCATGCCGCTGCAGCGGAACGAGCCGCTGGCCGGGCCGGCGCCGAGGTGGGCCGCGTCGTGCAGCGTGTGCACCAGCGGGCGCAGCGTGTGCGGGCCGGCGTGCAGTTCGTGCCGCAGAGTCTGCCAGCCGGCGTCGGAGACGACCAGATGGACCTCGGTGTGCTGCACCTGTTGCAGGGTCTGCAGCAGGCGCAGGCCGTAGACGGCGCCGCTGGCGCCGGTGATCGCCACCAGCAGGCGGCGCGGCTCAGGCGGAGTCGGGTTCATGCGCGGTGGGCGCAGGCGCCGTCAAGGTTTGCAGGCCGCAGCGCACGCGAAACAGCACCGCCTCGGCCTGATCGGGATCAAAGTCTTCGTGCAGACGCTTGCGCACGCCATAGAGGTGCAGCTGGTGGTGCTGCGTGGGTGTGATGCCGTGGCGCTGCAGGCAGTGGCGTGCGCATTCCAGCGGGCAGCCGTCGAGCACCACGATGGGTCGCCCCGACTGCGCGGTCTTGAGCAGGTGCGGCACGTCGCCCCCCACGCCCGCGATGCAGGACATCTCGGCCGCGCCCGTGCGGTCCAGTCGCACCGCCACGTGGTTGGCCAGTTGCGCGGCGCTGGAGCAGCCCGAGCAGGCGTAGACGATGGGCAGCCTGGGTTCAGCGCGGGCCATGGCGGGGTCCCGGTGCCCACGATGGGCGCAACTGCCGCAGGCGGGACAGCACCGCAGCCGGTGCCCATTGCGCGGCATCGAACACCGGCAGCTCCAGCGCATCGAGCGCGTTCTTCACCACCAGGCCCAGCTCGGTGTCGCCCTCCATCGACAGGCGGCGGTTGAAGAACAGCGTGTCGGGGTCGTCCAGGCGCTGGGCCAGGCGCAGGAAGTCGTGGGCATTGGCGCTGAGCGTCAGGTCGGGCGCCGGTTGTGGCACGCAGGCGCGGAACTGGCCGTCCTGCCAGCAAAAGTCGAAGCGCAGGCCAGCGTCGCGCACCTGGATGCGGATGCGCCGACCCTGCAGGCGTTCGACGACGTCGGTCGGCAACTGGCGCGCCAGCACCAGGTTCAGCCCGGTGACCAGCAGCAGCGAGCCAGGGTAAGGTGGCAGGCGCGAGAGCACGGCGGCTACCGGCGGGGGGACGGTGTGGCGCGGGATGGGGGTAGCGGTGTGGTTCATGGGGGTTGTGGCGTTCAGGCCACGTACAGCAACAGGGTGAAGAAGTGGCAGGTGCTGCCGGCCAGCACGAACAGGTGCCAGATGCCGTGGCCGTGGCGCAGCTTGTGGCCGGCGGCGTAGAAGCCGATGCCCAGGGTGTAGAGGGCGCCGCCGGTGGCCAGCCAGGCAAAACCGGCCGGGCCCAGGGCGTGCCACAGCGGCACCACCGCCACCAGCACCAGCCAGCCCATGAGCAGGTAGATCACCAGCGACACCACCCGCGCGCCGCGCGCCAGCCAGATCTCTTGCGCGATGCCCAGCACGGCCAGCCCCCAGACCACGCCCAGCAGCGACCAGCCCCAGGGGCCTTGCAGCGAGACCAGCGCAAAGGGTGTGTAGCTGCCCGCGATCAGCAGGTAGATGCTGCTGTGGTCCAGCTTCTGAAACACGGCCTTGGCGCGACCGCCCAGCGCGTGGTACAGCGTGGACGCCACATACAGCGCCACCAGCGTGGCGCCGTAGACGCTGAATCCCACGATGCGCCAGGGGTCGCCCTTGAGCGCCGCACTGGTGATGAGCACCACCGCAGCGGCCACGGCCAGCACCGCCCCTACCAGGTGGCTGATGCTGTTGAAGCGTTCGCCGACAACCATGGCTTCAGGCGGTGGCGAGCGCCGCGGGTTCGATGCGCTCCTGTCCGGGCTGGCCGTGCCAGTAGCCATTGCAGTCGCGGTCGCGGTCGGGCAACAGGGGCAGCAGGGCGGTGCGGGCCGATCGCCCATCGAGCGCAGCGCGGCGCACCGCGTCGTACAGCCCGATCACGTCAGCGGTGTGCTGCGACTGCGGGCTGATGCGCGCCACATCCACGCCGAGCGCCGTCAGGTCGCCCCAGGCGTCGATCAGGCTGTGCACGCGGGCCGACTGGGTCTGGATGCCGTTGAGCACCAGGAACGCTGCTTGCTCACGGGTCTTGAGCATCAGGCCGTCGGGGTGGTCAAGGCAGCTGAAGCGGCAGTCGTCCTTGGGCAGGTCGCGGTGTCGCGCGGTGAAGCAGCGGGCCGAAAACGCGAGCGGCAGGCGGCCATGCACGAACACCTCGGTCTGCAGGCCCGCCGGACGAGCCTGCTGCAACAGGGTCAGGTCTTTGCGCGGCATCTCCAGCGGTGCGACCCAGCGCAAAGCGCCCATGGAAGCCACCCATTCCAGGGTGGGCCCGTTGTAGATGTTGAGGTGGGGCCCCGCGACGAACGGTCGTTGCCCGGACAGCGCGCCCACCGCGCCCATGTCATTGGCCTCGACCAGGAAGCCGGTGTTCGCCACCACCTTTTGCATGGCGCTGACGTCGGAGCCCGACTCCAGCAGCACCTGGGTGGACAGCACGGCGGTCTTGCCCGCCGCGCGCATCAACTCGGCCACGTCCAGCCAGTCAGACAGGCGCAGCTCGTGGCGGCGCGAGCAGGTGACCTCGCCGAGGTAGACGATGTCCACCGCGGTCGCTGCCATGGCCTCGTAGAAGTCGAACACGGTCTGGCGGGGCCAGTAGTACTGCAAAGGTCCGAGAGAGAGTTTCATGGAGGTGTCTTGTTTGTCGCTGTTGCGCGTGTCTTGTGGCGCGTTTGCCCTTCACCCCAGAGGGGCGAGGGAGCCAAGACCCAGTCGCCGGGGCGCGTGCCCCATCCAGGGCACCCGTGGAACCGGCTTCGCCGGGCTACAGGGGTGCGTCCCCCTTGGGGGAAGCCGCGCAGCGGCGCAGGGGGGCATCCCAAGCTCACTTCCATTTGCGGTGGTAGGCGCCCAGCGTGTGCTGCTGGCCTTCGGCCACCTGGTCCAGCGAGACCATCCATGCGCTTCTGGGCGTGTAGTGCTGGGGCTGGGCCAGGCAGTCGTCGATCGCTTCGCGCCACACCTTCGTCACCTGCGCCACATAGGCCGGGCTGCGCTGGCGTCCTTCGATCTTGATGGCACGCACGCCCATCTGCAGCAGCTGCGGCAGCAGCGACAAGGTGTTGAGGCTGGTGGGTTCTTCGATGGCGTAGTCGCTGTGCTCGTCTTCCACGTCGAAGCGGCCCTTGCACAGCGTCGGGTAGCTGGCGCTCTCGCCGGCGGCGTAGCGGTCGATCAGCACCCCGTTGAGCCGCGACTCCAGGCCCTGCGGGGTTTCCTGCCAGCGCACCGCCTTGGCGGGCGAACACACGCCGTGCGTGTTGGGCGATTCGCCGGTGACGTAGGACGACAGCGCGCAACGACCTTCCACCATGACGCACAGGCTGCCGAAGCCGAACACCTCGATCTCCACCGGCGTCTTCCCCACCACCTGGCGCACCTGATCGAGCGAGAGCACGCGTGGCAGCACCGCACGCGAAATACCGAACTGCCGGTGGTAGAGGTTGATCGCCTCGGGGTTGGTGGCCGAGCCCTGCACCGACAGGTGCAGCCGCAGCTTGGGGTGGCGCTGCGTGGCGTATTGCATGAGGCCGGGGTCGGCCAGGATCACCGCGTCCACGCCCAGATGCACAGCCTTGTCCATCGCCTCGCGCCAGCGTTCCGGGTGTGCCGCCTGGGGGTAGGTGTTGAGCGCCATGAACACCTGGCTGCCGCGCGCGTGGGCGTAGGTCACGCCGCTGGCGATGGCCGCGTCGTCGAAGTTCAGGCCGGCGAAGTTGCGCGCGTTGGTCGCGTCGCGCAGGCCGAGGTAGACGCAGTTCGCGCCGTTGTCCACCGCGGCCTTGAGCGCGGGCAGGCTGCCGGCGGGGCAGACGAGGTCCATGGCGGCGGATCCGGGTGTCTTGGTGTCAAGGGCCATGGCTTGTCGAGTGGATCCGTTTTCGATCGTGCCGCCATCCGCTGATGGAGCGGGCGTAAAGTTACCAGCGGCACCGCCTTGAAACCTTGACCCACGTCAAGGTGCTCATGGCTTGATCTGGCGCAAGCGGCTTGTTCTCAGGGGCAGCAGGCGGTCGCCTGGGGTTCAAACTGCGGAAACAGCAGGTTGTTTTCCAGGTGGATGTGGTTGATCAGGTCGTCCGACAGCTGGGCGATGCCGGCGTAGAGTGCGCGCCAGGTGTTGCAGGCTCCTGCAGGGGGTGTGGCGTCGCGGCTCAGGGCCATCAGGCGTTCCAGCTGTTCGCCGTGGCTGGTGTGCTCGTCGCGCATCACGGCAATGGGGTGCCGCACCATGGGCGTGCCGCCGGCCTTGAGCATGGGAAACAGCACGGTTTCTTCCTTTTCCATGTGCTCCAGCAACTCGGCCTCCATGGCCTCCAGGTGCGCGGCCAGGCCCACCGGCACGTCGGGACTGTCGCGGTGCACAGCTTCCACCCGGCGCGCCATGCGGATCAGTTCGGGCAGTTGCTCGCGGTGCACCGCGTGGTAACGCGCCAGGATGTGGTCGATCATCGCGCCGGGCGCCTGCGGCGCCGCTTGTGCCGCCGGGCGGTCGAGCTGCGCGAGTTCGGCCAGCACCGCGTCCAGTGGCAGGCCCTTGGCTTCGCAGGCCGCTTGCAGCGCCACCTGGCCACCGCAGCAGAAGTCGAGCTTCAGGCGGCGAAACACGGCGGTGGAGCCGGGCAGGTTGACGGCGATCTGCCCGATGGCTTGCTGGGCGCGGTCGTCGGTGGGGTGGTCCAGGGTGGCGGCGTGGCTCATGGTCTGTGTTCCTTAAAGGTTCATTTGGTGTGAATATATTAGCGCATAAAATCCATCAAACATGCATGTTAAGAAACGGCAAAAGACCATCGGTCATTGGGAGGATGCGGCGTGCGTTTGACGAACTGGACCGACTACAGCCTGCGGGTGCTCATGTACTGTGCCGCCTGCGCGCAGCGCGAGCAGCCCGCCACCATCAGCGAAATTGCCGAGGCCCACGGCATCTCGCGCAGCCACCTCACCAAGATCGTGATGACGCTCTCGGGCATGGGCCTGCTGGAAACCACGCGCGGGCGCGGCGGTGGCCTTCGTTTGCTCAAACCCGCCAAGGACATTGTGCTGGGCGACGTGGTGCGCCAGACCGAAACCGACTTCACGCAGGTGGAATGCTTCGACGCCGAGCACAACAGCTGCCGTCTCGACGGCTATTGCCGGCTCAAAGGGGCGCTGCAGCAGGCCATGGCGAGCTACCTGCAGGTGCTGGACGGTGTGACGCTGGCCGACCTGGTGGCGCCCATGGCGCAGCCCCAGGGCGCGCGGCTGGGCCAGCCCATGCGCGTGGTGCCCGGGTTGCCGCGTCTGGCGTTGCTGTGACGGTGGTTCGGGCCGGTGCCGTGAGCCCGGCACGTGTATCCGGACGCCAGGAAAGCCGCTAACCTATGAACATGCCATCTAGCGCCTCCCTGTCCACCAAACTGGTTCGCCTCGGCGCCGGTTTTCTCATCGTGGCGCTGACCTCCATCGGGCTCACGCTGTGGGTCACCTGGCAGCTCGAAGGCGGCGCGGCCGCGGTCAACGAGGCTGGGCGCATGCGCATGCAAACCTGGCGCATCACCAGCGCGGTGCAGGCCCAGGCGCCACCGGCCGACGTGGTGGCCCTGGTGACCCAGTTCGATGAAAGCCTGGCCTTGCTGCGCAGCGGCGACCCGAGCCGCCCGCTGTTTGTGCCCTGGGAAGCGGGCGTCAGGCGCGAGTTCGCGTCGGTGCAGTCGCTCTGGCAGGTGCAGCGCAGCCTGTGGCTGCAAGGTGACGTCACCACCGAATCGGCCCAGCAGGGCGTGGGCGTGTTTGTGGACGCGATCGACCGCTTTGTGCATGCCATCGAAGACGAGCTTTCGGGCCTGACCGCCATCCTCAACCTGTTTCAGTTCCTCATGATGGCGCTGGCCATCGGGGGTGCCGTGCTCATGCTCTACACCGGCTACCGGTTTGTCATCAACCCGCTGGCCAACATGCGACAGGGTCTGCGCCAGCTGGAAGCGGGTGAGTTTTCGGTGCGGGTAGCGGTGAACACGCACGACGAATTTGGCCAGGTCGCGGCCGGCTTCAACCGCATGGCCGCCACGCTGCAGTCGCTGTACGAAGGGCTGGAGAGCAAGGTGGAGCTGAAGACGCGCCGCATTGAAGCGCAGCGCGCCCGGCTGGAGGCCTTGTACGAAGTGAGTGCATTTTTGGCCAGCGCCAACACCATCGAGGAGCTTTCGCGCGGGTTTTCGCAGCGCGTGCGCCAGGTGATGAAGGCCGATGCGGTGGCGGTGCGCTGGTCGGACGAAGCCAACCAGCGCTACCTGATGCTGGCGTCCGACTGCTTCCCGCAAGAGATGATGGAAGAAGAGCGCAGCCTGCTGGCCGGGGCCTGCGCTTGCGGCAACTTGCAGCCCGACGCGCGCACCCGCGTGATCCCCATCCACAGCCACGACGCAGCGCCCATGCGGCACTGTGCCAAGGTGGGCTACCAGAACGTGGTGAGCGTGCCGGTGCGCCTGCAGCAGCGGCTGATCGGCGAAATCGATCTGTTCTTTCGTGGCGAGATCGCGCTCAATGCCGACGAAACCGAACTGCTGGACGCGCTGGCCAGCCACCTCGCCAGCGCCCTCGAGGGCCTGCGCGCTGCGGCCCTGGAGCGCGAGGCGGCGGTGGCTGAAGAGCGTGCCCTGATCGCCCGCGAGTTGCACGACTCGATCGCCCAGTCGCTGGCGTTTCTCAAAATCCAGGTGCAGTTGCTGCGCACGGCGGTCCAGAAAGAGCAGCCGGTGCAGGTGCAGACCACGCTGGACGAGCTGGACGTGGGCCTGCGCGAAAGCATCCACGACGTGCGCGAGTTGCTGGTGCACTTTCGCACCCGCACCAATACCGACGACATCGAAGCCGCGCTGCAGGAAACCCTGCAGAAGTTCCAGCACCAGACCGGCCTGCCCACCCGCCTGCAGATGGACGGGCAAGGCCTGCCACTGCCGCCCGACGTGCAGGTGCAGGTGCTGCATGTGATTCAGGAAGCCCTGTCCAATGTGCGCAAGCACGCGGACGCCAGCCACGTCAGTCTGGAAGTCGTCAAGGGCGCACGGTGGCGCCTGACCGTGCGCGACAACGGAACCGGTTTTGACGCCGCACACGTCCATGGCCCGACCCACGTGGGCATGAAAATCATGCGCGAACGCGCCGAGCGCATCGGTGCCCAGGTGGAGGTGGCTTCTGCCCCCGCCGGCGGCACCGCCGTGACCCTGACCCTGCCGCCGTACCCCGTGGCCGCCAACGGCACGAGCACGGTGGGCCTGAGCCTGCCGGCCGACCCCTTTGCTGTTGCCGAAAACCGAATGCCTACCCCATGACACAGCCACACCCTCCCCGCATCCAGTTGCTGCTGGTGGACGACCACACCCTGTTTCGCCGCGGCTTGCGCGCCCTGCTGTCGCAAGACGAGCGCTTCGAGGTTGTGGCCGAAGCCGCTGACGCAGGCGAAGCCCTGCGCAGCGTGGAACGCCACCGGCCCGACGTGACCCTGCTCGATAACCACCTGCCCGGTGTGCGTGGGGTCGACGCGGTCCGTGGGCTCAAAGAGGCCGCGCCCAACATGCGCATCCTGATGCTCACCGTGAGCGAAAACGAGGACGACCTGGCCGCTGCCTTGCAGGCCGGCGCCGACGGCTACCTGCTCAAAACGGTGGAGTCCGACCAGCTCGGTGACGCCATCGTCAAGGTGCTCGACGGGGAGTCGGTGATCAGCCCGGAGATGATGACCAAGCTGTTCAAGGCGTTTCGCAACCAGCTGCCCCGCCAGTCTGGCGCGCAGGACGGTGATGTGCCCACCGCGCCGGCGCCCCTGCAAGCGCCCACCGCCAGCAAGACCGACGGCCTGGCCCAGCTGTCGGCCCGCGAGCGCGAGATCCTCGCCCTGATTGCGCGCGGTGACAGCAACAAGCTGATCGCCCGCGAGCTCGACATCGCCGAGACCACGGTCAAGATCCATGTGCAGCACATCCTGCGCAAGCTCCACCTCACCTCGCGGGTGCAGGCGGCGGTGTACGCCGTGCACCAGGGTCTGCGCGGCTAATCGCCTGTCGAAGGGCTTCGACAGGCTCAGCCCGAACGGCCTTCAGACTCCACCGGGCCGGGTCTACAGGGCCGCGCTCGCCCGCTAGGTTCCCGCGCGGGCCATCCACCGGTTGCGTCACATCCATCTGAGCGACTGAGTAGTTCTTTAGGAGCATGGCCATGCGCGGACCATCGTCCGTGTGGAACGCGTCCGCGTGCCAAAGAAGGATGTTCAGGCGGGCGCTGCCGCCGCACAGTTGAGCGGTCACCCTGGTCCGAATAGGGCTATTGCTCGCCGGGTTCCGTGTCACCCGCCGACAGACCGCCGCCGCGTGGCGGCGTGCCGGGTCACGACATGGCTGATCCGTCCGTATCCACTGGAGAAAAAAACATGGAAGTCATGCTGGCTTACGACCATTCGCGCAATGCGCGCATCGCGCTCGACGCCGTCAAGCGGCTCTTTGCCCACGAGTTGCCCACCGTTACGCTCATTTCCGTCATCGAGGAACCCGGCAGCACCACCAGCGCGGGCGACGAGATGTTCGACGCGCAGTTCAAGGAACAAAAAGCCGGTGCCGAGGCCGCCGCCGCCGAGCTGTCGGCCGCAGGCTTCCCTGCCAAGGTGCTGTTTGCCGAGGGCGATGCCCGAAAAATGATCTTGCGCGCCACCGAAGAGCGCCGCCCCGACGTGCTGGTGATGGCCCGCCACTCCTACAAGCCCGACGGCAACTTCATCACGCGCCGGCTGGACGCGCTGGTGGAAGAGTTCGACCACATGACCTTTGGCTCGGTCAGCGCCTTCCTGGCGCGCCGCGTCATGTGCCCGCTGCTGATCGTCCCCACCCACGGCGACTGAGCGCGCTGAGCTAACGAGGTTTCATCATGCAAGTCAGTGACATCTTCCGGTTCAAGAACCGGGAAATCAAGGCGCTCCACCTGACGTGGATCGCGTTCTTCATCTGCTTCTACGTCTGGTTCAACATGGCGCCGCTGGCGTCGTCCATTCTCAAGTCGGCCAACTGGCTGACCAAAGACGACCTGCGCCTGTTTGCCATCGCCAACGTGGCGCTCACCATACCGGCCCGCATTCTGGTGGGCATGGCGCTGGACCGCTTTGGCCCGCGCCGCGTCTTCTCGGTGCTGATGGTCACCATGGCGGTGCCCACCCTGTTCTTTGCTTTCGGTACCACCAAAGAACAGCTGTTCGTCTCGCGCCTGGTGCTGAGCTCGGTGGGTGCCAGCTTTGTGGTCGGTATCCACATGACGGCGCTGTGGTTCAAGCCACGCGACATCGGCTTTGCCGAAGGCTTCTACGCCGGCTGGGGCAACTTCGGTTCGGCCGCTGCCGCCATGACACTGCCCACCATTGCGCTCACCATGTTTGGTGGCGACGATGGCTGGCGCTACGCGGTAGCACTGTCCGGCGTGATCATGGGCCTCTATGGTGTTTTCTACTGGTTCGCCATCACCGACGGCCCCACCAAAGACACGCACAAGAAGCCCCGCAAGACCGCCGCGCTGGAGGTGTCGAGCTACCGCGACCTGGTCTTGCTGCTGCTGTTCACGGTGCCAATGGTCGGCATTCTGGGCTTGCTGGTGTGGCGGGTGCAAAACACCGGGTTCATCGACGACTTCACCGCCTGGATCTGTTACGTGTCGATTGCCTTTGTCATCGTGTACCAGCTGGTGCAGGTGCTGCGGGTCAACCTACCCATTCTGAAAAAGGGCGTGCCCAAGGATGACCGCTACCCGTTCAAATCGGTGGCCGCGCTCAACACCACCTATTTCGCCAACTTTGGCGCCGAACTGGCGGTGGTCTCCATGCTGCCCATGTTCTTTGAAGAAACCTGGGGCCTGTCGGCGGCCATGGCCGGCCTGATCGCCGCGTCCTTTGCCTTCGTGAACCTGTTTGCGCGCCCCATGGGTGGCCTGGTGTCCGACCGCTTCGGCAACCGCCGTTTCGTGATGCTGTCCTACATGCTGGGCATTGCCGTGGGCTTCGCGCTCATGGGCATGATGAACAGCAACTGGCCGCTCATCATTGCGGTGGCCATCACCATCGGCTGCTCGTTCTTTGTGCAAGGTGCCGAAGGCGCCACGTTCGGCATCATCCCGTCCATCAAGCGCCGTCTCACCGGCCAGATTTCGGGTATGGCCGGTGCTTACGGCAACGTGGGCGCGGTGTTCTACCTGTTCCTGTTCATGTACGTCACGCCCTCGCAGTTCTTCTTTGTGATCGCGGGCGGCGCCTTGCTGAGCTGGGTGGCTTGCCTGGTCTGGCTCAAAGAACCTGAGGGTGGTTTTGGCGACGAATACATCATCTCGTCGGTGGACCACGCGATTGCCCAAGAGGTGCAGCAAAAGCGCGATACCGAGGCCGAGATTGCCCGGTTGTTCGCTGGCAGTGGCCGCGTGGAGCTGCAGGAAAAAGGCGAGGGCCTCATGCTCACCGCCCGTTTCAAGAGCCTGGAAGACCTGCGCGTGATCCTGGCCCGCGCGCAGCAGCAAGGCATGGCGCCCAAGTAAGCCCGGGCGCGTTGTCACCAACCACCAACGCCGTGAACACCACGGCCTTTTTTCATGGTCGGCGGGCCATTGCGCAGCATGCTGGCCGTGTAGTTCTTTTGGACGATGGCCAGGCGCCAGCCCATCGGTCTTTCAGACCGGTGCTGGCGCCCCTTTGAAGGATGTTCGCCGCAGCCGGGCTGCCGCACAGTCATGGTCACACCTCGCCGAGCGTTTCGCACGCTGGCAGCAGCCCTGAAAACCCAACGCTGCGCCACCCCGGCCACACGCCTGGCGAACCGATTTTTCCCCACAGGAGTCCCTGTCATGAGCAACAAAAACACGCGCACCGCCACCGCTGGTGAAGGCGCGAACCTGCAGACGTACTCGGGAGCCGACATCGTCGACTGGCGACCCGAAGACACCACCTTCTGGGCCGCCAAAGGCAAGTCCATCGCCACCCGCAACCTCTGGATCTCCATCCCCAACCTGCTGGTCGGTTTCGCCGTCTGGTTGATGTGGGGCATCATCACCGTGCAGATGCTCAACCTGGGCTTTCCGTTTGCACCGGCCGATCTGTTCACCCTGACCGCCATCGCCGGCCTGATGGGCGCCACCTTCCGCATCCCGGCTTCGTTCTTCATCCGCCTCTCGGGTGGGCGCAACACCATCTTCCTCACCAGCGCGCTGCTGATCATTCCGGCGGTGATCACCGGTTTTGCGCTGCAAGACAAGTCCACCCCGCTGTGGGTGTTCCAGCTTTGCGCCTTCCTCTCGGGCATTGGCGGTGGCAACTTCGCCTGCTCCATGTCCAACATCACCGGCTTCTACCCCAAGAGCCAGCAGGGCATGGCGCTGGGCATGAACGCCGGTCTGGGCAACTTTGGCGTCACCACCATGCAGGTGCTGATTCCCCTGGCCATGACGGCTGCCGTGTTCGGCACCTTCGCGGGTGAGTCGATGACGCTGATCAAAGACTCGGGCTGGATCCTGGGCAAGATCACCGCCGGCACCGAAACCTGGATCCAGAACGCCGGCTTCATCTGGGCCGCCATTCTGGTGCCTTGCGTCATTGCCGCCTGGTTTGGCATGAACAACCTGATGCCCCTGTCGCCCAACTACGGCGGCACGCTGGCGGCGTTTGCCAAGATCATTTACCTGTGGGTGCTCACCAGCATCATCGGCGTGATCGGCCTGTACCTCTACCTGCCTGCACCCACCGGCCTGGGCTTGCTCAACATGTGGGTGGCGCTGCCGCTGATCGTGGTGGTCACCTTGGTGGTGATGAAGCTCGCCGCCTTCGGTGAAATGAAGGCCAACATCGGCAAGCAATACGCGATCTTCGGCAACAAGCACACCTGGTCCATGACCGCGCTGTACGTGGTGACCTTCGGCTCTTTCATCGGTTTCTCGATGGCGCTGCCGCTGTCCATCACCGTGATCTTCGGTTTCCAGCACGTGGTGGATCCGGTCACCGGCCTGATGACCCACACGCTGAAAAACCCCAATGCGCCGTCGGCCCTGACCTACGCCTGGATCGGTCCCTTTGTGGGCGCCCTGATCCGTCCGGTGGGTGGCTGGATTTCCGACAAGCTCGGTGGTTCCATCGTCACGCAGGTGATCTCGGCTGTGATGGTGTTCGCCTCGGCCGCTGTGGGCTACGTGATGCTGCTGGCCTACAAGTCGGCAACGCCCGAAGAATATTTCTTCCTCTTCATGGTGCTGTTCATCGTGCTGTTTGCCGCCAGCGGCATCGGGAACGGTTCTACCTTCCGCACCATCGGCGTCATCTTTGACCGCCAGCAAGCCGGCCCCGTGCTGGGCTGGACCTCGGCCATCGGCGCCTACGGTTCCTTCATCGCCCCGGTGGTGATCGGTCAGCAGATCAAGGCCGGTTCGCCCGAATACGCCATGTACGGTTTTGCCATCTTCTACGCCGTGTGCCTGGTGCTGAACTGGTGGTTCTACCTGCGCGCCGGGTCCGAAATCCGCAATCCATGAACGCGCGCATTCACGAAGCCAAGTCCTCTTTTTCCGGAGACCCACGATGAGTCACTTTCTCGACCGCCTCACCCATTTCACCCTGCCCAAGGAAGCCTTTTCGGGCAACCACGGCCTGACCACCAACGAAGACCGCACCTGGGAAGACAGCTACCGCAACCGCTGGGCACACGACAAGATCGTGCGCAGCACGCACGGTGTGAACTGCACGGGCTCTTGCTCGTGGAAGATTTACGTCAAGGGCGGCATCGTCACCTGGGAAACCCAGCAGACCGACTACCCCCGTACCCGCTGGGACATGCCCAACCACGAGCCGCGCGGCTGCGCGCGTGGGGCGTCTTACAGCTGGTATTTGTACAGCGCCAACCGCGTGAAGTACCCCATGGTGCGCGGCCGCCTGCTGGAGCGCTGGCGCGCAGCCCTTACCGTGAGCAAGAGCCCGGTGGACGCCTGGGCGCTCATTCAGCAAGACCCTGAAGCGCGCCGCGATTACCAGCAGGTGCGTGGCATGGGCGGCTTTGTGCGCAGCACCTGGGACGAGGTGAACCAGCTGATTGCCGCCGCCAACGTCTACACCATCAAACAGCACGGTGCCGACCGCATCATCGGCTTCTCGCCCATCCCCGCCATGTCCATGGTGAGCTACGCCGCGGGCTCGCGCTACCTGTCGCTCATCGGCGGCGTGTGCATGAGCTTTTACGACTGGTACTGCGACTTGCCACCCGCCAGCCCGCAGGTGTGGGGTGAGCAGACCGACGTGCCCGAGTCGGCCGACTGGTACAACAGCTCGTTCATCATTGCCTGGGGTTCCAACGTGCCCCAGACCCGCACGCCCGACGCCCACTTCTTCACCGAGGTGCGCTACAAAGGCTGCAAGACCGTGGCCGTCACGCCTGACTACTCGGAAGTGGCCAAGCTGTCCGACATCTGGCTGCACCCCAAGCAGGGCACCGACGCTGCGCTGGCCATGGCCATGGGCCACGTGGCGCTGAAAGAGTTTTATTTCCCAGACGGCGGCAAGCAGCGCAGCAGCTACTTCGACGACTACGCCCGCCGCTACACCGACCTGCCGCTGCTGGTGATGCTGAAAGAGCACACCCTGCCCGACGGCTCGGTGACCATGGTGCCCGACCGCTACCTGCGCGCCAGCGACTTCAACGGCAAGATGGGCCAGAAGAGCAACCCCGAGTGGAAAACCGTGGCGTTTGACACCGCAGGCAAAGCGGTGCTGCCCAACGGCTCGATTGGCTTCCGCTGGGGCGAGCCCGGCCGCGAAGACGAAGGCAAGTGGAACCTCGAAGCCAAAGAAGCACGCACCAACAGCGACGTGAAGCTCAAGCTCTCGGTCATCGAAGATGGCGAGCAAGAGACCCAGGTGGTGGATGTGGGCTTCCCCTACTTCGGTGGCCGCGACACCCCCAACTTCACCGCCAACGCACAGAACGGCGAGATCAACCACGCCAAGGTGCCAGCGGTGCGCCTGCGCCTGGGCAAGGCCGGCGAAGAGCGCTACGCCATGGTCGCCACCGTGTTCGATTTGCAGGTCGCGCAGTACGGCATTGACCGCGGTCTGGGATCAGGCGCCAAGAACTTTGACGACAACGCCGCCTACACCCCGGCCTGGCAAGAGAGCATCACCGGTGTGCCGCGCGACCAGGTCATCACCGTGGCGCGCCAGTTTGCCGACAACGCCGACAAGACACATGGCAAGTCCATGGTGATCATCGGCGCGGCCATGAACCACTGGTACCACGCCGACATGAACTACCGCGGCGTCATCAACCTGCTGATGATGTGCGGCTGCATTGGCCAGAGCGGCGGCGGCTGGGCGCACTATGTGGGCCAGGAAAAGCTGCGCCCGCAAACCGGCTGGGTACCGCTGGCATTTGCCACCGACTGGGTGCGCCCACCGCGCCAGATGAACAGCACCAGCTTCTTCTACGCCCACACCGACCAGTGGCGCTACGAGAAGCTCGGCATGGAAGAGATCGTGTCGCCCACGCTGAGCGAAGCCGACAAAACCGCCTTCAGCGGCAGCATGATCGACTTCAACGTGCGCGCCGAACGCATGGGCTGGCTGCCCAGCGCACCGCAGCTCAAGACCAACCCGATGCAGGTGGTGAAGGACGCGCAGGCTTCTGGTATGGATGCCAAGGACTACGTGGTCAAGGCGCTCAAAGACGGCACGCTGGAGATGAGCTGCGAAGACCCGGACGCACCGCAGAACTGGCCGCGCAACATGTTTGTGTGGCGCTCCAACCTGCTGGGCTCCAGCGGCAAAGGCCATGAGTATTTCTGCAAGCACTTGCTGGGCACCGAAAACGGCGTGCAGGGCAAAGACCTGGGCAAAGACGACGCCAAGCCAGCTGAAGTGAAGTGGCACAAGGACGCGCCGCAGGGCAAGCTGGACCTGCTGGTCACGCTCGACTTCCGCATGAGCACCACCTGCCTGTACAGCGACATCGTGCTGCCCACGGCCAGCTGGTACGAGAAGAACGACCTGAACACCAGCGACATGCACCCCTTCATCCACCCGCTGAGCGCAGCCGTGGACCCGGTGTGGCAATCGCGTTCAGACTGGGAGATTTACAAGGGTTTCGCCAAGACCTTCAGCGAGGTCTGCGTGGGCCATCTGGGCGTTGAAAAAGAGGTGGTGCTCACGCCCATCATGCACGACACCCCCGGTGAAATGGCACAGGCCTTTGAGGTCAAGGAATGGAAAAAAGGCCACTGTGAACTGATCCCCGGCAAGACCGCGCCGCAGATTGCCGTGGTGGAGCGCGATTACCCCAACACCTTCAAGCGCTTCACGGCTCTGGGCCCTCTGCTCGACAAAATGGGCAACGGCGGCAAAGGCATTGGCTGGAAGACCGGTGTTGAAGTGGAACAGCTGGGCCAGCTCAACGGCAAGACGCTGGAAGAGGGCGTGTCGCAAGGCATGCCGCGCATCGTGACCGACATCGACGCCTGCGAAGTGATCTTGCAGCTGGCGCCGGAGACCAACGGCCACGTGGCGGTGAAGGCCTGGGAAGCGCTGGGCAAGCAGACCGGGCGCGACCACACCCACCTGGCCATCTACCGCGAAGACGAAAAAATCCGCTACCGCGACATCCAGGCGCAGCCGCGCAAGATCATCAGCTCGCCGACCTGGAGCGGTATCGAGAGCGAGACGGTGAGCTACAACGCCGGCTACACCAACGTGCACGAATACATCCCATGGCGCACCCTCACCGGCCGCCAGCAGTTCTACCAGGACCACCCCTGGATGATCGCTTTCGGTGAAGGCTTCGGCAGCTACCGCCCACCGGTGGACCTGAAGACCACCAACAGCATTCACAACATCAAGCCCAACGGCAACAAAGAGATTCAGCTGAACTTCATCACGCCGCACCAGAAGTGGGGGATTCACTCCACCTACAGCGACAACCTGATGATGCTCACGCTGAACCGCGGCGGCACCGTGGTCTGGCTCAGCGAGGACGACGCCAAGAGCGCCGGCATCGAAGACAACGACTGGGTCGAGCTGTTCAACATCAACGGCGCCGTGGCGGCCCGTGCGGTGGTGAGCCAGCGCGTGAACAACGGCATGGTGATGATGTACCACTCGCAGGAAAAGATCATCAACACGCCCGGCAGCGAGATCACCGGCGTGCGCGGCGGCATCCACAACTCGGTGACCCGCATCGTGCTGAAACCGACCCACATGATCGGCGGCTATGCGCAGCTGAGCTACGGCTTCAACTACTACGGAACCATCGGCACCAACCGCGACGAGTTTGTGGTGGTGCGCAAGATGAGCAAGGTGGACTGGCTCGACACACCTGCAGATGACCACTTGGTCAGGGCCTATCAGTCACAGGGCGAGAACCCCTGAACCAGCGTCGATCTACAAGGAAAAATGTCATGAAAATACGCGCACAAATCGGCATGGTGCTCAACCTGGACAAGTGCATCGGTTGCCACACTTGTTCGGTCACCTGCAAACAGGTCTGGACCAGCCGCCCCGGTGTCGAATACGCCTGGTTCAACAACGTCGAGTCCAAGCCCGGCATCGGTTACCCCAAAGAGTGGGAAAACCAGGAGAAGTGGAACGGTGGCTGGATTCGCAAGGCCGACGGCTCCATCGTGCCCAAGCAGGGTGGCAAGTGGTCGCTGCTGATGAAGATCTTCAGCAACCCCAACCTGCCTCAGATCGACGACTACTACGAGCCCTTCACCTTCGACTACGACCACCTGCAGTCGGCGCCGGAGATGAAGCACGCACCCACCGCCCGCCCGCGTTCGCTGATCACCGGCAAGCGCATGGAAAAAATCGAGTGGGGTCCGAACTGGGAAGAGATCCTGGGCGGCGAGTTCAGCAAGCGCAGCAAGGACGCGAACCTGGACGGTTTCGAGCAGGCCCAGAAAGACATGATGGGTCAGTTTGAAAACACCTTCATGATGTACCTGCCGCGCCTGTGCGAGCACTGCCTGAACCCGGCCTGTGTGGCTTCGTGCCCATCGGGCTCGATCTACAAGCGCGAGGAAGACGGCATCGTGCTGATCGACCAGGACAAGTGCCGCGGCTGGCGCATGTGCGTGAGCGGCTGCCCGTACAAAAAGATTTACTACAACTGGAAGAGCGGCAAGGCCGAAAAGTGCATCTTCTGCTACCCGCGCATTGAAGCCGGCCAGCCGACGGTGTGCAGTGAAACCTGCGTGGGCCGCATCCGTTACCTCGGTGTGTTGCTGTACGACGCAGACCGCATTGCCGAAGCCGCGAGCACGCCCAACGAGATCGACCTGTACCAGGCCCAGCTCGACCTGTTCCTGGACCCGAACGATCCCAAGGTGATCGCGCAGGCGCGCATCGACGGCATTCCCGACGCCTGGATGGCCGCCGCCCGCCAGAGCCCGGTTTACAAGATGGCGGTGGAGTGGAAAGTGGCCCTGCCGCTGCATCCCGAATACCGCACCCTGCCCATGGTCTGGTACGTGCCACCACTGTCGCCCATCACCGCATCGGCCAACGCCGGCATGCTGGGCAACAACGGCGAGATTCCGGACGTGTCGCAGCTGCGCATTCCGGTGAAGTACCTGGCCAACCTGCTCACCGCCGGCGACACCGGCCCCGTGGTGCGCGCCCTGGAACGCATGCTGGCCATGCGCTCTTACCAGCGCACCAAACACGTGGACGGCCTGATCAACCAGGAGGTGCTGGACCAGGTGGGTTTGAGCGTGCGAGAGGTGGAAGAGATGTACCGCTACATGGCGATCGCGAACTACGAAGACCGCTTCGTGATTCCGACCACGCACCGCGAATACGCCGAAAACACCTTCAACGTGAAGGGCGGTTGCGGCTTCAGTTTCGGCAACGGTTGCTCGGAAGGGCAGACCGAAACGAGTCTCTTCGGTTCCGAGAAGAAGCGCACGATCCCAATCAAGATGGAGAGCTAAGGACATGGCCCACCCCCGCCGCGCTTCGCGCGACCCCCTCAAGGGGGCAACGCTGGCGGCCCGGCAAAGCCGGTTCCGCGGCGTTCTGGGTTTGCTCCCCTTCGTTCATCGATCCAGCTGTTTGACCAAGGAATTGATGTCATGAGTTTATTTTCTTCATCCCCTCCCCAGGCCCGCCTCACGCTGCGCGTGCTGGCGCACCTGTTGCGCTACCCCGACGCGGCGTTCCGCGCCCACACCGCCGACATGCGTGAAGCCCTGCAAGCCGAGGCGGCGCTGCCCGCTGCACGGCTGGCCGAACTCGACGCCTTGCTCAAGCACCTGGGCGCCAGCCCGGCGCTTGACGTGGAGTCCGAATACGTCGAGCTGTTCGACCGGGGCCGCCGCACCGCGCTGCACCTGTTTGAGCATGTGCATGGCGATTCGCGCGACCGTGGCCCGGCCATGATCGACCTGATCCAGACCTACGAAAAAGCCGGCCTGTTTCTGGGTGCCAGCGAGCTGCCCGACTACTTGCCGGTGGTGTTGGAATTTGCCTCCACCCAGCCGCCGCCGCAGGCGCGTGAGTTCATGGGCGAGATCGCGCACATCGTGCGTGTGATCTTCAGCGCCCTGGCTGGCCGCCAGAGCCCCTACGCCAGCGTGCTGGCCGCGGTGCTGGAGTTGGCGGGCGAAAAGGCCGAAGCCGTGGCCATTGCACCCGAGCCCGAAATGGACGAGAGCTGGGCCGAGCCCGAGGTGTTTGGTGGTTGCTCCACCGAAGGCCAGGCCAAACCCGGCCAGCCCCAGCCGATTCACATTGTCAGAAAGTCACCCCAACCCTCTCAAGGAGCGCAGGCATGAACACGCTGCACAACTTCCTCTTCAACGTCTTTCCCTACATCTGCCTGGCGGTGTTCTTCATGGGCAGCCTGGCCCGTTTTGACCGCGACCAGTACACCTGGAAAAGCGATTCGTCGCAGCTGCTGCGCAAGCGCCAGTTGCGCTGGGGCAGCAACCTGTTCCACATCGGCATCCTGTTCCTGTTCTTCGGCCACTCCGTGGGTTTGCTCACGCCCCACTTTGTGTACGAACCCTTCATCACGGCGGGCCAGAAGCAAATGGTGGCGGTGGTGGCCGGCGGCATTGCGGGTGTCATCTGTTTCATCGGACTCACCCTGCTGCTGCACCGTCGCATTTTTGACGACCGCATCCGCCTCACCAGCCACCGCACCGATCTGGGCATCCTGATCATCCTGTGGGTGCAATTGGTGCTGGGCATCGTCACGCTGCCTTTCTCCTATGGCCACTCCGACGGCCAGGCGATGTTGCAACTGTCGGCCTGGGCGCAAGGCATCGTCACCTTCCGCCCCGACGCCAGTTTGCTGGCCGGTCTGGACTGGGTCTACCTGGTGCACCTGGTGCTGGGCATGACCATCTTCCTGCTCTTCCCCTTCTCGCGCCTGGTGCATGTGTGGAGCGGCTTCGGCACGCTGGCCTATGTGTTCCGCCCTTACCAGGTGGTGCGCAGCCGCAAACTGGGTCTCAAGCCCAGCGCCCCGGCCGAGCAGCGCCCCGTTTCACATTGACCGGAGGACACCACCATGAACGCAGCAACAACCGTGGGCTGTGGCAGCGGCCACTGCGCCTGTGCCGGTAAAGCCCAGCCCGTCGTGGCCAGCATCAACGGCATTGCCCTGCACGAGGTCGGTGAGACACCCGACCCCAAAACGCTGCGCGAGCGCGCCTACACCGAGTTGCTGCGTCAGCAGGCGGTGAAGGCGGGCCTGCTGCCGCGCCACGCTGGGCTGGTGGCGCCCGAGCTGGACGACGCGCAGCGCGCCGTGATCGAAAGCCTGCTGGACGCCGCCGTGGTCTCGCCCGACCCGGGTGAATCCGAATGCCGCCGCTACTTTGACGCCAACAAGGGCCGCTTCATCGTGGGCCAGGCCCTGCATGTGCGCCACATCTTGTTTGCGGTGACGCCGGGTGTGAACGTGCATGCGCTGTCGCAGCGCGCCGAAGCGGCACTGCTGGAGCTGATCCGCAAAGACGTGCCCCCCGGCCGCTTCGAGGCGCTGGCAACCGAGCTGTCCAACTGCCCGTCCAGCAAAGAGGGTGGCGACCTGGGTTGGGTCACGCCGGAGGACTGCGCGCCCGAGCTGGCCAATGAGCTGTTCTTCCAGACCGATTCGCGCTGGGGTATGGGCGTGCACCCGCGTCTGGTGCACACCCGCTTTGGCCTGCACATCATTGAAGTGCTGGGCCGGCGCAAAGGCAAGCTGCCCGAGTTTGAGCAGGTGCAGGAACGCATCAAGGCCCAGCTGGCGCTGCAGTCGCGCAGCACGGCGCTGCGCCAATACATGCAGCTGCTGGTGGGCCAGGCCCAGTTGGAAGGCATCGAGCTCGAAGGCGCCGACTCACCGCTGGTGCAATAAACCCCCGGGTGCGCAACGCACCGGTGTTTGATGCACCGCAAAGCGCCGGCGGCCCAGGCTGGTTAGCCTCGCCTCGGCGGCATGGGCCGCAGCAAAGGAAGTGCAACAGCATGGAACAACTCTTGGATAGCGAACAGACTTCCCACCAGGCCACCCCCACGGTGGCCCAACTGGCGGCCGAGCTGCAGACCCTGGCCCGCAGCGACGGCCTGCGCACCTGGCGCCTGGCCGGGCGCGAACTCATTCCGGTGGTGCAGGGGGGTATGGGCGTGGGCGTGTCGGCCGGCTCGCTGGCTGGCACCGTGGCCAGCTTCGGGGGCGTGGGCACGGTGTCGTCGGTGGACTTGCGCCGCATGCACCCCGACCTGATGGCCCAGACCGGCCACCTGGACAAAGAACCCGATGCCAAGGCGCAGATTGACGCCGCCAACCTGGTGGCGCTGGACCGCGAGATCCAGCGCGCCCGGGGCATTGCCCAGGGCCGCGGCCTGATCGCGGTGAACGTGATGAAGGCGCTCAGCGCCTACGAAATGTATGTGCGCCAGGCGCTGCAAAGCGGTGCCGACGCCGTGGTGGTGGGCGCCGGTCTGCCACTGGACCTGCCTGAAATCGCCAAAGACCACCCCAAAACCGCGCTGATTCCGATCTTGTCGGACGCCCGGGGCGTGCAGCTGCTGGTGCGCAAGTGGGAGAAAAAAGGCCGCCTGCCCGACGCGATCGTGATCGAGCACCCCCGCCTGGCCGGTGGGCACCTGGGCGCGGCCAAGGTGTCCGATTTGCAGGACACGCGGTTTGATTTTGAAAACGTGCTGCCCCAGGTGCTCGAATTCTTCAAAACGTCGGGCATTGAGGGCCAAATCCCCCTGATCGTCGCCGGTGGCATCAGCAGCCGGGCCG
This sequence comes from Hydrogenophaga sp. LT287, assembly GCF_055702805.1. Classification (NCBI taxonomy): domain Bacteria; kingdom Pseudomonadati; phylum Pseudomonadota; class Betaproteobacteria; order Burkholderiales; family Comamonadaceae; genus Hydrogenophaga; species Hydrogenophaga sp. LT287. The sequence continues at coordinate 7,082 of NZ_JBVPZC010000007.1, read as the reverse complement.
ATATTGTGCGGCTGCAGGCCTTGGGTGCCAGCGCGGTACAAATGGGTACCGCCTTTGCCGTCACCACCGAATGCGACGCCGACCCGGCCTTCAAGCACGTGCTGGCCGACGCGCGGCCCGAGGACATTGTGGAGTTCATCAGCGTGGCCGGCCTGCCGGCGCGCGCGGTGCGCACACCCTGGCTGGACAAATACATCCGCATCGAACCCAAGCTGCAGGCGGCCGCGCATGTGAAGAAAAAATGCAATATGTCGTTCGACTGCCTGGCCCACTGCGGCCTGCGCGACGGTGTGGTGGGCATTGGGCAGTTCTGTATTGACCAGCAACTGGGCCACGCCATGGAAGGCGATACGAACAAAGGCCTGTTTTTCCGGGGCGCTGGAAACCTGCCTTTCGGCCGGGAAATCCGGTCGGTTCACGATCTGTTGCAGTGGATGCTGGCAGACGTCCGGCCGTCCGTGCCCAGCCACTGAAAAGGCAAAATAATCCATCGGAAAAGGGCTTTGGCGGTGAAAACCGGTTCCAGCAGGGATAATTTGCGTCCGACGCACAAGCCATTTGCCCGACACCAAGGCCTGAAGCGGCCGTCCACACGGTTTCGCCTCAGCGCCATGTCGACCAACAAACCCCAGTGGCCCGTTGGTCGCCCTCCCCTTCCGATAGGCCGCAGGCCTTTTCAACACGACCCGACATGAAACGCGACAACACCATGCGTCCGCAGGACCTGACCCATACCCAGCCCATCAGCCTCGATGTGCTCAAAGAAAAATACCTGAAGCCCGGCGAAGACGGCATTGAAGACCTGTACCGCCGCGTGGCGCGTGCGCTGGCTTCGGTGGAAAAAGAAGACGTGCGAGCCGACTGGGAGCAGCGCTTCCTGGCCAACCTGCACGCTGGTGCCATTGGCGCCGGGCGCATCATGAGCGCCGCTGGCACCGACATCCAGGCCACCCTGATCAACTGTTTTGTGCAGCCCGTGGGCGACTGCATCCAGGGCGTGGACGCCGAGGGCTATCCCGGCATCTATGAAGCCCTGCGCGAAGCCGCCGAGACCATGCGCCGCGGTGGCGGCGTGGGTTATGACTTCTCGCGCATCCGTCCCAAGGGCGCCGAAGTCAAGGGCACGCACTCCATGGCCTCCGGCCCATGCAGCTACATCAACGTGTTCGACCAGTCGTGCTCCACCGTGGAGAGCGCCGGCGCGCGCCGTGGCGCCCAGATGGGCGTGCTGCGCATCGACCACCCCGATGTGCTCGAATTCATCACCGCCAAGCGCACCCCCGGCCGCTGGAACAACTTCAACGTGTCGGTGGGCGTGTCCGACGCGTTCATGGAAGCCCTGGGCAGCGACCAACCCTGGGAGCTGGTGCACAAGGCCCGCCCGGGCGCCCCTCTGATCGCCAAGGGCGCTTACCAGCGCGCTGATGGCCAGTGGGTTTACCAGATCATCGCCGCCAGCGAACTGTGGGACACGGTCATGAAGTCGGCCTACGACTTCGCCGAACCCGGCATCCTGTTCCTGGACCAGATCCGCAACGACAACAACCTGCGCTACTGCGAGAGCATTGAGGCCACCAACCCCTGTGGCGAACAGCCGCTGCCGCCTTACGGCTGCTGCGACCTCGGCCCGGTCATCCTCACCCGATTTGTGCGCAACCCGTTTGGCTTTGGCGGCCTGCCATCGTTTGACTTCGACGCGTTTGAACAAGCCGTGACCACCCAGGTGCGCGCGCTCGACAACGTGCTGGACGTGACCTTCTGGCCGCTGCCCCAGCAGCGCGAAGAGTCGGCCGCCAAGCGCCGCATTGGCGTGGGCTTCACCGGCATGGGCAACACCCTGGCCATGCTGTGCGTGCGCTACGACCGCGACGAAGGCCGTGCCATGGCGGCGCAAATTGCCGAGCGCATGCGCGACGCGGCTTACGCCGCTTCGGTGGCCCTGGCGCAAGAAAAAGGCGCGTTCCCCAAGCTGGTGGTGGACGACTACCTGGCGGCCGGCACCTTCGCCAGCCGCCTGCCTGCCGCGCTGCAAAAGCAGATCCGCAAGCACGGCATCCGCAACAGCCACCTGCTGTCCATCGCGCCCACCGGCACGGTGAGCCTGGCCTTTGCCGACAACGCGTCCAACGGCATCGAGCCGCCGTTTTCCTGGATGTACCGCCGCAAAAAGCGCGAGGCCGATGGCTCCACCAGCGAATACGCGGTGGAAGACCACGCCTGGCGCCTGTACCGCGAACTCGGCGGTGACGTAGACCAGCTGCCCGAGTATTTTGTGAACGCCCTGGCCATGAGCGCCGGCGACCACATCGCCATGATGCAAGCGGTGCAGCCGTTTGTGGACACCGCCATCTCCAAGACGGTGAACGTCGAAGCCGACTACCCCTACGAAGACTTCAAAGGCCTGTACCAGCAAGCCTGGAGCGCCCACCTCAAGGGCCTGGCCACCTACCGCCCGAACAGCATTCTGGGCTCGGTGCTTGACACTGGCAGCGCTGCCACCGACGCGGCGGCGGCCGCTGCGGCCGCCGCACCGGCGCCGGTGGACCCCATGCGCACCGTGATCGAAAGCCGCCCCAAAGGCGCGCTCTCGGCCGTGGCCGACAAGGTGGAATACTGGACGCAAGAGGGCCACAAAACGCTGTACATCGTGGTCTCGTTCCTGCCGGTGCCTGCGGCCGACGGCGTGGGCACGATCGAGCGCGCCATCGAGTTCTTCATGCCCGTGGGCCAGAGCGGTGAGTCGCAGCAGTGGATCACCTCTACCATGCGCATGCTGTCGCTGGCCGCGCGCGGCGGCTTCCTGGAACGCGCCCTGGGCGACATGCGCAAAGTGGCCTGGGACCGCGGCCCGGTGCGCCTGGGCACCTACCAGAAGGCCGACGGCACGCACGTGCCGATGTGGCACGACTCCGAAGTGGCCGCCATCGCGTTTGCGCTGCAAAACATCATTGCGCGGCGCGCCCAGCAGGGCGTGGCGGCGGTGATGCCCGAGCCGGTTGCCGTGTCCGTGAGCACGTCTGCGGGTGTGATGGCCGGCAAAAAATGCCCCGAGTGCGGTGCGCACGCCATGATCCGCAAGGACGGCTGCGATTACTGCACCCAGTGCGGCCACCTGGGTACGTGTGGGTAACACGTCCGTACGCCGAGTTGCATGGGCGTGCGCATTGACCGGCTAGGTGGTCAGTCAACCTGCAACGTCCAAACGCCCTTGAAGACCGCTACAGCGCAAGCTGCAGCGGTCTTCTTCTTGGTGCGCCCAGCATGGCGCACGTACCGGGCGGGCACCCGCCATCGTCCATTGGTAGTAGCCCCTTTGCGTTTTCGCCAAGGGGCTTTTTGTCGTCTAATAAAAACGCCTTGGTACCCCCTAGGCGGCGCTTTCCGGGCGCTGTGTGTTGATGCCCCGCATGCGCTTTTGCAGGTCGGACGCAACCAGCCGCTTCGGGTGCCGATGCCTTTGTCAACCCCTTGAGTTTTCATGAATGAAACTTGCCACTGATGCGAGCCCCCAAGCGATCTGTGTGGGCTCGCCTACCCAGGCCGTTCAGCCCGATCAGCTGACGCGAGCGGCCAGACCGGCGCGGGCGCTTCGTCCCGAGCCACTGGCTTCGCAGCCCTGGCGCCCGGCGCACCTGCTGCTGGCGCCACACCGGCTGGGCTTTGCTTTGGCGGTGTTGCTGTTGCTGGCCTCGGGCGTCTGGTGGGCGCTGGTGCAGGTGGACCGGGCCACTGGCGCCCTGGGCCTGGCCTATGCGGTGTCGCCCTCGCTGGGCCACGCGGCGGTCATGACGTTTGGGTTCATTCCCCTCTTTTTCACGGGTTTTTTGTTCACCGCAGGGCCCAAGTGGCTCGGTGTGGACGGGCCCGAAGCCCGTAGCCTGCTGGCGCCCTTGCTGCTGCAGGCCGCTGGCTGGCTGGTGTGGCTGCTGGGCCTTCACACGGCTTGGGGGCTGAGCCTGGCCGGTGGCGCTGTTGCGCTGCTGGGGCTGGGCTGGGTGGTGGCCTTGTTTGCCCAACTGGTACGCCGCAGCACGCTGGACGACCGCCTGCACGCCCGCACCGTGGCTGTGGCGGGCGGTGTGGGTGTGGTCAGTCTGGCGCTGCTGCTGGTGGCGCTGGCTGCCGGCGCTTATGACGTGGCCCATGCCGCCGTGCTCACCGGGCTGTGGGGCTTTGTGGTGGTCACCTACCTGGTGGTGGCGCACCGCATGATTCCGTTTTTCACCTCCAGAGCCGTGCCCATGATCGATGTGTGGCGGCCGTTCTGGGTGTTGTGGATGCTGCTGGGTGCGGTGGCGCTGGAACTGGCCGCCATCTGGGTGCCGCTGGTCATGTCCTGGATGGGCGAGCCCGCCGGGCGGGGTGGCCGCGCCTGGATGCTGGGCCTGGGCCTGATGCAGCTGGCCGCGGGCAGCGTCATTTTGTGGCTGGCCTTTGTGTGGGGTCTGGTGCAGAGCCTGAGCATCCGGCTGCTGGCCATGCTGCACCTGGGTTTTTTGTGGCTGGGTGTGTCGTTTGTGCTGGCCGGCGCTTCGCAGCTGCTGGGCCTGCGGCTGGGCACGCCGGTGCTTGGCCTGGGAGCGCTGCACGCGCTCACCATGGGCTGCCTCGGTTCGCTCATGCTGGCCATGGTCACGCGGGTGTCGTGCGGTCACAGCGGCCGCACCCTGGTGGCGGACAACCTGGTGTGGGCGCTGTTCTGGCTGTTGCAGCTGGCGGTGCTGCTGCGCATTGGTGGCGCGCTGAACCAGGCGCCGGCCTGGCTGGTCATGGCCGCTGCGCTGCTGTGGGCCGTTGTCATGGCCGTGTGGGGCGTGCGCCTGCTGGGCTGGTATGGCCGCCAGCGAGCCGATGGCCGTCCCGGTTGAACCCCAACGAGCGTCCCATGTTCAAAACCGAATACAACGTCCCTGCGCTGGAACAGCCCGCCAACGACTGGCCCGTAGTGGCCGGTGAACTGATCCAGGCCCGCCAGACCGTGCTGCCCAAGCGCCTGCTGGGTCCCGGCCCCGATGCTTCGCAGCAGCACAGCATCTTGGCCGCTGCGGCGGCCGCCCCCGACCACGGCCAGCTGTTGCCCTGGCGCTTCATTGCCGTGCCCGATGCGCAGCGCGAGCGCCTGGCCGAGGTGTTTGGCCAAGCCCTGCTGGAGCGCGACGCCGGCGCCACGCCCGAGCAGGTGGCGCAAGCCCGCGAAAAAGCCCACCGCGCGCCCTGGCTGATGCTGGTGGTGGTGGACGGCCAACGCGGCGACCCCGCCGTGGACCTGGCCGAGCGCATCCTGTCGGCCGGCTGCGCCGTGCAAAACGCGCTGCTCATGGCCACCGCGCTGGGTTTTGGCTCTGCGCTCACCAGCGGCAAAGCCTTGAAATCGGACAGCCTGCGCGCCCTGTTTGGCCTGCAGGCTGGCGAGCAGGCGCTGTGCTTTGTCAGCGTCGGCACGGTGCGCGCGCGCAAGCCCGCCCGGGTGCGGCCCGCCGTGGCCGAGTTCCTGAGCACCCTGGGTGATCCGCCTGCCGCGCTTTGAACATTTTTCTTTTTTAAACAGCCATCCATGAACATTGCCACCTTTGACGACCTGCTGAGCGCCGCCCGCGCCCAGCCCATGCCGCAGCGTCTGCTGTTTGTGTTTGCCGGCATCGAGCTGCCCGACGACGCCACCCCCGCTGAACGCGCCGGTTTTGAGCGCGGTGAAGGCGGTGCGCTGGTGCCGCAGATGTGCGTGGACAAGACGCCCGACGAGCTCACCTCGTTTGACCAGTTCAAGCAGGAAGCCAGTCAGATGGGTCCTGCCTGGGGCATGGTGTTTGCCGCCGCCCTGTCGGGCAAAGCGGGCCGCGCACCCAGCAGCGAAGACGCTGAAAAACCCCTGCAAGACATGGTGGAAGCCATCCGCATGGGCCAGCTGCAGGCCTTCATCCCGTTCAACCCGCAGGGTGAAGCGGTGCAGCTCGGCTGAATTTTTGCAACGCCGCGAACCATGGCCACATCCATCCCGCTGAGCCAGATCACGCTGCCCGGTCACCGTGCGCCCGGTGCAGGTTTTGAGGCGCCGTTCGAGATGCTCGACGCTTGCCACGAGCGGGTGCACCGCATGCTGGCGCTGCTGGCCAAGCTGCAGCAACACGCGCGGGTGCACGGCTGGAGCCAGCAGATCGGCCAGGCGGCGGTGGACGTGATGCGCTACTTTGACCAGGCCGCCCCACACCACCACGAAGACGAAGAGCGGCATGTGTTTCCGCCGCTGCTCGCCGGTACCGACACCGCGCTGCACACCATCGTGCAGCGGCTCCAGCAAGACCACCGCGACATGGACGCCGCCTGGGCGCAGGTGCGCGTGGTGCTGGCTGGGGTGTGCCAGCCGCCGCCAGCGGGCTGGACCGATTTCACACCGGAACAGACGGCCCTGATCAACCACTTTGCTAGCCTGTACCGGCGGCATATCGACGACGAAGACGGCATCGTCTACCCCGCCGCCCAGGCCCAACTGGCGCCTGACGCGTTGCTGGCCATGAGCGAAGACATGATGCGCCGACGCGGTGTCCAGCCGCTTCAAGGCCCCTGAGCCGTACACAGGCGGCCAAACCGAGGGACGTGAGCATGAGCCAGAACAGTCCGCACTCCCTGGCGCTTCAGACTTTTGTGTGGAGCGAACGCTTTGAGACCGGTGTTGAATTGATCGACCACCAGCACCAGGCGCTGGTGGGTCTGACGTAAGCGATCAATAGACCGCACCCCTTGCACAGTTTCCTATTTCAGCCGCTGCGCCCGTTGAGACACCAGGGCAGCAAGGCCTCATAGTCCTCGACGGTCCTGGCCCGAGGAAGCGCCACCAGCAGCGAGCGCAGGTACTGGTACCCATCGACGCCGTTGACCTTGCAGGTCTCCAGCAACGAGTACAGATTGGCGCTCGCGTTGGCGCCGGCCACGGTGTCGGCAAACAACCAGTTGCGTCTTCCGATGACAAACGGACGGATCGAATTCTCACAGCCGTTGTTGTCTATGGGGTAGAGACCGTTGGTGACGAAGCGCTCCAGCTTGGCCCACTGCGAGGACAGGTAGTGCAGCGCCTTGCCCAGCAA